>NZ_CP080590.1:1933750-2262500 GCF_019504385.1 Devosia salina
CCTCGGATCAAGTCCGAGGGCAGAACCGTGTATTGGTTGACCTCGGCGGCGATACCGCCATTCGAGCACAGCTCTCATGGCCTTCTCGGCTCAAATCGCTCCACTGGAGCGATTTGTCCTTAGGAACGCCTCGAAGCTAGATCAGCCCCATCCGCGCCAGCTCGGCCGCGATCTCCGCCGAATTGTCATTGCCGCCCGCGTCCATGTCCGGCGGCGCATCCTCGGGCCGCAGATAGCGCCAGCCCTGGAAGGGCCGCTTGGGATAGGGCACGGTCCGCACGATCTCGGGCGACATGATGATGTCGCAATAATCCTTGCCCTCGGCATCGGTATAGGGCGCCAGCCGCAGGATAGGCTGCCGGCAGCAGATCGTGCCGGACATGACCCAGTAGATCGAGGCCTGGCCCTCCATCTCGGCGCCGCGCTTGGGCATCATGCGCGTGCGGTGCACATGCACGTCCTCGCCATAGTCCGCGCCCCACCAGTGAGCCCGTTCGTCGCGATAGCTCTCCAGTTCCTCCACGCTGGCCACGCCAACGCAGAGCTTCACCATATGGATCATGCCAGGGTTCCCGGCGCCACCCGCCCCTGGATCACGTCGATCTCGTCATCGTCGACAATCCAGGGTTCCTGCAGGGCCTGTGCGAGCCAGTCCTGGAAGGCCGGAAGGGCGTAGATCGCCTCGACATAGCGTTGCGCCACGTCCGAGACGGGCAGGTCATAGGTCCGCAGCCGCGTTGCCAGCGGCGCGAACATGGCGTCGGCGGCCGAGAACGCGCCGAACAGATAGGGCCCGCCCGAACGCGTCAGCAGCCCGCCCCAGAGCGTTTCGACCCGGTGCAGATCCTTGCGCACGGCGTCGAGATCCACCTTGCCCGGATGGGTGGCGCGCAAATTCATCGGCGCGTGGCTGCGCAGCCCAGCAAAGCCGGCATGCATTTCCGCGGCCGCAGCGCGCGCCAGCGCCCGGTCGGCTCGGTCCTTCGGCCAGATGGCCCTGTCGGGAAAACTGTCCGCCAGAAATTCGAAGATGGCGATGGTCTCGGGCACCACCAGGTCGCCATCGATCAGCACCGGCACCTTGCCGGTGGGCGAGCGGGCAGCCAGGTTTTCCCGCCAGCCCGGACCCGACAATTGCAGCACTTCGTCCTCGAACGGGATCTCGAAATGCCGCAGCACCAGCCAGGGCCGCAGGGACCACGTCGAATAGTTCCGGTTCCCGATCAGAAGCTTCATCACACTGGCCTCGTTCCAAGAAAGAAGGGCGCCCAGTGGCCGGGCGCCCTTCGTTTAAACCTTCTGTAGTGAAAAACTCCAGTGTGTTTCTACACACCAGCAACCACGGAGAAAACCAGCCCCAGGGATACGAGGCATACCAGCGCCCAGCTCATGGTCTGCCAGGCATTGGTCTTGGTTTGACTGCGCATAGATCGCTCCTTGTCAGTCGTCCACACCGGCCCTCATTGCCTGTTTCCTTGTGCGGAAACGAAGCACCTCTTGCGCCGGTAATGAATCGTTAGCTGTCCGGCAGATGGGAAGCAAGCGACCAAACTGCAACACTCCACAGCTGTGGAAATTGCGCCGCGCCCCCTCAGAACAGACCGAACCAGAGCCCGGCAATGCCCAAAAAGGCAAAGAAACCAATGATATCGGTGACAGTGGTCACGAACACCGCCGAGGCGATCGCCGGGTCCGCCTTCAGCCGGTCCAGGGTCAGTGGAATAAGAATTCCGAAGGTCCCGGCCACGATCATGTTGATCACCATGGCGAGCCCGATGACGATGCCGAGCTGCACATTGCCATAGCGGACCGCGGTCACGATCCCGATCAGGATGGCGAAGATGACGCCATTGACCACCCCCACCACCATCTCGCGGCGAATGAGCCGCCGGAGACGTCCGCCATCGAGTTCGCGCATCGCCAGCGCGCGGACGGTCACCGTCATGGTCTGCGCCCCGGCATTGCCGCCCATCGAGGCGACGATGGGCATCAGCACGGCCAGCGCCACCATCTGCTCGATTGTGGCGTTGAACAGGCCGATGACGAAGCTGACCATGACCGCCGTGAACAGGTTCACCACCAGCCAGGGCACGCGGCTGCGCACCGTGTCCACCGTGGTGTCCGACACGTCCTCGTCGCCCACGCCGGCGAGCAGCTTGATGTCCTCGTCCGCTTCCTCGTGAATCACGTCCACGATGTCGTCGATGGTCAGCACGCCGACCAGGCGCTCGCTTTCATCGATCACGCCGACCTCGACAAGGTCATAGCGCTCGAAGCTGCGCGCCGCTTCCTCCTGGTCCTCGTCGGCTTTGACCAGCACCAGATTGGTGTTCATGATGCTGTCGATCTTGGTCGCGCGCGGCGCGCGCAGAAACCGGTCCAGTGGCAGCGTGCCCAGCACCTTATAGGCGGCATCGACCACATAGAGCTGGTAGAATTCGTCCGGCAGGTCCTTTTCGGAGCGCAGATAGTCGATCACCTGCCCCACCGTCCAGAAGGGCGGAATGGCAATGAAATCGGTCTGCATGCGCCGCCCGGCCGATTCCTCGGGAAAATCGAGGCTTCGCTTCAGCGACAACCGCTCGAAGGTGGGCAGCGCCTGGAGAATCTCGTCCCGGTCTTCCTGTTCGAGATCCTCGAGCAGGAAGACGGCATCGTCATTGTCGAGTTCCGCCACGCCGCGCGCAATGTCGGCATTGGGCAGCGCTTCCATGATGTCGAGACGGATGCTCTCGTCCACCTCGGTCAGGGCCGAGAAGTCGAACTTGTCTCCCAGCGCCCGCACCAGGGCGAGGCGCTCCTCGGCGTCGAGCTGCTCGAGCACATCGCCGACATCGGAATGATGCAGAGGCTCCATGACCAGCGCGACGTCTTCGCCCCGGCCCGCATCGATGAAGGCGCGCAACCGCTCCAGCCAGAGCGCACTGATCCGGCCTTCCGCATCGCGGAACACGTCGATGTCATTCCCGGTGTCGTGGCCGGGCGGCATATCAAAATCGTCGCTCATCGGGAGCCCTTTGCGTGTCCTGGGGGTTTCAGGGGCAAGACAAGCATGTAGCCAATCGTCGGCCTGTGCGCCAGAGTGGCGATGAGGCTTTTTCTCCAGCCGGAGGGCGCGCCAATGACCGAGACCAACGACCGCAAACCCGCCTTTGCCCGGCTGGTCCGCCTTGTGACCGAGCGCGGACTGCCCGATGTCACCCAATCTGCCGTGGATGGTGCCCCGGCGCTGGCAATCGGTGACACCCCCTTTGCGATCATCCACGACCCGGTCACCCTGGTCCTGGCCTGTCCCCGTCACCAGAAAGTGCTGCTGATGGACATCTCGCCCGATCTCTATTTCGAGACCGAGCAGCATGTGGGGCGCGACACCATGCTGATCGATCTGGGCCGCATTGCCGATGAGGAACTGTCCCTGCGCCTGCACGACGCCTGGGAATATGTGGCGCCGGACAGGCTCAAAAGGGACGTCGACTAGCGCAGATCGACCCGCAGCCCGCTCTCGCGGTTGAAGCCGTGCAGCGCCGCCAGCGGCAGCACAAACGCGACCTGATCGGCCTCGCCCACGCTGGCCCGGCCCTGCTGCACGGCGACCAGGGCCTGCTCGATGCCCTCGACCCGCACATAGAGATGGCTTTCACCACCCACCGGCTCGATCAGCTCCACAGTCCCGCTGAGGGCGATGCCCTCGCCGCCGTCCATCACGACCTGGTCGGGACGAATGCCGATAATATCGGTGCCGGCCGGCAATGCGGGCAGCGCCGAAGCCGCCGCTTTCGCCAGCGTTTCCACCGGGATCAGGTTCATCGGCGGCGAGCCGATGAAGCCGGCCACGAACAGCGAAGCCGGCCGGTCATAGAGCTCGATCGGCCTTCCGACCTGCTCGATGCGCCCGCCATTCATCACCACCAGCCGGTCCGCCAGGGTCATGGCTTCGAGCTGATCATGGGTCACATAGACGCTGGTGGTCTTGAGGCTCCGCTGCAGCCGGCGGATTTCGATGCGCATCTGCCCGCGCAGCTTGGCATCGAGATTGGAAAGCGGTTCGTCGAACAAAAACGCCTTGGGCTGGCGCACAATGGCACGGCCCATGGCCACGCGCTGCCGCTGCCCGCCCGACAGCTGGCGCGGCTTGCGATCAAGAAAGGGCGTGATCTCGAGCACCCGCGCCGCTTCGGTCACCCGCCGGTCGATCTCGTCGCGCGGCGTGCCGCGATTCTTGAGACCATATTCCAGGTTCTGCCGCACGCTCATATGCGGGTAGAGCGCGTAGTTCTGAAACACCATGGCGATGTCTCGCTCCGCCGGCTCCTTGCGGTTCACCACGTCCGAACCGATGGAAATCGTGCCATCGGTAATGGTCTCGAGCCCGGCGATCATGCGCAGCAAAGTGGACTTGCCGCAGCCCGACGGCCCCACCAGCACCACCAGCTCCCCATCCTCGATGGACAGGTCGAGCGCGTGGATCGCCGTGACATTGCCGGGATAGACCTTGCGGACTTGTTTCAGGTCGATGCTTGCCATTGTTCTTATTTCTCCGTTTCGACCAGGCCTTTGACGAACAGGCGCTGCATGAAGATGACGATGAGGATGGGGGGCAGCATGGCCATGACCACGGCCGCCATGATGATGTTCCACTGCGGGTCGGCATCCTGAACGGCCGCCATGCGCTTCACGCCCATCATCAGCGTGTAATAATTGGGATCGGTGGTCACCAGCAGCGGCCAGAGATATTGCATCCAGCCATAGATGAAGAGGATGACGCAGAGCGCGGCGATATTGGTACGGCTCAGGGGCAGCAGGATATCGCGGAAGAACTTCATCGGCCCGGCCCCATCGACGCGGGCGGCTTCCATCAGCTCATCCGGAATGGTCATGAAGAACTGCCTGAACAGGAAGGTCGCAGTCGCCGAGGCGATCAGCGGGATGGTCAGGCCCAGATAGGAATTGAGCAGCCCCAGATTGGCCACCACCGCGAAGGTGGGGATGATGCGCACCTCGACCGGCAGCATCAGGGTGATGAAGATCAGCCAGAAGGCCAGCACCCGCCCCGGAAAGCGGAAATAGACGATGGCATAGGCCGAGATGATGGAAATGGCGATCTTGCCCACCGTGATGATCACCGCCATCCAGAGCGAATTCCACGCCATCAGCCAGAACGGGGCCACGCCGCGGCGGGTCTCGGTCACCACCTCGACCACATTGGCCCAGAGCTGGTCCCCGGGCAGCAGGGGCATGCGGCCCGAGCCCATGGCGAAGGGGCCATGGGTGGAGGCGATGAGCGCCACATAAACCGGGAAGACCACGATGATCACGCCGAGGATCAGCACGGCATGGGTGAGGAAAGTCAGCCAGGGACGATTTTCGACCATTGTTCCGGCCCTCCTAATACTGCACCCGGCGTTCCACGTAGCGGAACTGGATGACGGTGAGCACGATGACGAACAGCATCAGGATGACGGACTGGGCCGAGCTCGAGCCGAGATTGAGCCCGATATAGCCATCGGTATAAACCTTGTAGACTAGCGTATTGGTGGCCTGGTTCGGCCCGCCGGCCGTGGTGGCATCGATCACGCCGAAGGTGTCGAACATGGTGTAATTGAGATTGACGATCATCAGGAAGAAGGTGGTCGGCGAGAGCAGCGGGAACACGATGGTCCAGAAGCGCTTGAACGGCCCTGCCCCGTCGATCGCCGCCGCCTCGTTGAGCGATTGAGGAACCGACTGCAAACCCGCGAGAAAGAACAGGAAATTGTAGGAAATCTGTTTCCAGCTCGCCGCCACGATGATCAGGATCATCGCATGCGTGCCGTTGAGCTGGTGGTCCCAGTCGACGCCGAAAAAGCTCAGCATATAGGGCAGGATGCCGGTGGAGGAATTGAACAGGAACCACCACAATATGCCCGCCACCACCGGCGAGACCGCATAGGGCCAGAGCAGCATGGTCGAATAGGCGGTCGCCGAACGGACCAGCCGGCTCACCGCCACGGCCAGGATCAGCGCCAGGCCCATCGACACCGCAGTTACCGCAAGGGCGAACACTGCCGTGCGACCGATCGAGGCCAGATAGGCCGGTTCCTGGAACAGCCGCGCATAGTGCAGCAGGCCCACGAAGCTGGTCGACAGGCCGAACGGGTCTTCCCGTTCAAAGGACGATTTGACCGCCTGGCCGGCCGGCCAGATGAAAAACAGAAGCGTGATGATCAGCTGCGGCGCCACCAGCAAATAGGGCAGCCCCTTGGCGGGAAAGACTGTGCGTTTGGTATCCATCGACCCGATCCGCGGGAACGTTTAGGTCCCCGATGAGACAAATGGGCAGGGCCGCATCGCAGCCCTGCCCGATCATTTGTGAGGCGCCTTACTGGTTGGCGGCCTGGAAGTCGCGCAGCATCTGGTTGCCGCGGCTGACGAGGTCATCGAGAGCCTGCTGGGCCGACTTGTCGCCCGACAGCAGCGCCTGGAATTCCTGGTCGATCACGTCGCGGATCTGCACGTAATTGCCGAAACGCAGGCCCTTGGAGTTCTCGGTCGGCGGATTGAGGGTCATCTGCTTGATGGCCACGTCCGAGCCCGGATTGGCTTCGTAATAGCCCTGGCTCTGGCCCAGCTCATAGGCAGCCTGGGTGATCGGCAGATAGCCGGAGAACTGGTGCCAGCCCGCCTGCACTTCGGGCGAGGACAGGTAGGTGAAGAAGTCGGCGACACCCTTGTACTGGGCCTCGTCCGCACCCTGCAGCACCCACAGCGTGGCGCCGCCGATGATCGAGTTCTGCGGCTGCACATCGGCATAGTGCGGCAGCATGCCGAAGCCGACCTCGAAGTCCTTGGCATTGGCCAGCACGCCGGCGCGCGAGGCCGAGGAGTTCATGTACATGGCGCATTCGCCCGTATAGAACGTGGCCGGAGCGTCAGCGCCGCCACCCGGGCCGCCATACGAGAACACGCCCTCGTCCTGCCACTTCTTGAGGTTTTCCCAGTGCTTGACCTGCAGCGGGCCGTTGACGGTCAGCTCGGTGTCGAGGCCGCCAAAGCCGTTTTCGAGCGTGCCGATGGGCTGGTTGTGCCAGGCCGAGAAGTTTTCCAACTGCGCCCAGGAAATCCAGCCGGTGGTGAAGCCGCAGCTGGCCGCGCCCGATTCCATGATCTTGCGCGAATAGGCTTCCAGGTCTTCCCAGGTGGCCGGCGGGGTGTTCGGGTGAAGGCCGGCTTTCTCGAAGGCGGTCTTGTTATAGTAGAGGATCGGGGTCGAGGAGTTGAACGGCATGGAGAGCATGTTGCCCTCGGTGTCGGTGTAGTAGCCGACGACGGTCGGCAGGTAGTCGGCCGGATTGAATTCGGCGCCCATGTCGGCCATCAGCTGGTAGACCGGATAGACAGCGCCCTTGGCGGCCATCATCGTGCCGGTGCCCACTTCGAAGACCTGCACGATTTCCGGCTGCTCACCGGCGCGGAAGGCGGCGATGGCGGCGGTCATGGTCTCGGCATAGGAGCCCTTGTAGACCGGGGTCACGACATAGTCGGACTGGCTGGCATTGTAGCCGGCGACGATTTCCTCGAGCTTGGTGCCCAGTTCGCCACCCATGGCGTGCCACCAGGTCACTTCGGTCGCGGCAAAGGCCACCGACGTGGAAAGCATCAGCGAAAGGGCAGCAAGGCCCACGCGGTTCAAAGTCTTCATCTTTGTCTCCCAATGGGCCGGCGCGAACCCGAAACGGGGCGCCCGGCTCCAGCCAGACCTGTTTTGGTGTGAGCGCCGGCAACGGAGAGACGAAACCGTCCGAAACAAACCGAAACCTTGGGCGCACAAGCCGCCATCCCGCTGGGGCATCGGCCTGCCCGCTCCCTCTAGTGAGCCTGCTTGACGTTCACTTGAAGGTTCGGTGACCGTTCGATGACGGCGCGCTTTGCTTGTGGACAAGGTTCGTTTGAACATCGCGCGCCCGGCCTTGCCGGGTCCGGCAATCGCCGCCATCGTGTCGAAACCAGCAATGCCCGCACGTCACCAGAGCATCGACACCTGACGAAAGGGAAAGCCGACCATGGTGCAAACCACCACCCTCGCCTGCCAATGCGGCCAGTTCCACATCGAGGTAACGGGCGCGCCGCTGATTACCGCCGAATGCCACTGCACGTCGTGCCGCACGGCCGCGCAACGCCTTTCCGCCCTGCCCCCGGCCTTTCCGCTGACCGATGCAAGCGGCGGCGTGCCTTACATCCTCTATCGCAAGGATCGTGTCCGCTTCCCCGACGGCACCGCCAATCTCGCCGAATTCCGTTTGAACGATTCGGCTCCCACGCGCCGCGTCGTCACCATCTGCTGCAACACGCCGGTCTTCACCGAATTCCAGGGCGGCCACTGGCTCAGCCTCTTCGCCGGCCTCTGGCCAGAAGCCCAGCGCCCACAGATGGAGATTCGCACCCAGACCGGCGATGTTCCCGAAGGCACCACCCTCGATGATTCCCTGCCCTCGGGCGGCATGGTCACCGCCGGTTTTTACGCAAAGCTCCTCGCTGCCTGGATCGCCATGGGGTTCAGGGTGCCTAAGGTGGAGGTGCGTGACAGGGTCAACGCCTGATCCCGGAACCGAACAGCCACCACCTGTGTTCGTCCCGAAACGGGAGAATGTGGCATGAACAGTCTCTGGACGACCGAAGAGGCCTTGTGGCTTGAAGGCGCCGATGCCTTCGAGCGTATCATGGCCGACGATTGCCTAATGGTCTTTGCGCCCATGGGCATCATGCGAAACGCGGAAATCGTGGAAAGTCTGCGGCACGCGCCGCGCTGGCAATCCGTATCGATGTCGGACCGCGCCGAGGCCCGTCCCGCCCCCGGCGTCCTGTCACTCGCCTATCGCGCCAGCGCTCAACGCCCAAATTCTGCGCCCTATGAGGCGCTTTGCACCTCGACCTATTTCGAAACCGGAGAGGGATGGCGGCTGCTGCAACATCAGCAAACCCCGCTTTAGCAGCCAGACAACAAAAAAGCCGCCTTGCGGCAGCTTCTTGTTTTGTCATCCCGAAGATGACTGGTGCGGTCGAGAAGACTCGAACTTCCACGCCTCGCGGCACAGCGACCTCAACGCTGCGCGTCTACCAATTCCGCCACGACCGCACGAGTGTGGTAGAAGCTTCGGTGCCGGGGCCCCGAAGCGAGTGGGGGTGTAGCAAAGCTCTTGGATAACCACAAGCGGATAATCGGGAATTTTCCCGTCCCTGTGGAGATGTCACCATCAGGCCGGCAAACCGGCTCTGTGCCCCTATCCGAAACGCAGCACCTTCTCGGTGACGAAGACCCGCAAATGCCCCTCTTCCACATTGACCTCGCCCTTGGCGATCAGCGTGTTGTTGGCATAGATGCGCAGCGGATCGTGCTCGGTCGCATCCAGTTCGATCACCGCGCCGCGCCCCATGCGCAGCATGTGGTGGATAGGCACGGTGGTCGCGCCCAGTTCGACCGTGATATCGACTTCAATATTGTCCAGGGTGTTCATAGATAAGGATGGGTCCCGGGTCCGGCGCCATGCGCCACGGATTCGTATCCCCCTCAAATTCGGCCAGGGCTGGTTATGGAAGTGTTAACAGACGTGAACGAGGCGTGCCAAATCGGCGCGAAACTGCATCGTGCGGACGCTCAGCCGGTGGAGTGGCGGATTTTCGAGGCGCCGCTCGACTACGAAACGGCGCTCGCAATGATGGATGCGCGCGTCGCCGCCATCGCTGCCGGCGAAGCGCCCGAGGCGGTCTGGCTGCTCGAACACCCGCCGCTTTATACCTCTGGCACCTCGGCGCGCCCCGAAGACCTGCTCAACCCGCGCTTTCCGGTCTATCCGGCCGGGCGCGGCGGGCAATACACCTATCACGGCCCCGGCCAGCGCGTGGCCTATGTCATGCTCGACCTGACAAAGCGCGGCCGCGACATCCGCTGCCTCGTCCAGGGGCTCGAACAATGGGTCATCGACACGCTCGACGCCCACAATATTAGCGGCGAGCGCCGCGAGGGCCGCGTCGGCGTCTGGGTACCCCGCCCCGACAAAGGCCTTGCCCGCGAGGACAAGATCGCTGCCATCGGCGTGCGGGTCCGCAAATGGGTCACCTTCCACGGCATTTCGCTCAATGTGTCGCCCGATCTGTCCCATTATGACGGCATCGTCCCCTGCGGCATCACCGACCAGGGCGTCACCTCCTTCGAGGATCTGGGCCTGCTGCTGACCCTGCCCGAGGTCGATTCGGTGCTGCGCGCCCGCTTCGAGGCGCTTTTCGGGCCGACCAGCCTTGCCATTGCGGCCCCAGCCGACCAATTTGCCAATCAGACCTAGGATTCGAGGAGCCTGAAATGACCCTGGACGATCTCAAGCGCCTGCTGACGCGCCAGACCCTGTTCCGCCTCGATTCGATCCTGTCGCCGAAACTGGTCCCCATCTTCTATGCACTGGGCCTGGCCAGCATCCTGCTCTGGGCCATCAGCCACTTCTTCTTCCGCTTCGGCACCGGCTTTGGCGACGGCCTCTGGGGCCTGCTCGAAATCCTCGTCTTCGGCCTGCTCTCGCTGGTCGGCCTGCGCATCGGCTGCGAGGCTCTGCTGGTCTGGTTCAAGAGCCACGAGAACACCGGCGACACCGTGCAGCGCTCGCGCTATTCCGCCTCGCTGCTCGATGAAGTGCGCGACGCCATCCGCGATCTGGCCGAGGAAGGCGAGGAACGTGACTTCGCCGAGGCGGATGAATACATCACCCCGGCCACCGAACCGGTCCCGCATATACCGCCGGCCACCGAGGCGCCCCGCGAACCGGCCACCAAGCCGGGCGAAACCCACAAGCCCCGCCGCACCGCCAAACGCACACCACCCAAGACCATGACGTGACCAACAAAAAGGCCGCCCACTGAGCGGCCTTTTTCTTATCAGGTCCTTCGACTTCCCCCCTTTGAGAGGGAGGGAGCGGCATCGCGCCCGGTCAGAAGAACCTACTTCTTCTCGACGCTCCACACGCCCGGGCCGGCAAAGACCAGGAACAGGAAGACAAAGCAGAACAGGATCGCGGCGTCGCCGCCATTGTTGGTGGGGAAGAAGTTGCCCGGCGCGTGCACCATCCAATAGGCCACGGCCATGGTCCCCGAGGCAATGAACGCGGCGGGGCGGGTGAACAGGCCAATCCCGATCAGGATGCCGGTGACGATTTCGATCACGCCGGCAAACCAGAAGATCGAGAACATGGGCGGCGCGAATTCTGCCGACGGAAAGCCCATCAGCTTCTGCGTGCCATGGGCAAGGAACAGCAGGGCGGCGATGATGCGCAGCACGGACAGGGCCTGCGGCGCGTATGCGGAGAGACGGTCGGTCATGGAGTTTCCTTCTTGCTGCGCCGAAGGGCGTCAAACAGGCGAAAGGACCTAACCCGCGGTTCCACAAGCCGAAACCCGCCAATCAACGCACGCGCTGTTCGCGCAAAACAAACAGTCACGTTCATGTGTTCACGAATAAATGCAAAGCTGCTGCGCCACAGTTGCCGGTCGGTCACATTGCGTAACCGCCCAAGTTTCTGTATGACGCGCCATCCTCTCCAGCACCGGACACATGACGCGCATGACCCAGGCGCCCAAAATCGGTCTCGTCAGCCTCGGCTGTCCCAAGGCCCTCGTCGATAGCGAACGCATCATGACCACCCTGCGCGCCCAGGGCTATTCGTTCTCGCGCGACTATGCCGGCGCCGATGTCGTGCTCGTCAATACCTGTGGTTTTCTCGACAGCGCCAAGCAGGAAAGCCTTGAGGCGATTGGCGAAGCGCTCAACGAGAATGGTCGCGTCATTGTTACCGGTTGCCTCGGCGTCGAGGAAGGACTGATCCGCGAGACCCATCCGAGCGTCCTCGCCATTACCGGCCCGCATCAATATGAAAGCGTGGTCTCGGCCGTGCATGAGCACCTGCCGCCCGTGCCCAACAAATTCGTGGACCTGGTCCCCGAAAGCGGCCTGAAGCTCACCCCGCGCCACTACGCCTATTTGAAGATTTCCGAAGGCTGCAATAATCGCTGCTCCTTCTGCATCATCCCCCAGATCCGCGGCGACCTCGCCTCGCGCCCGGCCGCCGGCATTCTCTCGGAAGCCGAGGGCCTCATCCGCTCCGGCGTCAAGGAACTGCTGGTCATCTCCCAGGACACCAGCGCCTACGGCCTCGACATCAAATATGCGACGTCGAAATATCGCGGCCGCGAGGTCAAGGCCAAGTTCTATGACCTCGCCAAGGAACTGGGTGAGCTGGGCGCCTGGGTGCGCCTGCACTATGTCTATCCCTATCCCCATGTCGATCCGGTCATGGAACTGATGGCCGAAGGCCTCGTCCTGCCCTATCTCGACATTCCCTTCCAGCACGCGTCGCCGAACGTGCTGAAAGCCATGCGCCGCCCGGCGCACCAGGAAAAGACCCTCAATCGCATCCTCGACTGGAAGCGCCAGGTCCCGGATTTGACAGTACGTTCCAACTTCATCGTCGGCTTCCCCGGCGAGACCGACGAAGATTTCGAAATGCTGCTCGACTTCATCGAGGAAGCCGAAATCGATCGCGCCGGCTGCTTCAAATACGAGCCCGTTACCGGCGCCACCGCCAATGAGCTCGACGGCGTCGTGCCGGACGAAGTCAAGGAAGAGCGCTTCGCCCAGTTGATGGAAGTGGCGCAGAACGTCTCCTTCCACCAGCTGCAGAAGAAGGTCGGCCGCACCATCGACGTCATCGTCGACGACGTCCGCCCGGAGGAAAACCGCGTCATCGCCCGTTCCAAATGGGACGCGCCCGAGATCGACGGCCAGGTCATTGTCGACAAGGCCGACGGCATCAAGATCGGCGACATTGTTTCGGTCGTGGTCACCGACAACGACGAATACGATCTCTTCGCCGAGCCCGCGAAGGGCTGAGCCTCAGACAGTTGCGGGGGAATCTCCCCGAACGCCCACCCTTGGTCCCTCCCCACAAGGGGGAGGGAGACGATGAGCATTGGCATCCCGGTCTGGCGCATCCCTCCCCTTGATGGGGAGGGATTGAGGGTGGGGTGGGGCCCACGGCCCAGCACCGTTGTGCCCCAATTCCCTAGCGCGCAAACGCGTCGAACGGGTTGTCGTGCGTCAATCGCGTGATCATCTCCGCGCTCACCCCCGCCTCTGCCAGCGCCGGCAGCAGCCAGTTTACCAGATGCGTATAGGGCCGCGGCGTGCCGCCCCCCGGCTTGGCGGGGTCATACCAGCCAAGGTCGTGGCTGAGCAGCAGCTGGTTCCCGAGCCCCGCTTCCAGCGCCTTCATCACCAGCGGCAGCACCTCTTCGTCCGGGTCCCGGCCGACATGGTCATACTCGATCCAGGCGCCGCGCTCGGCGACCGCGCGGTTGAGGCCGAAGTCCTTCTCGGCCTGGCTATGGATCGACAGGAACCGGTTTGCCGATCCGCCCTCGGCCTCGATGATGTCGAGCTGGTCCATGACCACCCGGCCCCTGATCGTGTGCGAGCCGATTAGTGCCCCCGTCTGCGCTGAAGCGCGGGCCGCCGCGCGCAGGATGCGCGTCTCGAGGGGCGTGATGCCGTCATCGCCGGCACTGACCTTGATCCAGGCGGCAACGACCCCGGTATCATCGACACCCCTGGTGAGATGTCCCAGCATCCAGCTTTCCAGCTCCGCCTCGCTGGCCCGCGCCACCCAATCGGGTATCCAGGGCTCGCGATAATTGCCGGTGGGCACCACGATCGGAAAGCCTGTGGCGCGCGAGACGGCAAGGTCGATATCGACCCTGAGCCCCACCCCACCGGTGGAACATTCCACCAGCGCCGTCACGCCCTGCGCCTTGATGGCCTCGATCTGCGGGGCCATCAACCGCACCACATCATCCGGGTCGGCCTCGGCATAGCCCGGCTGGTCGGGGGTCCTGAGATCCACGAACACATGCTCATGCGGCAGGATCAGCCCCAGTTGATGGCGCTCGAATGCGCCTAGCGTGGTGATCAGACGTGCCATTGCAACCCTCCCGTTTCAGAACTTTTTGCCATAGCCCCCTCGCGGGTGGAACCGGGCTTGGTCTATATTCCGCGCGAAGTGCGACTATTGTGGCCAGGCCGCGTTATCAAGGTCCACGGCAACGGAGCAGCTCATGACGACCCCGCAAGTGCTCGCATTTCTGATCATTGCGGGCATGATGGTCGCCTTCATCCTGGGGCGCTGGCGCTACGATCTGGTCGCCGTGTGCGCCCTTCTCGCGGCCCTCCTGGTGGGGATCGTGCCGGCAGAGCGCGCCTTTTCCGGCTTCTCAAATGACATCGTCATCATCGTGGGCAGTGCGCTGGTCGTCAGCGCCGCGGTGGCGCGTTCGGGCATCATGGAGCTGGCTATTCGCCGCTATCTGCCGCGCCTCTCCAGCCCCCGCATGCAGCTCATCGTGCTGGTGACCATCGTCACCGTGCTCTCGGCCTTCGTCAAGAATATCGGCGCCCTGGCCATCATGATGCCGATCGCCTTCCAGATGGCGCGGCGTTCCAGCGTGTCGCCCTCCATGTTCCTGATGCCCATGGCCTTCGGCTCGCTCCTGGGCGGGCTGATGACGCAGATCGGCACCTCGCCCAACATCATCGTCTCCGGTGTGCGCCAGGAATTGACCGGCACCGCCTTCACCATGTTCGACTTCACTCCGGTGGGCGCCATCCTGGCCGCGGTCGGCGTGGTCTTCCTTGCCTTTTTCTACTGGCTGCTCCCCGAGCGCCGCCGCGAGGAGAGCGGCATGGACAAGGCCATCGAGATCAAGAACTACACCACCGAAGCCCATGTGCTCCCCGACAGCACTGCCATCGGCAAGACGGTGGGCGAATTGCAGTCGGCCGCCGATGGCGCCGCCATGGTCACCGGCATTGTCAGCGCCTCGGGCCGTCGCCGCACCCCCCTGCCCGACGCGACCCTGCGCGCCGGTGACATCCTCCTGATCGAGGGCGATCCCGAAGCGCTCGACAAGATGGTCAGCCAGACCGGCCTGTCCTTTGCCGAGCGGCGCGGCGCGGCCTCGCGCGACAGCGGCAATATCGGGGTCATCGAAGCCATTATCGGGGAAAGCTCGGGGCTGATCGGCGCCAGCGCCCAGGAGCTGACCCTGTTCGATCGCACCGGGCTCAACCTCCTCGCCATTTCTCGCCGCGACCAGCGTTTCACCAAGCGCCTCGGCGAAATCCGCTTCCAGAACGGCGACGTCATCCTGCTGCAGGGGCATCTCAAGCGCATCCCCGAACTGCTACGCGAGTGGGACTGCCTGCCCCTGGTCGAGCGTGGCCTGCGGCTGGGCCAGATTCGCAATGGCCTCCTGCCGCTTGGCATCCTCCTGGCCGCCATGGCAGCCACCGCACTGGGCCTGGTGCCGGTCGCACCGGCCTTTTTCGCGGCAGCGGCCGTCATGATTCTCACCGGCGCCCTGCCGCTCCGCGAGGTCTATAATCAGGTCGATGGCCCCATCCTGGTCATGCTGGCCTGCCTGATCCCGGTGTCCGAAAGCCTGCAGGCCACTGGCGGCACCGATGTGGTGGCCGCCTGGCTTACCGCCACCGCCGTCACCCTGCCCGGCTGGGGCGCCCTGGCCCTGATCATGGTCGCCGCCATGGCCGTAACCCCCTTCCTCAACAATGCCGCCACCGTGCTGGTGATGGCGCCCATCGCCGCCGCCTTCGCCACTGGCCTCGGCTATCAGCCCGAGGCCTTCCTCATGGCCGTTGCCATCGGCGCCGGCTGCGACTTCCTCACCCCCATCGGCCACCAGTGCAACACGCTGGTCATGGCCCCGGGCGGCTATCGCTTCGGCGACTATTGGCGCCTCGGCCTGCCGCTCTCCTTCCTGGTGGTGCTGGTCGGCGTCCCCGCCCTGATGCTTGTCTGGCCCTTCTGAGTGTTCCGCGCAGCGGACAAATCTCTCCAGTGGAGAGATTTGAGCGAAGAAGGCCACGAGACCTATGGTCGAGTGGCGCACTCTGAACGTTCCGCCTAACGGACAAATCTCTCCGGTGGAGAGATTTGAGTGAGGAAGGCCACGAGACTTCGACGCGTGCCCAAAGGGCAGGATCGTCCCCGTGGGACGATCCTAGAGGAGAAGGCCATGAGAGCTATGCTCGAATGGCCAGCGCGATTGGCGCGCGCTCACCGTCCCACCCCCCAAACCGAACGCTTCTTGCCTTTTCCGTCCACTGTGCCACCCTGATCGTGTTGAGAGACTCAACTGCGAGGAGGGAAAAATGGGTTTTGACGGGGTAGGTTGGCTCGCGGCCATCATCATCGGCGGTGTCGCCGGATGGCTGGCCAGCATGTTCATGAAGTCGGGCACCGGCATGCTGATGAACATCATTCTCGGCATTGTCGGGGCGATCATCGCCAGCCTGGTCTTCGGGCTTCTCGGCATCTCCTTCGGCGGCTGGATCGGCTATCTGATTGCCGGCTTCATCGGCGCCTGCATCATCATCGCCATTGGCCGTGCCGTCGCCAAATAGGCATTTGGGGCGCCGGCCGGTCCATTGGCCGGCGCCCCAAGAAGGAATTCGCGCAGAACCCGCCGGCCGCGAAACGTCTTTGCCGCCGGAGTGACGCCAATAAATTACTCATCCGAAGCAAGCATTTAGCGCTTTACCGCGACCTGAAGGTCATCGCATCCATCGGTTACTCGACCAGATTGATGGATTTTGCGTGATCATGAACAAGCTTCTTCTCACCGTCGCTGCAGCCCTCGTCATCGGCGCCACGCCGGCCCTGGCGCAGCCCGCCGATATCCTCAACGCCTCCTATGACATTGCCCGCGAACTCTTCGACGAAGAGAACGCCGCCTTCATTCCCGCCTATGAGGCTGCCAACGGCGTGACCGTCGCCGTCAACCAGTCCCACGCCGGCACCTCGACCCAGGCCCGCGCCATTCTCGAAGGCCTGCCGGCCGATGTGGTCACCTTCAACCAGGTCACCGATATCGAAAAGCTCGTCGAAGGCGGCTTTGTCTCTGACGACTGGCAGAGCGAATTCGCCAACAGCGCCTCGCCCTTCTATTCCCTTCCCGCCTTCCTCGTCCGCGCCGGCAATCCCAAGAACATTGCCGACTGGGGCGACCTCGCCCGCGACGACGTCTCGGTGATCTTCCCCAACCCCAAGACCTCGGGCAATGCGCGCTACACCTATCTCGCCGCCCGCGCCTGGGCGAACGAGGCGTTTGGTGGCGATCAGGACAAGGTCGCCGAATATCTCACCAAGGTCTTCCTCAACGTGCCCGTCTTCGAGACCGGCGGCCGTGGCGCCACCACTGCCTTTGCCGAGCGCGGCCTGGGCGACGTGCTCATCACCTTCGAAGCCGAAGTGCTGAGCGCTGTCGATCTGCTCGGCGCCGACAAGTATCAGGCCGTGGTGCCCTCCGTGAGCCTCCTGGCCGAGTTTCCCGTCGCCATCGTCGACAAGGTCGTTGACGCCCGCGGCAGCCGCGACCTCGCCAAGGCCTATCTCGATTTCCTCTATTCTGACGACGGCCAGCGCATCGCCGCCGGCCGCAATCACCGCGTCAACAACGAGACCGTCGCCGCCGAATTCGCTGACCGTTTCCCCGAGGTGCGCCTGGTCAATGTCGATGAGGCCTTTGGCGGCTGGGCCAAGGTTTCCGAAGAGCACTTCGCCGAAGGCGGCCTGCTCGACCAGGTTTTTGTCAACCAGTGAACCTGACCTCACGCCCGGTCCCACCCTCCCCCTTGAGGGGAGGGTAGCGCCGCTAGGCCGTTAGGCCATAGCAAAGCTAGGGTGGGGGTGTCAGACCAGAGATCGCAGATAAGGCGCGCGATATGCCCTCATCCCGCAGCAAACACCTGCTCCCCGGCTTCGGCCTGACCATGGGCATCTCGCTCTTTTACGTCACCCTGGTCATCCTCCTGCCCATTGCCGCCATGCTGCTCAAGCTGGCCGGCATGGGCCTGCCCGAATTCTGGCGCATCATCTCCTCGCGCCGCGCCCTCGCCGCCTATCAGATCACCTTCTCATCGGCCTTCTACGCCACGCTCATCAACGGCACTGTCGGCCTGCTGCTGGCCTGGGTCCTGACACGCTACCGCTTCCCCGGCCGCCGCATTCTCGACGCCCTTGTCGACCTGCCCTTTGCCCTGCCCACGGCCGTTGCCGGCCTGGTGCTGGTGACGCTCTTTGCCGACACCGGCTGGTATGGCCAGTTTCTCGAACCCAATGGCCTCAAGATCAACTACACCCAGGCCGGCATCGTCCTTGCCATGGCCTTCACCTCCATTCCCTTCGTCGTCCGGGCCGTGCAGCCCGTGCTTGAGGAAGTCGATGAGAGCCTGGAATCGGCAGCCGAAACCCTCGGTGCCAATCGCTGGCAGATCTTCACCCGCATCATCTGGCCCACCATCATGCCCGCCTTCATCGGCGGCTGCGTGCTCTCCTTCGCCCGCTCGCTGGGCGAGTTCGGCGCCGTGGTCTTCATCGCCGGCAACCTGCCCGGCCTCACCGAAATCGTCTCGCTGTTGATCTTCATCCGGCTCGATGAATACAATTACGAGGCCGCCGCCGCCCTCGCCTTCGTGCTGCTCGTCGTCGCCTTCCTCACCCTTGCCGCCACCAATGCCCTCGCCGCCTGGCAGACGCGCTATGTCGAGAGGAGCGCGTGATGAAGCACCGCTCCCCTGCCGAAATCGCCCTCATCGCGCTCGCCATCATCCTGGCGATCGTCGTCCTCGTCATCCCGCTGGCGCTGATCTTCTCCTTCGCCCTGCGTGAAGGTATCGACGTCTATTTCGCCAACATTGTCGAGCCGAACACGCTCCACGCCATCTGGCTCACCATCATCACCGCCCTCATCGTCGTACCGGTCAACATCGTGGTCGGCACGGCCCTGGCCTGGCTGGTCACGCGCTTCCGCTTCCGCGGCCGGCAATTGCTGATGTCCATCATCGAACTGCCCGCCTCCATGAGCCCCATCGTCGCCGGCGTGGTCTATCTGTTCCTCTATGGCGGCCAGGGCCTGCTCGGCCCCTTCCTCCAGGCCAATGCAATCCAGGTGATGTTCACCCCGCTGGCCATCGTCCTGGTCAGCCTCTTCGTCACGGCGCCATTCGCGGCCCGCGAACTCATCCCGCTGATGAGCCAGCAGGGCACCGAGGACGAGGAGGCCGCGCTCTCCCTTGGCGCCAATGGCTGGCAGATGTTCTGGCACGTCACCCTGCCCAATATCTCCTGGGCCATGGTCTATGGCGCGGTGCTGACCAATGCCCGAGTCATGGGCGAATTCGGTGCCGTCTCGGTGGTTTCGGGCGCCATTCGCGGCCAGACCAACACCCTGCCCCTGCAGATCAACCTGCTCTTCAACGACTTCAACGTCACCGGCGCCTTCGCCGCCGCCTCCACCCTGACGCTCATCGCCGTTCTGACTCTGATCCTCAAATCCGCCCTGGAAGCGCGCCGGCACGGCTGAGCACCGAACGCCAGGCATTCTCTCCCTCCCACTTGAGAGGGAGGCCGGGTGGGGGTAGATCGGGTGTACCGGAGTTCCCATGCACGCCACCCACACCATTTCCCTGCGCCATCGCCCCCCGCTGGTCCTCGGCCGGCGCGCTCTGGTCATGGGCATCCTCAATGTCACGCCTGACAGCTTTTCCGATGGTGGCAGCCATGATGCCGTGGATGCGGCCCTCGCCCATGCCCGGCTGATGCTGGCCGAGGGCGCCGACATCATCGATATTGGCGGGGAAAGTACCCGGCCCGGCGCCGAACCTGTCGGCGTGCAGGAGGAACTCGACCGCGTCATGCCGGTCATCGACGCCATCCGCGCCGCCGGCATCGCCGCCCTCATCTCCATCGACACCATGAAGCCGCTGGTTGCCCACCAGGCGCTGGAGGCCGGCGCCGACATCGTCAATGACGTCAATGGCCTGCAGGGCGCGCCGGAAATGGCCGAGATTGCCGCCGTCATGGGCGCGCCCGTCATCGCCATGCACTGGGATCGCGACTGGACTTCCGACACCGATCCAATGCCTGCCATGCAATCCTACTTCCAGGCGACGCTCGACATCGCCACCAGGGCCGGCATCGACCGGCAAAACCTCATCCTCGACCCCGGCTTCGGCTTCACCAAAACCCTGAATCAGAATTACAGCATTCTCCGGCAACTGGCTGATCTGACTCAGGCTTTTCCCGACAACGGACTGCTGGTCGGCACCTCGCGCAAATCCATGATCGGCAAGCTGCTCGACAACCAACCGTCCGAGCGTCTGGCCGGCACCATCGCCACCACCGTCCAGGGCTATGAGCGCGGCGGCCACATCTTCCGCGTCCACGACGTCGCCCCAAACCGCGACGCCCTTCGCGTGGCGGAAGCAACGCTATATGCTCCCCCCGAAAACCGCTGACTGTCACCCCGGCGAAGGCCGGGGCCCATCCAGAGATGCCCGATCGGCCCAGATGGCCAGCTATGGAACCACAATGACCACACCCTTCACCGGCGACCGCATCATTCTCAACGATCTGGGGTTCTACGGCTATCACGGTCTCTTCAACGAGGAAGCCAGGCTCGGCCAGCGCTTCTTTGTCGATCTGCAATGCGGCGTCGACCTCTCAGCGCCCGGCAATACCGACGAGATCGGCCACACCGTCTCCTATGCCGACGTCTATGACGTGGTCAAAGCCACCTTCGAGGGCAAGCGCACCAAGCTGATCGAGGCGCTGGCCCAGAATATTGCGACGGCCCTGTTTGACGCCTTCGACGATATCGGCTGGATCATCATCCGCATTCGCAAGCCCGAAGCCCCCATCGCCATGGTCCGTGGCGAGGCGGCCATCGAGCTCCATCGCGTGCGGCCGGCCTGATGGCCAGTGCCTGGCTTTCGCTCGGCGCCAATATCGGCGACCCCGCAGCGCAGCTCGCCGACGCCATCGCCCGCCTTGATGCCTATCCCGGCATTCGCGTCACGGCTCAGTCGGCCGTCATCCGCACCAAGGCCTGGGGCAAGACCGATCAGCCCGATTTCGCCAATATGGCCGCCACGGTCGAAACCGATCTGTTGCCGATCGACCTGCTGCATGCCTGCCTCGATATCGAGCGCGACATGGGCCGGGTCCGCCATGAGGTCTGGGGCCCGCGCCTCATCGATATCGACCTCGTCGCCTATGAGCGCCTCGAGATGGACACGGCCAAGCTGACCCTGCCCCATCGCTTCGCCCACGAACGCGACTTCGTGCTTGTGCCACTGCGGGAGATCGCCCCCGAGATTGCGGACTGGATCGTCCGGCGCGCTGGCTAGAGCGCTTTCAGCAAAAGTGGACACCACTTTTGCTTCTCGGGCGCCGACCCGAGAATCGAAAGCGTGACAAAACAAAGAGATAGGGCACCCGTTCTGACTCAATCAGAACGGGAATTGCCCTAGCGCAGGGCGTCGACCACCCGGACGGCAACATCGAACTCGACCCGGCGCTTGGCCCGGCGTTCCGAGGCTTCCTCGTCTTCGCCCCAGAGCCGGATCTGGTGGTCTTCGTCCACATGCGCGGCGGTCCACACCTCGTCGGCGTCCAGCAATTGATGCAGCAGCGCAATGGCCAATAGCCCCGAGCCGGTAATGCCGGTGATCGACACCATTGCCGTCAGGCTGAGCAGCCCCTGCCCCTCAAGCGCCGCATCGAGCCTTTCGAGCGTCGTCGCGGGCTGGGGCTGATGGATGATGCCAATGGTTGGCTGGAAGGCCACGTCGAACTTTCGCGCCAGCTTGACCAGCGCGCCGTCCCACACGCGTTCCTGTTCGGCCACCAGCTCCTGGGGTGAATCGGCACGATAGAGCAGCAGGTCATTGCCGGCGAACTTGCCGATCTCGGCGCGGAAGGCCGGCACCATCTCCTCGCCGCTCTCCACCGCCGAATTGATCAGCCGCGTCATCGGCATGGTTGCGGGATTGATGAACTCAACCTGCGCCGCCCATTCTTCCGCCATGGCCTGCGCCAGGCTGAGCGCCGGCAGCACAACGGGGATCTTCTTTCCCGGCGTCCGCAGACCGCGCCCGTCAAGCGTCACCGTATAGCCGTCCTCGCTGCGCGCCACATCCACCTGGCCGTAGAACCGCTTGGGCAGTTCGACCTGGTTCAGATGCTGCGCCCGGCCATAGCCATCGTCCCGATGCCTGTGCGCCTCTTCGAGCTGGTCCCGCATGTCAATTCTCCAGAAGACTGTCGATGGCCGCCGCAAGCTCGGCATAGCTGTCGATCAGTATATCAGCGCCCGCGTCACGCAGTTCCGCGCTGTGGTGGTAGCCCCAAGTGACCCCGATGGCCCGCGTGCCGGCCGCCTTGCCCATTTCCATGTCGAATGTGGTGTCGCCAATGATGACGGTCTGGTGCTTCGCAACGCCGATCTCTTCCATGGCCCGCAGCATCATGCCCGGATGCGGCTTGGAGGGGTTATGGTCGGGGGTCTGCAGGGTCGAGAAATGCCCGGCAATGCCATGCAGCTCCGTCAGCCGCAGCACGCCGTTCAACCCCTTGCCAGTGGCAATGCCCATCACCGTCTCGGGCTGCGCCCGCAACAGGTCCAGCGCCTCGCGGGCACCGGGAAACAGCCCCTCGCGCCCTTCGGCGGCCACCAGCGAGGCCCGATAGTGCCCGCGATAGGCTTCGGCCAGTGTCTGCGCCAGCCCGGCATCGTCCGAGCCGAGCAATTGCAGCATCGCCTTTGGCAGGGACAGTCCGATGATCCGCCGTACCTGCGCCGGGCTTGGCACGTCCAGTCCCGCCTCGGCAAAAGTGGTCGCCATGTGTTCGGCAATCAACGCCTGGGTGTCGATCAGCGTGCCGTCCATGTCGAACATGACGAGTTTCACGCGCCCTCCTCCGGGTCGGATTTCTGCGCGTCATAGCGGTCGGGGTCGAAGCCCAGCGCGTCGAAACTCTGGCGCATATGCGGTGGCAGCGGCGCGGAAATGTCGATCTTCTTGCCATTGCGCAGCGGCAGCACGATGCGGCGGGCATGCAGATGCAGGCCTTCGCCCAGCCCCGGTGCCGGCTGCCAGTTCTCGATGTTGAAATAGCGCGGATCGTCGATGATCGGCGTGCCGAGCTGGGCCATGTGCACGCGCAGCTGGTGCGTGCGCCCGGTCACCGGCTTCAGCGTCACCCAGGCAAACCGGCGGCTGGCCGTGTCGGTGGTCGAATAATAGCTCGACGAATGCACGGCGCCCGGTGCGCCATTGCGCACCACCACCATCTGCTCGCCGTCGGTCGTCTGCTGCTTGGCCAGGAAGCAGGAGATCTCGCCCTGTCGCGGGGTCGGGTTGCCGGCAACGATCGCCCAGTAGATCTTGCGGGCCGAGCGCGACCGGAACACCGAACCGAAATGCTTGGCCGCCGCAGCGGTCTTGGCAACGACCAGGCACCCCGACGTGTCCCGGTCCAGTCGATGCACCAGGCGCGGCGCCTCGCCCTGCTTGTTGGGCAGGTTCTTCAACAGGCCATCCATATGCCGCGTGGTGCCGCTGCCGCCCTGCACCGCCAGGCCATGCGGCTTGTTGAACACATAGAGGTCGTCGTCCTCGTAAAGGATCAGGTCCTTGAGGAAGCGGACATCATCCGCATTGACCTTGAACGGGCGAACCGTGTCCGGATCATCAACCGGCGGAATCCGGACGACCTGCCCTTCGGCGACACGGGTGCTGGGCTGCACCTTGGCCTTGTCGACGCGCACCTCGCCATTGCGGATCAGCTTTTGCAGCCGCGCAAACCCGACCTGCGGGAAGTGCCGCGCAAACCAGCGATCCAGGCGCATGCCGTCGTCGTCTGCACTGACTTCTCGATGTTGAACGCCACTCATGCCGCACCGCCTCTGCTGATCAGGAGCCCGAGATATAGGCCCAGGAGGCAAACCACAACTGACAAGCCAATATAGAGCATGGCCTGCGCCAGTGCGCCGCGCTCGATCAGGAAGATGGTGTCGAGCGAGAAGGAAGAAAAGGTGGTGAACCCGCCCAAAAAGCCAACGGCCGCGAAAAGCCTGATCTCGTTCTGCATGGCCGGTGTCGTCCGCGCCAATACGCCGATCAACAGGCCCATCAGGCACGATCCGACGATATTGGCCAGCAGCGTCGCCAGCGGGAAATTGGCCGACCACACCCGGCTGACCAGCACGGACAGGCCATAGCGCGACATCGCCCCGATTGCGCCGCCCGCACCGACGAGCAAGAAAGCCTGCATGGCCTAATCCTTTTTGTTTTCTGCCTGCTTGGCCGCCCGCAAACGGCCGAAATAATCCATGCGCTTGCGCAGGTCCCGCTCGAAGCCGCGCTCCACTGGGTGGTAGAAATCCTGCCGCCCGATCTTCTCGGGGAAATATTCCTGCCCCGAAAAAGCCTCGGGCGTATCGTGGTCGTAGATATAGCCATCCCCATAGCCCTGCCCCTTCATCATCTTGGTAGGCGCATTGAGGATGACCTTGGGCGGCATGGGCGAACCGGTCGACTTGGCCACGGCCACGGCAGCCTTGTAGGCGGTATAGACCGCGTTGGATTTGGGCGCGAGCGCCAGATAGACAACCACCTGCGCCAGCGACAGCTCGCCCTCGGGCGAACCCAGCATCTGATACGCATCCCGCGCCGCCACCGCCAGTTGCAGCGCCTGCGGGTCGGCCAGGCCGATATCTTCGGAAGCCATGCGGATCAGCCGCCGCGCCAGGAAGAGCGGGTCCTCGCCGGCGTCCAGCATGCGCGCGAAATAGTAAAGCGCCGCATCCGGATCGGACCCCCGGATGGTCTTGTGCAGGGCCGAGATCAGGTTGTAGTGCCCGTCCTGCGCCTTGTCATAGATCGGCGCCCGCCGCTGCACCACCGACAGAAGGCTGGTGGGGTCGAGCGTTTCCCCCTCGCCCGCCGAGGCCAGGATTTCCTCAACCAGCCCCAGCAGTGCCCGCCCATCGCCATCGGCCAGTCCCAGCAGGGTCGCCCGCGCCTCATCCGTCAGGGGAAGAGACGCTCCCAAGAGACTCTCGGCGCGCTGCAAAAGGCTTTCCAGGTCATCGAGGCCCAGGGATTCGAACCGCAGCACCTGGCTGCGCGACAACAGGGCCGCGTTGAGCTCGAAGGACGGGTTTTCCGTCGTCGCCCCCACCAGCACCACCGTGCCGTCTTCCATCACCGGCAGGAAGCTATCCTGCTGCGCCCGGTTGAAGCGATGGATTTCATCCACGAACAGCAGCGTACGGTGTCCCGAAAGCCGCTCGAACCGCGCCTTTTCGAACACCTTCTTGAGGTCCGCGACCCCCGAAAAGATCGCTGAAATCTGCTCGAAACGATAGCCGATCTGGTCGGCCAGCAGCCGCGCCACGGTCGTCTTGCCGGTGCCCGGCGGGCCCCAGAGGATCAGCGACCCCAGCCGTCCCGACGCCAGCATGCGCCTGAGCGTCCCGCCCTCGCCGAGCAGGTGCTGCTGCCCGATCACCTCATCGAGGGATCGGGGGCGCAATTGGTCGGCCAGGGGCCGGGCCTTGTCGGTTTCACTGGGTTCGGCGGCGAAGAGGTCGGACATGGCCCTTCCCTAGCAGACCCCAGGGCGTCGCGCATCACCCAGAAACGATCGCCCGGCTCACGCGCCCGTCGCGCTGCAGGATGATCTGCCAGGTGCGCACGCGTTGCGAGGCAATGTCGCGGAAGGCGCCGGCGCTGGTCAGCGTGGTATCATTGAGCGAGAGGATGACATCATCGACCTTGAGCCCCATCGCCTCGGCCTGTGATCCCGGCTCGATGGCCGTGACCATCACCCCCTGCGCGTCATAGGGCAGCCCTTTTTCCTCGGCCAGCGCCGGATCGAGCTGCCGCACGGTGACCCCGGCAAAGCGGGAATTGCCGCTAATGGTCGCAACGGCATCCGGCCCCGGCTGCGGCGCCGCCTCCACGGCAAACTCGACCGTGTCGGTCGCCCCGCCGCGCAGCCGCTCGAGACGGGCCTTGCTGCCCACTGCTCGCGTCGCCAGCCGGAAGTTGAAGGCGCTCGGATCATCAACGCGCTGCCCGTCAATGGTCAGGACGACATCGCCGGACCGGAACCCGGCCCGCTCCGCCGGACCGCCCGGCGCCGTCTCGGTGATCATCGCCCCATGCGGCGCCTGCATGCCCAGGCTCGTGGCGATATCGGCGCTGACGGCCTGCATCTTGGCCCCGAACCACGGCCGCACGATCTGCCCGCCGGCGACGCCCGCCTCGGCCACCACCCGCGCCATATTGGCCGGAATGGCAAAGCCGATGCCGACCGATCCGCCCGACTGCGAATAGATCGCCGTATTGATGCCCACCAGGTGCCCCGCCATGTCGACAAGCGCCCCGCCCGAATTGCCCGGATTGATGGCCGCGTCGGTCTGGATGAAGAACTCGTAATTGCTGGCCTCGACCCCGGTGCGGGCCAGGGCCGAGACAATGCCGCTGGTCACCGTCTGCCCGACCCCGAACGGATTGCCGATTGCCAGCACCAGGTCGCCGACCAGCAGGTCGTCGCTATTGGCGAAGGTGATCGCGGGGAAACTCGCGCCGCCCCCATCGCGCACGCGCAACACCGCCAGGTCCGTCTGCTCGTCCTCGATCACCACGTCGACCGCGAATTCCCGGCCGTCATTGACCGCGATGCGCACATCGGTCGCACCCTCGATCACATGGCGATTGGTCAGGATCACGCCGCCCTCGTCCACGATCACGCCCGATCCCAGCGACTGGGACTCGCGCGGCCGTGTCTGGAAATACTGGTCGCCGAAAAACCGCGAAAAGAACGGGTCGCTGGCAAAGGGCGACACTGCCTGCTGCTCGATGCGCGTGGCATAGACATTGACCACCGACGGGGAAACCGCCTGGACGATCGGCGCAAAACTGAGCCGCACCTGTGCATCGCTCTGCGGAACTGTGCGTTCCGTCTCTATGGGCGCGACCGTTTCGGTCTGCGCCTGCACCGGCCTGGTGCCGTTCCAGGGCGCCAGTGCCAGCGTCCCTCCCGCCGCCAGAGCCACAAGAGCAAGACTGGAAAACACAAGCGTTCGCAGAGACATGGCCAATCCTTCGGAATCAAATTGCGAGCCAGAAACCCGGCATTTGGCGCTGCGAGGTGAACGCCCCGAATCTGTCACGAAAATGACGCTTCAGCATTGTTGGTTTGCCCCGCAAATAAACGTTTGCGCGAGGGGGCACACCGCCCTATATGCAGCGCTCATTTCTGCCCTTCCCTCCAGCCCCGAAAGGCCTGTTGTCCAATGACCGACGAGCCGAAGACCATCTATGCCAACACGTCCGCGCTGATTGCGGCCGAGGCACCGGATTTTCCGTCCTTCCTGTTCTCCGAAAAGGAGTTTCACAGGGCGATCAAGGTCTTCAAGAAGGGTTTTGATGGCCTCTTGACCTATGCGGTCAAGTGCAACCCCTCGCCGCACATCATTGCCCAGCTCCATGCCGAAGGGCTCAAGGCGTTCGACGTCGCCTCCAATACCGAAATGGAACTGGTGCGCGACTACGCTCCCGGCGCCGTCATGCACTACAACAACCCGATCAAAAACAAGCGCGAGATCGCCCGCGCCTATGACGAGTTCGGCGTGCGTTCGTTCACCATCGACCACCCCCAGCAGCTCGACCAGCTCGCCTCCGTCGTCTCGCCCAGCCGCGACGTCGAGGTGACCACCCGCTTCAAGGCCGGCAAGGCGCTTAAATCCTATGATTTCGGCATCAAGTTCGGGGTCATGGAACAGGCCGCGGCCGAAATCGTCACCGCCGTCGAAAAGATGGGCTACACGCCCAGCCTCTGCTTCCATGTCGGCAGCCAGTGCGAGGATGCCTATGCCTATGAGCGCCACATCGCTGCCGCCTCGCGTATCGTCGAGGAAGCCGGCATCGAACTGAAGCGCCTCAATATCGGCGGCGGCTACCCGGCCCCCTACCCGACCAGCGAGGCCCCGCCGATGGACTATTACTTCGAGACCATCGCCCACGCCGTTGCCGAGCACTTCCCCAAGAAGGCGCCCGAGCTGATCATCGAGCCGGGCCGCGCATTGGTAACCTCCTCGACCTCGCTGCTGCTGCGCGTGAAGCATCAGCGCGGCGGCCAGGCCGTCTATGTCAATGACGGTGCCTATGGCGCGCTGATGGAAGTCAAGTTCATGCACTTCACCCCGCCGGTGCGTGTCTGGCGCGGCCCGCGCCTGCACGACAACAATGGCGAGTTCAGCGAATTCACCCTCTGGGGCCCCACCTGCGACAGCTATGACGTGCTGCCCCAGGTCTTCACCCTGCCCGCCGATATCGACGAGGACGACTGGATCGAGTTCGGCCTCATGGGCGCCTATACCCAGGCCTCGCTGACCCCGTTCAACGGCTTCGACCGCCGCGACCAGTACTGGGTGGAAGAGGTCTATACCGGCAAGGACATGCAGCCGGCGGAGTAGGTTTGACTAGCTGTCCTTTGAGCGCGTGGCTCGCCCCACCCTCAACCCCTCCCCATCAAGGGGAGAGAAGCGAAGGGCGGTAACGCTTGTGTTCATCGTCTCCCTCCCCCTTGTGGGGAGGGATCAAGGGTGGGGGTCTGACTTGGCATGACAGACAAAGTATCGCCCCTCGTCACCCTCGGCCGCCGCATCATGGTCCTCGGCCTCACCAATTCTGGCAAATCGACGCTCACGGTGGCGCTGGCCCGCAGGCTCGGTGTGCCAGCGATCCACCTCGACCAGCTCCGACACCAGCCAAATACCAACTGGCAGGAGCGATCAGACGCCGAGTTTGTCGCGCTCCATGATCAGGCCATTCTGGCCGAAGAATGGGTCATCGACGGCTCCTATTCCAAAGTGATGCCGCAGCGTCTGGCGCGTGCCACTGGCATTATCCTTCTCACCGATAGCCTCGTGACCCGATACCGGCGCTATTTCGTGCGAACTCTGTTTCAGAAGCACCGTGCCGGCGGCCTGGAGGGCGGGCAGGACCAACTCAATTGGAAGATGATCCACTGGCTCTGGCATACGCGCAATTCCATCGGCAAGTACCAGGAAGTCGCGGCCAATTCCGGGCTTCCCCACCTGCTCGTAAACAACCGACAAGAACTGGACGGGCTCTACCGTAACTGGGGCCTCACCCGGTCTTGACCTTGACCAGGCCCATCCGGATCGCACTCTCCGCAGCGCTCAGAATGGCGTCCTCGACCGTCCGATAATCCCGTCCCAGCAGCGCTTCGCCCTTGCTGCCGTCGAAATGCTTCTCATTGCCGATATCGTTGACGATCTGCCGGGTGGGGCCGCCCAGGAGAGAGATGATGCGGATCAGCCAGTCCGGCACCGCGCGGCGCGTGATCGGATAGCCCGGATAGGCGCTCCGCAGCACCTCGGCAACCTGTTCGAATGTCCTGTAGGGACCGGTACAGAGATAGCGATGGCCGATGCTCTCCGGCTTCTGCAGCGCCGCCACATGCATGGCCGCCACGTCCCGCACGTCAATGATGGCAAAGCCGATACGGGCCAGGGCCGGTGTCGATCCGTCGAGCAGCCCGGTCACGAGCCCCAGTGAGATGGATGTGTCCTTGTCCGTCGCCGGGCCAAGGATGGCACCGGGATGGATCGTGGTCAGCGCCATGTCATGGAGTTCGGCATATCCCCAGGCGGCCCGCTCCGCCCGCGTCTTGCCGATGCAATAGGCCCAGCTCCGCCGCATGCCGTCGAGATCGGTGAAGTCCGCTTCGGTGTAGCGGCGTACGCCGCGCTCGTGCCCCAGCCCATAGCCCACAGTGGCAATCGATGACGTCATGATCACCCGCTTGACCCCCGCCGCCTCGGCAAAGGCCAGCACCCGCTCGGTCCCCTCCACCGCGGGCCGCACGACCACATCGGGGTCCTTGGGTTCAACCGCAACGATCGCCGCCGCCACATGCATTACCGCGGACACGCCCTCCATGGCTGCCGCCCAGCCATCATCGTCGAGCAGGTCCGCCACGACCAGTTCGAGACCGGCCTCCCGACCCGGCGCCAGGGCCGAAACGGCCGCCCAGATCCCGGGCACCTTGCTTTGCCCCCGCACCGTCCCGCGCACCGCATATCCCGCATCGAGCAATTGCCCGATGACATGCTTGGCCACGAAACCCGATGCCCCGGTCACCAGCACGCGTTCCATATTGCCTCCCCCAAAAGCAAAAAAGGTGGCCACGGAAAACCGTGACCACCTCAATTCAGTGTCGTGCCGACAAGACTTATGCCGCTTCGGCTTCGTCGTCCTGGGTAAAGACCGGACCGGAATCCTGACCCTTGGCATCGACGTCGCGATCGACGAACTCGATCACGGCCAGCGGGGCATTGTCGCCATAGCGGAAGCCGGCCTTGAGAATGCGCAGGTAACCGCCCTGGCGTTCCTTGTAGCGCGGGCCGAGCACGGCAAAGAGCTTCGCAACCATGGCTTCATCGCGGATCTGGGCGATGGCCTGGCGGCGGGCATGCAGGTCGCCGCGCTTGCCAAGGGTGATGAGCTTCTCGACGATCGGACGCAGGTCCTTGGCCTTGGGAAGCGTGGTGACGATCTGTTCGTGCTTGATCAGCGCGGCCGACATATTGGCGAACATCGCCTTGCGGTGCGATGCGGTCCGGCTGAACTTGCGGCCTCGGGAAGCGTGGCGCATGGGTTATCTCCTAAAGTCTGGTCAGCGCCGGATCAGTAATGATCTTCGTAGCGCTTGGCGAGGTCATCGATATTCTCGGGCGGCCAGTTGTTGACGTCCATTCCGAGATGAAGCCCCATCTGTGCCAGGACTTCCTTGATTTCGTTGAGCGACTTGCGGCCGAAATTCGGGGTCCGCAGCATCTCGGCTTCCGTCTTCTGGATCAGGTCGCCGATATAGACGATGTTGTCGTTCTTGAGGCAGTTGGCCGAGCGGACCGACAGCTCGAGTTCGTCGACCTTCTTGAGCAGCGCCGGGTTGAAGGCGAGTTCCGGAACAGCGTCCTGGGCCTTCTCCTTGGTGGGCTCTTCGAAGTTGACGAAGACCGACAGCTGGTCCTGCAGGATACGCGCAGCATAGGCCACGGCATCTTCCGGCGAGATTGCGCCATTGGTCTCGACGCTCAGGGTCAGCTTGTCCTTGTCCAGGCTTTCGCCGGCCCGGGTCGCATCGACCTTGTAGCTCACGCGGCGCACCGGCGAGAACAGCGCATCGACCGGGATGTAACCGATCGGGGCGTCCTCGGGACGGTTCTTCTCGGCCGGGACATAACCCTTGCCGGTATCGACGGTGAACTCGATATTGATCTCGGCGCCGTCGTCGAGGTGGCAGATGACCAGCTCGGGGTTCAGCACTTCGATGTCACCGGAAACCTTGATGTCGCCAGCAGTGACGGCACCGGGGCCCTGACGCGAGAGGGTCAGGCGCTTCGGGCCTTCGCCACCCATCTTCAGGGCGATTTCCTTGACGTTGAGAACGAGATCGGTGATGTCCTCGCGCACGCCGGGCAGCGAGGAGAATTCGTGCAGGATGCCGTCAATCTGGATCGCGGTTACTGCCGCGCCCTGAAGCGACGACAGAAGCACGCGACGAAGGGCATTGCCCAGGGTAAGCCCGTATCCGCGCTCAAGCGGCTCGGCAACCACCGAGGCCACGCGCGCGTTGTCGCTGCCCGAAACAATGTCCAGCTTGGTCGGCTTGATCAGTTCCTGCCAGTTCCTCTGGATCGTCACGGTATTGTCCTTTCAAATTAGCGGCCATTGCGACCGCTCCGCCGCAAACACAATAGGAGCCCCCGACCCATCCAATCGGCCGGGAGCACTCTAGTCGTCTGGCTAGACGCGGCGCCGCTTGCGCGGGCGGCAGCCATTGTGCGGGATCGACGTGACGTCACGGATCGAGGTGACGTTGAAGCCGGCAGCCTGCAGGGCGCGCAGGGCCGATTCACGGCCCGAACCGGGGCCACGCACTTCGACCTCGAGGGTCTTCATGCCGTGTTCCTGGGCCTTCTTGGCAGCATCTTCAGCTGCAACCTGAGCCGCATAAGGAGTCGACTTGCGCGAACCCTTGAAGCCCATCACGCCCGAGGAGGACCACGAAATCGTGTTGCCCTGCATGTCGGCGATGGTGATCATCGTGTTGTTGAAGGAGGCGTTCACGTGAGCGACGCCCGAGGTGATGTTCTTGCGCTCCTTGCGACGGACGCGCGCGACTTCAGTCTTGGCCATTATTATCCTCTAGGGTATCGGCGCTGCCGTAGTGCCAGCAGCTCCACCACGGAAGAAGCGGTTCAAGTCATCCGGCCAACTCTTGTCGAGCCACCGAAAGGCTTGCCCCGCCACTCCCAATTCAAAACGCTGAGCCCGCAGGTGCGGGACCAGATTACTTCTTCTTGCCGGCGATCGGCTTTGCCGGACCCTTGCGGGTACGCGCATTGGTGTGCGTGCGCTGACCGCGGACCGGCAGGCCACGACGGTGGCGCAGGCCACGATAGTTGCCCAGGTCCATCAGGCGCTTGATGTTCATCGCCACGTTGCGGCGAAGATCACCCTCAACCACATAGTCGCGGTCGATGGCTTCACGGATCTGGATGACTTCAGCGTCGGTCAGCTCGTTGACGCGGCGCTCGGCCGGGATACCGACCTTTTCAGTAATGTCCTTGGCGAACTTTTCGCCGATCCCGTGAATATACTGCAGCGCGATCACCACGCGCTTATTCGTCGGGATGTTGACGCCAGCAATACGAGCCACGTCTGCTCTCCTTCATTCACACGCGCCGTCGCGGCGGGTGCCTTTAAACAACAAGGGACCGGATTTCGACCCCCAACTAAGGGAGAACCGAAACCAGCCCAATGATCCATGAGACTGGTGCGGTTCTTTAAGGACAAGACCGGGCCGAGTCAACAGCCCTTCCAGCCTCTTGATTACTTGCCGAGGGCCGCCTGGATGGCTGCCGTCACCTCGGTGACCGGTGCCATGCCGTCGACCGGCTTGAGCAGGCCCCTGTTCGAATAATATTCGACCAGCGGCGCGGTCTGCTCGGAATAGACGCCGAGGCGCTTGCGCAGCACTTCCTCATTGTCGTCGGCGCGGGCAGAGCCGGATTCCTTGGCCCGGTTGATCACCCGCTTCACCAGCTCATCGGCTTCCGCCTTGATCTCGATGACGGCGTCCAGGGCAATGCCCTTTTCTTCCAGCATCTGATCGAGCGCTTCGGCCTGCGCGATGGTGCGCGGAAACCCGTCGAGGATGAAGCCCGGCTTGCAGTCCTCGGCGTCCAGGCGTTCCGAGACGATGCCGTTGACGATCGTATCGGAGACGAGGTCACCGCGGTCCACGATGGCCTTGGCTTCCAGACCCAGCGGGGTCTTGGCGGCAATCGCCGCACGAAGGATATCGCCGGTCGAGAGCTGGGGAATGCCATAGGCCTCCACCAGAATCTTTGCCTGTGTCCCCTTCCCCGCCCCCGGCGGGCCCAACAGGATCAACCTCATCGACGCTTGCCTCCTCCAAGACGGGATTTCTTGAGCAGCCCCTCATATTGCTGGGCCACCAGATGACTCTGGATCTGCGTGATCGTGTCCAGCGTCACCGTCACCATGATCAGCAGCGACGTGCCACCAATGAACTGGCTCACCGCCAGCTGGCTGAACAGCACTTCGGGGATCAGCGCCACGAAGGTCAGGTAGATCGCGCCCACCACCGTGATGCGGGTCAGCACATAGTCGATGTGCTGGGCCGTGCGCTCGCCGGGACGGATACCGGGAATGAAGCCGCCGGAGCGCTTCAGATTGTCCGCCGTCTCGCTCGGGTTGAACACGATCGCGGTATAGAAGAAGGCAAAGAAGATGATGAAGAACGCGAACAGCGCCAGATAGAGCGGCTGCCCACGCCCCAGGAGCGCGGTCACGGTCGTAAGCCAAGCCGGCGCATTGCCCTGGGCGGCGAACGAGGCGATCGTTGCCGGCAGCAGCAGCAGCGACGAACCGAAGATCACCGGAATCACGCCCGAAGTGTTGAGCTTCAATGGCAGGTGCGACGTGTCACCCTGGAACATCTTGTTGCCCACCTGGCGCTTCGGATACTGGATCAGAAGCCGCCGCTGGGCCCGCTCGAAGAACACGATGACGGCGATGACCACCAGGGCCAGCACCAGCATGCCCAGGCCCGCCAGGGCCGGAATGGCGCCGGTACGGGCCAGTTCAAGCGTCTGGGCGACGGTCGAAGGCAGATTGGCCACGATGCCGGCGAAGATGATCAGCGAAATGCCGTTGCCGACACCGCGCGCCGTGATCTGCTCACCGAGCCACATCAGGAACATCGTGCCGCCCACCAGGGTGATCACGGTCGAGATGCGGAAGAACCAGCCGGGATTGAGCACCACGCCCTGGCTGCCTTCCAGGCCCATGGCGATGCCATAGGCCTGCACCGCGCAGAACAGCACGGCCAGGTACCGGGTATATTGGTTCATCTTGCGACGGCCCGCTTCCCCGCCCTCCTTCTTGAGGGCTTCCAGGCGCGGCGACGCGGTCGCGATCACCTGCACCACGATGGAGGCGGTGATGTAGGGAATAAGATTCAGCGCAAAGATCGCCATGCGCTGCACGGCACCGCCCGCGAACATGTTGAACATGCCCAGGATGCCCTGCTCGGACTGCTGAAAAGTCTGCGCGAAAGCGTCCGGATCGATGCCCGGAACCGGAATGAAGGTGCCCAGACGATAAACAAGCAGCGCTCCGAGAGTGAACCAGATGCGCTGCTGAAGGGCTTTCGCCTTCGAAAAGGTCGAGAAACTGAGATTACGTGCCAGCTGTTCGGCTGCGGACGCCATATACCGCTCCTATGGCTACAATGCCAGGTGCGCTCGGAGCGCTGGAGACGCATATATGGGATATGTGCCGCCCAGACGCAACAAACCAAAAGAGCGCACCCAGCCACCGGACCGGGTGCGCCCTGCCAAGTGGATTACTTGGCGTGCGGGGTCTTCTTCCAGGTCTCCTTGACCGGGATGAGATCGAGCTTGCCGCCGGCAGCCTCGATGGCAGCAGCAGCGCCCTTGGTGGCATAGTCGACCTTGAAGGTAACCTTCTTGGCCGAGAAGCCTTCCGAGCCGATCAGGCGCACGCCGTCCTTGGGACGACGGATAACGCCGGCAGCGACCAGGGCAGCAGCGTCCACGACACCCTTGGCGTCGAGCTTGCCGCTATCGATATAGGCCTGGATGCGGTCGATGCGGACTTCATTGAAGTCCTTCGGGTTCCAGGCGTTGAAGCCGCGCTTGGGCATACGCATGTGAAGGGGCATCTGGCCGCCTTCGAAGCCGTTGATCGCCACACCGGCGCGAGCCGTCTGGCCCTTGCCGCCGCGACCGCCGGTCTTGCCGACGCCCGAGCCGATACCACGGCCCACGCGAACGCGGACCTTGTTGGCGCCGGGGTTATCGCGAAGTTCGTTCAAACGAGTCATTGATCCGACCTTCCTTTACTCGCCGACAACGCGGACGAGGTGCGGGATCTTGTTGATCATGCCGCGCACTTCGGGCGTATCAACCAGCTCACGCTGCTTGTTCATCTTGTTGAGCCCGAGACCGATCAGGGTCGCGCGCTGGCTCTTTTCACGGCGGATCGGCGAGCCGACCTGCTGGACAACGATGGTCTTAGCTTTAGCCATTGTTCTTCTCCATCAGCCCTATCAGGCTTCCACTGCAGTCTCGCCGCGGCGAGCCTGGAGTTCGGAAACCTTGAGGCCGCGACGGGAAGCCACCGAACGGGGGCTGTCGACGCGCTTGAGCGCATCGAACGTGGCGCGAACCATGTTGTAGGGGTTCGCAGTACCCTGCGACTTGGCAACGATGTCGTTGATGCCCAGCGTCTCGAAGACGGCGCGCATCGGACCACCGGCGATGATACCGGTACCCGGAACGGCGGCACGCAGGATGACCTTGCCGGCGCCGTGGCGGCCGGTGACATCGTGGTGGAGCGTACGGGCATCGCGCAGCGGCACGCGGATCATCTGGCGCTTGGCCTGTTCGGTGGCCTTGCGGATAGCCTCGGGAACTTCACGGGCCTTGCCGTGACCGAAACCGACGCGACCCTTCTGGTCACCCACAACGACGAGGGCGGCAAAACCGAAGCGACGGCCGCCCTTCACAACCTTGGCCACACGATTGATGTGGACCAGGCGATCGACGAACTCGCTTTCGCGTTCCTGAACGTCTCTGCTCATAATTCTCTTCCTCGCCGTTGTTAGAACTGCAGGCCGCCCTCACGGGCAGCGTCTGCAAGGGCCTTAACACGGCCATGATAGATATAGGCGCCACGATCGAACACGACCTCGCCGACACCGGCCTTCACGCCACGCTCGGCGATGAACTTGCCCACGGCTGCGGCCGCTTCGGCATTGCCACCGTTCTTGAGCGAACCGAGCACGTCCTTTTCCAGGGTCGATGCAGCGGCCAGCGTACGACCGGTGCTGTCGTCGATGATCTGGGCGTAGATGTTCTTGTCCGAGCGGAACACGCTGAGACGGGGACGACCAAAGGCACGAGCCTTGAGCGCCTTGCGGACACGAGCCTTGCGGCGTTCCGCACCTTTTGCAGAAATTGCCATCGGTGGCGCTCCTTACTTCTTCTTGCCTTCTTTGCGGAAGACCTGCTCGCCGGCGTAACGCACGCCCTTGCCCTTGTAGGGCTCGGGGGGACGCCAGCCGCGGATCTCGGCCGCAACCTGACCAACCTGCTGCTTGTCGATGCCGGTGACCACGATTTCGGTCGGGGCCGGCACGGCAAGGGTGATACCCTGCGGAGCTTCGTAGATCACTTCGTGGCTGAAACCCAGCGAGAGCTTCACATCCTTGCCCTGCATGGCAGCGCGGTAACCCACGCCCTGGATGGCGAGCTTCTTCTCGAAGCCGGCGCTCACCCCGGTGACCATGTTCTGGATCAGGGCGCGGGTGGTGCCCCAGGCCGCGCGAGCCTCACGGGTGTCGTTGGCGGGGGTAACGACGAGGCCGTCCGAACCCTGCTCGACATTGACGATATCCATGAGGGTGAGGCTCAGCTCGCCCTTCGGGCCCTTGGCGCTGACGTTACGACCATTGATCGTAACCGTGACGCCGCTCACCGGGGCCACCGGTTTCTTGCCAGTACGTGACATAATGCTTCCTTGAGTAATCGTCTTGCCGATCCCCTAAGCCAATTGGCTTAGAAGACGCGGCAGAGTACCTCGCCACCCACATTGGCGGCCTTGGCTTCGTGGTCGGCCATCACACCCTTGGGGGTGGAGAGGATCGAGACACCCAGGCCATTGGCAACCTGCGGGATATTCTTGACGGATGCGTAAACGCGACGGCCGGGACGCGAAACGCGTTCGATCGTGCGGATGACGCCCTCATTGTCCGAATACTTGAGTTCAATCTCGTATTCGGCGGCACCGTTCTCGAACTTGGTCTCCGAATAGCCGCGGATGAAACCCTCGGACTGGAGAACATCCAGCACGCGACCACGCAGGGTCGAGGCCGGAGTCGTGACGGAATTCTTGCGACGCTCCTGGGCGTTGCGGATGCGGGTCAGCATATCGCCGATGGGATCGGAAAAGCTCATCTGATGTTTCTCCTTACCAGCTCGACTTCACCAGACCCGGGATCTGGCCCAGGTTGCCCAGCTGACGCAGGGCGATACGGCTCATCTTGAGCTTGCGATAGTAACCACGCGGGCGGCCCGACACTTCGCAACGGTTGCGAATGCGGATCTTGGCCGAGTTGCGCGGCAGTTCAGCCAGCTTGAGGCTGGCCTTGAAACGCTCCTCGATGGGAGTGTCCTGGTTCTTGATCGTCGCCTTCAGCGCAGCACGCTTTTCGGCATACTGCTGGGCCAGAGCGGCGCGCTTCTTGTTCTTTTCGATGGAGCTGGTCTTTGCCATGTCCTGATCCTTTATCCCTTCCCTATGCCGCTTACTGGCGGAACGGGAAGTTGAAAGCCTTGAGAAGCGCGCGGGCTTCATCGTCGCTCTTGGCCGTCGTGCAGATCACGATGTCCATGCCCCAGACCTGATCGATCTGATCATAGTTGATCTCGGGGAAAACGATGTGTTCCTTCAGGCCCATGGCGTAGTTGCCACGGCCGTCGAACGCGTTCGGGTTGAGGCCACGGAAGTCGCGGACGCGCGGCAGTGCGATGTTCACCAGGCGATCCAGGAACTCGTACATGCGGGTCTTGCGCAGCGTGACCTTCACGCCCAGCGGCATGTTCTCGCGGACCTTGAAGCCAGCGATCGACTTGCGGGCATGGGTGATGACCGGCTTCTGGCCGGAGATCTTCTGCAGCTCGTCAGCAGCCGACTTCACCTTCTTGGTGTCGTTGACGGCTTCGCCGACGCCCATGTTCAGCACGATCTTGTCAAGGCGCGGCAGCTCCATGACGTTCTTGTAGGCGAACTGCTCGCGCAGCGCGGCTTTGATCGTGGTGTCATACTCGGTCCGGAGACGCGGAATGTAAGCGGTCTCAGCCATCGATCTGATCTCCGGTGGTCTTGGCGACGCGGGTCTTCACGCCGTCCTTGATCTGGAAACCGACGCGGGTGGGCTTGCCATCCTTGTCGGCGACAGCCAGGTTCGACAGGTGGATCGGCGCTTCCTTGGTGAAGATGCCGGCATCGGTCGAAGCGGTCTGCTTCTGGTGGCGCTTCACAAGGTTGATACCCTGGACAAGTGCCTTGGTTTCGGACGGGATGACAGACAGGACCTGACCGGTCTTGCCCTTGTCCTTGCCGGCCAGGACGACGACCTTGTCGCCCTTCTTAATCTTGGAGGCCATTACAGCACCTCTGGGGCAAGCGAGATGATCTTCATGTGGTTCTTGGCGCGGAGCTCGCGCGGAACCGGTCCGAAGATACGGGTGCCGATCGGTTCCTTCTGATTGTTCAGAAGAACGGCGGCGTTCTTGTCGAAACGGATGACGGTGCCGTCGGGACGGCGGATGTCGGTTGCGGTGCGAACCACCACAGCCTTCATCACCTGGCCCTTCTTGACGCGGCCGCGCGGAATAGCGTCCTTGACCGAAACGACGATAATGTCGCCGACCGAGGCGTATTTGCGATGCGAACCGCCCAGCACCTTGATGCACATGACACGACGAGCGCCGGAATTGTCCGCGACGTCGAGATTGGACTGCATCTGGATCATGACTGGATGCCTTCTAGTTTATCGGCTGCACCGTCATCCGGCGCGCCGACCTGAATTGTTTCTCTTACGCGGACTGAACAAGCGTCCAGCGCTTGTTCTTGGAGATCGGCGCGGTTTCCTCGATCCACACGGTCTGACCGACCTTGGCCACGTTGTTCTCGTCGTGGGCGTGGTACTTCTTGGAACGACGCACGGTCTTCTTCAGAAGCGGGTGAGTGAAACGGCGCTCGACACGAACCACGATGGTCTTGTCATTGGCGTCGGAGACGACAGTCCCCTGCAAAACGCGCTTTGGCATGGGTGTGAATCCTTACTTAGCTGCGTTCTTTTGGCCGAGGATGGTCTTGATCCGCGCGATATCGCGACGGACTTCCTTCACCCGGGCCGGCTTTTCCAACTGCTGGGTAGCGCGCTGGAAACGCAGGTTGAACTGTTCTTTCTTCAGGTCGACGAGCTGATCTTTCAGTTCGTCTGCGGTCTTGGCCCGCACATCACTGGCTTTCATGCTCGTGTTCCTTAGTCGGCAATACGCGTGACGATACGCGTGGTGATCGGCAACTTCATTGCTCCGAGGCGAAGGGCCTCCTTTGCAACGTCTTCGGGTACGCCGTCAATCTCAAAAACGATACGACCCGGTTTTACGCGCGCGGCCCAGTATTCCACCGAGCCCTTACCCTTACCCATTCGGACTTCGGTAGGCTTCTTGGAAACCGGCAGATCCGGGAAAATCCGGATCCAGACGCGGCCCTGGCGCTTCATTTCACGAGTGATCGCACGGCGGGCAGCCTCGATCTGGCGGGCGGTAACGCGCTCGGGCTCGGTGGCCTTGAGAGCATACTGGCCGAAAGCCAGATCGGTACCACCCTTGGCCAGGCCATGGATGCGGCCCTTGTGGGCCTTGCGGAACTTAGTTCTCTTTGGTTGCAGCATAATGAACTAACCTTCTTATGCGCGTTCGCGATCGCGGTCGCCACGCTCACGGCGCGGTTCGCGCTCGGAACGCTGGCCACCTTCACCACCTTCGGTGGCGCGACGCTCATGAGCCGACGGATCATGCTCGAGGACTTCGCCCTTGAAGATCCAGACCTTGATGCCGATGATGCCGTAAGTGGTCGCGGCTTCAGCGGTACCGTAGTCGATATCGGCACGCAGGGTGTGCAGCGGCACGCGGCCTTCGCGGTACCATTCGGTACGGGCGATGTCGGCACCACCGAGACGACCACCGACATTGACGCGGATACCACCGGCGCCCATGCGGATTGCGGTCTGCACGGCGCGCTTCATGGCGCGACGGAAGGCCACGCGGCGTTCCAGCTGCTGGGCAATGCCCTGGGCAACCAGCGTCGCATCGGTCTCGGGCTTGCGCACTTCAACGATGTTGATGTGCACTTCGCTGTCGGTGAACTTCTTCACCTTGGCGCGGATCTTGTCGATGTCAGCGCCCTTCTTGCCGATCACGATGCCCGGACGGGCAGTGTGGATCGACACGCGGCACTTGCGGTGCGGACGCTCGATGACGATCTTGGAGACCGCGGCGGCCTTCAGATCTTCCATCAGCATGGTGCGGATCTTCAGGTCTTCCTGCAGCAGCGAACCATATTCGCCCTTGTTGGCGAACCAGCGGCTGTCCCAGGTCCGGTTGATGCCGAGGCGGAAGCCGATCGGATTGATTTTCTGGCCCATTATGCGGCCTCCTCAACTTGCCGGACAACGATCGTCAGGTGCGAGAACGGCTTCTCGACGCGAGCGGACCGACCACGGCCACGCGCATGGAAGCGCTTCATCACCAGCGAGTTGCCCACATAGGCTTCGGCAACGACGAGGGCGTCGGTGTCCAGGCCGTGGTTGTTTTCGGCATTGGCGATGGCGCTTTCCAGCACCTTCTTCACCTGGCCCGAGATGCGCTTGTGGCTGAACTCGAGATCGGCTAGGGCCCGCTCGACCTTCTTGCCACGGATCAACTGCGCGACGAGGTTCAGCTTCTGAGGGCTGATGCGCAGCATGCGCAGCACAGCCTTGGCCTCGTTATCCTTGAGAGCGCGCTCAGTCTTTGGCTTGCTCATCTCTTACTTCCTCTTGGCCTTCTTGTCGGCCGCGTGACCGTAATAGGTACGGGTCGGCGCAAACTCACCGAACTTGTGGCCGATCATGTCTTCGGTGACGGACACCGGAACATGCTTCTGACCGTTGTGGACACCAAAGGTGATGCCAACGAACTGCGGAAGAATGGTCGAGCGGCGGGACCAGATCTTGACCACATCGTTGCGGCCAGAGGACTGGGCCTTCTCGGCCTTCTTGAGCAGATAGCCGTCGACGAACGGCCCCTTCCAAATCGAACGGGTCATGACTTACCTGCCCTTCTTCACGTGACGGCTGCGAACGATGAACTTGTCCGTAGCCTTGTTGCTGCGCGTACGCTTGCCCTTGGTCGGCTTGCCCCACGGGGAAACCGGGTGACGGCCACCGGAGGTACGGCCTTCACCACCACCATGCGGGTGGTCGACCGGGTTCATGGTCACGCCGCGGTTGACCGGCTTGCGGCCCAGCCAGCGATTGCGACCGGCCTTGCCCAGCGAGGTGTTGGCGTGGTCCTGGTTGCTGACCGCACCGACGGTGGCCAGGCACGAACCATGTACGCGGCGCTGCTCACCCGAGTTGAGGCGCAGAATGGCCCAACCCTGGTCGCGGCCCACATACTGGGCATAGGCACCGGCCGAACGGGCCACCTGGCCGCCCTTGCGGGGCTTGAGCTCGATATTGTGCACGATCGTGCCGACCGGCATGCGTTCGAGCGGCATCGTATTGCCCGGCTTCACGTCGGCGCCGTTCAGCGACGAGATGACCTTGTCGCCGGCGGCAAGACGCTGCGGAGCCACGATATAGGCCAGCTCGCCGTCTTCGTACTTGATCAGCGCGATCCAGGCGGTGCGGTTCGGATCGTATTCGAGACGTTCGACCGTCCCGAGCACGTCGAACTTCACGCGCTTGAAGTCGATCATGCGGTAGCTGCGCTTGTGACCGCCACCACGATGGAACGCGGTGATGCGGCCGGTATTGTTGCGGCCACCCTTCTTGGTGAGGCCTTCGGTCAAAGCCTTGACCGGGGCGCCCTTCCACAGGTCCGAACGGTCGGTCGTGATCAGGGTACGACGGCCTTCGGAGGTGGGGTTGTAAGTCTTTAGAGCCATTTGTCTGTCTCTCGTCCCTTAGAGGCCGGTCGAAATATCGATCGACTGGCCGTCGACCAGGGTCACGATGGCCTTCTTGACGTCATTGCGGACACCAACCTTGCCACGGAAGCGCTTCACCTTGCCCTTGCGGACCAGGGTGTTCACTGCCTTGACCTTGACCGAGAACAGCTGCTCGACGGCGGCCTTGATCTCGGTCTTGTTGGCATCGATCGCCACGTCGAAAACGACCTTGTTTGCTTCCGAAGCCATCGTCGACTTTTCAGTCACGACGGGGTTACGGACGATGTCGTAAGCGGCAAGCTTGTTCATGCGAACCTCGCTTCGAGCGCTTCCAGCGCTGCCTTGGTCAGGACGAGCTTGTCGCGCTTCAGGATCGAAACAACGTTGATCCCCTGGATCGGCAGCACGTCGATATTCGGGATGTTGCGGGCGGCCAGAGCGAAGTTCTGGTCGATGTTCGCACCATCGATGATCAGGGCGTTGGCCCATTCCAGCTTGCCGAACGTGGTGCGCAGGGCGGCCGTCTTGGCTTCCTTCTGCGCCACGCTGTCCACGACGACCAGCGAACCGGCCTTTGCCTTGGACGAGAGGGCATGCTTGAGCGCCAGGGCACGGACCTTCTTGGGAAGATCGATCGCGTGGCTGCGCGGGGTCGGACCGAATGCACGGCCACCGCCACGGAACTGCGGAGCCTTGCGATCGCCATGGCGAGCGCCGCCCGAGCCCTTCTGCTTCACGAACTTCTTGCCCGTGCGCGCGCCTTCCGACCGGTTCTTCACGTCATGCGTGCCGGCCATGGCCTTGAGCTGCTGGTAGCGAACCATGCGGTGCAGGATGTCGGGGCGAACCTCGAGACCGAACACGTCGTCCTTGAGATCGACCGAACCGGCGGCCTTGCCGTCGAGTGTGGTTACCTTGAGTTCCATTTACTTCGCTTCTCCCGCAGCTGCGGCCTCGAACGAGCCCGGGAAGGCTGCGTTCGCGGGAGCCGGCTTCTTGACGGCGTCCTTGATCATGATCCAGGCACCCTTGGAGCCCGGAACCGAACCCTGGATCATGATCAGGCCACGCTCCACGTCGGTCTTGACGACCTTGACGTTCTGCGTGGTGATGCGACGATCGCCCATGTGGCCCGGCATCTTCTTGTTCTTGAAGGTCTTGCCCGGGTCCTGACGGCCACCGGTCGAACCGATCGAGCGGTGCGACACGGACACACCGTGCGAGGCACGCAGGCCACCGAAGTTCCAGCGCTTCATGCCGCCGGCAAAACCCTTACCGATGGAGGTTCCGGTCACGTCGACCAGCTGACCCTCGGCGAAATGGTCGGCCTTGAGCGTAGCGCCAACCTCGATGAGGTTGTCGGCATCCACGCGGAACTCGGCCACGTGGCGCTTCGGCTCGACCTTGGCAACGGCATACTGGCCGCGCTCAGCCTTGGAGACATTCTTGGGCTTGGCCTGGCCGGCACCCAGCTGCAGGGCGACATAGCCGTCCTTTTCGACGGTCCGCTGGCCCACCACCTGGCAGTTCTGCAGACCCAGCACCGTCACGGGGACGTGGTTGCCGTCCTCGGTGAAGATGCGGGTCATCCCCAGCTTCTGTGCGATCAATCCAGAACGCATCGGTTTTTACCTTCTCTATTGGCGCTCTGCCGGGTCATGTCTTCAGAGGACCCTTTTGGCGGCAGGCGCGGAAACTCTTGTCTTTAGAGCTTGATTTCGACGTCGACGCCGGCGGCGAGATCGAGCTTCATCAGTGCATCGACCGTCTGGGGAGTCGGGTCCACAATGTCCAGCAGGCGCTTGTGGGTCCGGATCTCGAACTGCTCGCGTGCCTTCTTGTCGATATGGGGCGAGCGGTTGACGGTGAACTTGTCGATGCGGGTCGGCAGCGGGATCGGCCCGCGAACCTGTGCACCCGTACGCTTGGCGGTATTGACGATCTCGCGGGTCGAGGTGTCGAGCACGCGGTGGTCAAACGCCTTGAGGCGGATGCGAATATTCTGACCGTTCATCTTCTCAAATCCTGACAAAATGGATCGCGGCGCGCAGTCTCGCGCGCCGCGAAAGTCTCAAGGACGAATTACTTCAGGATCTTCGCGACGACGCCGGCGCCGACAGTGCGGCCACCTTCACGGATAGCGAAGCGGAGCTTCTCTTCCATGGCGATCGGAACGATGAGCTGAACGTTCATGTTGATGTTGTCGCCCGGCATAACCATCTCGGTGCCTTCCGGCAGGGTCACGATGCCGGTCACGTCGGTGGTGCGGAAGTAGAACTGCGGACGGTAGTTGCCGAAGAACGGAGTGTGACGGCCGCCTTCTTCCTTGGTGAGGATATAGGCCTCAGCAACGAAGTCGGTGTGCGGGGTCACGGAACCGGGCTTGCAGAGCACCTGGCCGCGTTCCACCTGGGTTCGGTCGATACCACGGATCAGGGCGCCGATGTTGTCGCCAGCTTCACCCGAGTCGAGCAGCTTGCGGAACATTTCAACACCGGTAACGGTGGTCTTCTGGGTCGCCTTGATGCCGACGATTTCGACTTCTTCACCGACCTTGATGATGCCGCGTTCGACGCGACCGGTCACCACGGTACCACGACCCGAGATCGAGAACACGTCTTCGATCGGCATCAGGAAGGGCTGGTCAACCGGACGTTCCGGCTGCGGGATGTACGAGTCGACAGCCTGCATCAGCTCGAGGACGGCGTCGTGGCCGAGCTTCGGGTCGCCGTTTTCCAGAGCAACCAGGGCCGAGCCCTTGATGATCGGGATATCGTCGCCGGGGAATTCGTACGAGCTCAGCAGTTCGCGAACTTCGAGTTCGACGAGTTCGAGCAGTTCCGGATCGTCGACCATGTCGCACTTGTTCAGGAACACGACCAGGGCCGGCACGCCAACCTGACGGGCGAGCAGGATGTGCTCACGGGTCTGGGGCATCGGGCCGTCGGCAGCCGACACGACCAGGATCGCGCCGTCCATCTGGGCAGCACCGGTGATCATGTTCTTCACATAGTCGGCGTGGCCGGGGCAGTCGACGTGAGCGTAGTGACGGTTCTGGGTCTCGTACTCGACGTGAGCGGTGTTGATGGTGATACCGCGGGCCTTCTCTTCCGGAGCGGCGTCGATCTGGTCATACGCCTTGAAGGTGGCGCCGCCGGTCTCGGCCAGAACCTTGGTGATCGCTGCGGTCAGCGAGGTCTTGCCATGGTCAACGTGACCGATGGTGCCGATGTTGCAGTGCGGCTTGGTGCGGGAAAACTTTTCCTTCGCCATCGCTTTTCTCCAAATTCGTCAGCGCAATCGCCGACATTCAGTTGAGTTTTTAGTAGCTTGCGCTGTTTTAGGCGTATTTGGCCTGGACTTCGTCGGCGACTGCCTGCGGGACCTGCTCGTAGTGATCGAACACCATCGAGTATTGGGCCCGACCCTGGCTCATCGACCGGAGCGAGTTCACATAGCCGAACATGTTGGCAAGCGGCACAAATGCATTCACGACCTGGACCACACCACGGCTTTCAGTGCCCTGGATCTGCCCACGACGGGAATTCAAATCACCGATGACGTCGCCCATGTACTCATCTGGCGTCGTAACTTCAACCTTCATGATCGGTTCGAGAATTTTCGGACCGGCTTCACGCAGGGCTTCGCGGAAACCCGCACGCGCTGCGATTTCGAACGCCAGCACCGAAGAGTCCACGTCGTGGTAGGCGCCGTCGGTAAGGGTGACCTTCACGTCGACCACGGGGAACCCGATCAGCGGGCCTGCGCCCATGACCGATTCCAGACCCTTCTGGACGCCGGGGATGTATTCCTTCGGCACCGCACCGCCAACGATCGCGTTGACGAACTCGAGACCCTTGCCCACTTCGCCCGGTTCGACGGTGAACTTGATGCGGGCGAACTGGCCCGAACCGCCGGACTGCTTCTTGTGGGTGTAGTCCTTGTCGGTCTTCTTGGTGATGGTCTCACGGTAAGCCACCTGCGGCTGACCGATATTGGCCTCCACCTTGAACTCCCGGCGCATGCGGTCAACGATGATGTCGAGGTGCAGTTCGCCCATGCCCGAGATGATGGTCTGGCCCGATTCCTCGTCGGTCTTGACGCGGAAGGACGGATCTTCGGCAGCCAGGCGGTTGAGCGCGAGGCCCATCTTTTCCTGGTCGGCCTTGGACTTCGGCTCGACCGAGATGTCGATAACCGGATCCGGGAAGATCATGCGTTCGAGAATGACCTGCGAGTTCGACGGGCAGAGGGTGTCACCGGTGGTGGTGTCCTTCAGGCCCACGATGGCCACGATGTCGCCGGCAAAGGCTTCCGTGATCTGCTCGCGGCTGTTTGCGTGCATCTGGAACATGCGGCCAACGCGTTCGCGCTTGCCCTTCACGGTGTTTTCCAGCTGCGCACCGGCTTCGAGGTGACCCGAATAGATGCGGCAGAAGGTCAGCGAACCCATATGCGGGTCGTTGGCGATCTTGAAGGCCAGCATCGAAAGCGGCTCGTTGTCGTCGGCATGACGCTCGATATGCTCTTCGGTCCGGGCGTCGATGCCCTGGATGGCGGGCACGTCGATCGGCGACGGCAGGAAGTCGATCACGCCGTCCAGCAGGGGCTGCACGCCCTTGTTCTTGAACGCCGAGCCGGCAAAGATCAGGAAGAACTTGGTGTCGCAGACGCCCTTGCGAAGCAGACGACGGATGGTGTCGTTGTTCGGCATCTCGCCTTCGAGATAGGCTTCCATCGCGGCGTCGTCCATCTCGACGGCAGCCTCGATCATGGCTTCACGGTACTTCTCGGCCTTGTCCTTGAGGTCGGCCGGGATTTCCACGACGTCCCACTGGGCGCCGAGTTCTTCGTTGCGCCACACCAGGGCGTTCATCTCGATCAGATCGACGACGCCCTTGAACTCGTTCTCGGCACCGATCGGCAGCTGCACCGGAACGCCCTTGGCGCCCAGGCGGGTCCCGATCATTTCCACGCAGCGGTAGAAGTCGGCACCGATCTTGTCCATCTTGTTGACGAAGATCAGGCGCGGCACGTGGTACTTGTCAGCCTGGCGCCAGACGGTTTCGGTCTGGGGCTCGACGCCGGCATTGGCGTCCAGCAGGGCAACCGCGCCGTCGAGTACGCGCAGCGAACGTTCGACTTCGATGGTGAAGTCCACGTGGCCGGGGGTGTCGATGATGTTGAAGCGGTGCATCACGCCTTCGCGCGACTTCCAGAACGTGGTGGTCGCAGCCGAAGTGATGGTGATGCCGCGTTCCTGCTCCTGCTCCATCCAGTCCATGGTCGCGGCGCCGTCATGGACTTCGCCGATCTTGTGGGACTTGCCGGTGTAGTAGAGGATGCGTTCGGTCGTGGTCGTCTTGCCAGCATCGATGTGCGCCATGATGCCGAAGTTACGATAGAGATTAATCGGGTATTCGCGTGCCATTGGGCGCTCCTACTACCAGCGGTAGTGCGAGAAGGCACGGTTGGCATCAGCCATACGGTGCGTGTCTTCGCGTTTCTTGACGGCCTGGCCGCGACCATTCATGGCATCCATGAGCTCGCCCGAAAGGCGCTCGCGCATGGTGTTCTCGCCGCGCTTGCGGGCGCTGTCGATGAGCCAACGGATGGCCAGGGCCTGCTGACGGTCCGCACGGACCTCGACCGGAACCTGGTAGGTTGCACCACCGACGCGGCGCGAACGGACTTCAACGGCCGGACGGATATTGTCCAGGGCGCCGTGGAAAACGGTGATCGGGTCCTGCTTGGTCTTGGCTTCGACAATGTCGAAAGCGCCATAGACGATGGACTCGGCAGCCGACTTCTTGCCGTCCTTCATGAGCGAATTCATGAACTTGGTGACGACCAGATCGCCGAACTTGGGATCAGGGATGACTTCACGCTTTTCGGCGCGGTGACGACGGGACATCGCTCAATATCTCCTTACTTCGGACGCTTCGCGCCATACTTGGACCGGCGCTGCTTGCGGTCCTTCACGCTCTGCGTGTCCAGGACACCGCGGAGCACGTGGTAGCGAACGCCCGGCAGATCGCGCACGCGACCGCCGCGGATGAGCACAACAGAGTGCTCCTGCAGATTGTGACCCTCGCCCGGGATGTACGAGATCACTTCGCGCTGATTGGTCAGGCGAACCTTGGCAACCTTACGCAGAGCCGAGTTCGGCTTCTTCGGGGTCGTGGTGTACACACGGGAGCAAACGCCGCGCTTCTGCGGATTGGCTTCCATGGCCGGAACTTTGTTCCGCTTTGGCTTGCTGGCGCGTGGCTTGCGGATCAGCTGATTAATGGTGGGCATTGCGCTCTTTCCATCGTCCAAAATTTGGTGCCGCTCACTTGCGAACGACCCCTCGTACTCGTTTGTCGCGTTCCACGTCGGGATCGCCACAGTTCGGTCTACACAAGCAAACCAAAGCGGCGCTTGCCCGATCCCATGCAAGGATTCGGCAGCGCCTCAGTTGCAGCGGACCACCCGCCTTTCGGCAGCAGTCATGCGCACAAGGATTTGCTTCGTCTAGCTACCCGACAGTGTGTTTGATTGCCCTGGATTCCCGCTCTAGGTGGCAGGGACCCGGTGTGACAATCACGACCGACCGCTAAGGTAGGCGCTGTTTAGAGCCGATGACTCGCCCCGTCAAGGATTCTTTCGTGAAAAATCCGAGGGAGAGCCTTGCGTTTCCGGCAAGTGGCCCCGCCCTACCCCCTCCGGCATGACTGGACGGATCAGGCCGAAACCGTTCGGAGAGGTTTTTGTCTGGCGCGTCACGCCGAGCCGGGCGCTGCATTGAGCGTCGACAATTCGTTCATCAACGGGGTCCAGGACCCCCTCCGGAACAGAAAAGGGGCCCGAAGGCCCCTTCCCCAATTCGTCGATCCGACCCGCCTTATTCGGCAGCCGGCGCCGCGATCTGCACGGTTTCGGCCTGGCGGCGGCGTTCTTCCAAGATCAGGTCGTCGCGCTTGGCAGCGATCTGCTTGGCCTGCGAGATGCCCGCACCGGTACCCGCCGGAATGAGGCGACCCACGATCACGTTCTCCTTGAGACCTTCGAGCAGGTCGGCCTTGCCCGAGACCGCAGCCTCGGTGAGCACGCGGGTAGTTTCCTGGAACGAAGCAGCCGACACGAAGGAACGGGTCTGCAGCGAAGCCTTTGTAATACCGAGCAGAACCGGGTTGGCGGTCGCCGGCTTCTTGCCCTCGGCCACCAGCTGATCATTGAGTTCGTCGAAGTCCAGCTTGTCGAGCTGCTCGTCCTTGAGCAGGCCCGAGTCACCGGGTTCAACGATCTCGACCTTCTGCAGCATCTGGCGAACGATCACCTCGATGTGCTTGTCGTTAATCAGCACGCCCTGCAGGCGGTACACTTCCTGGATCTCGTTGACGAGATAGCGCGCCAGTTCCTCGACGCCCTTGATGGCAAGGATGTCGTGCGGAGCGGGATTGCCGTCCAGGATGTATTCGCCCTTCTCGATGGTATCGCCTTCCTGGAGATGGAACGGCTTGCCCTTCGGGATCAGGTATTCGACCGGATCGGCACCCTCTTCGGTCGGCTCGATGATGACGCGACGCTTGTTCTTGTAGTCGCGGCCGAAGCGGATGGTGCCATCGATCTCGGCGATGATGGCGTGATCCTTCGGACGACGGGCTTCGAACAGCTCGGCCACACGCGGCAGACCGCCGGTGATGTCCTTGGTCTTGGCGCTTTCGAGCGGAATACGCGCGAGCACGTCGCCCGGGGCCACCTTCTCGCCCGGCTCGACCGCGATGACCGCGTCGACCGAGAGCAGGTAGCGGGCATCGCCGCCCCGTTCCACCTTGGCGATCGAACCACCGCGGGCAATGGCGAGCGCGGGCTTGAGCCCCTCACCACGCTGGTTGCCGCGCCAGTCGATGACCACGCGTTTGGTGAAGCCAGTGGCCTCGTCGGTGTTTTCCGCAACCGAAGCACCATCCACCAGGTCCTCGAACACCACCTCACCCTCGACTTCGGCGAGAATCGGGCGGGTGTACGGATCCCATTCGGCCAGGCGCTGGCCACGGCGCACACTGTCGCCTTCCTTGACCAGGAGCTTGGAGCCGTAGGTCACCTTGTGGGTCGCACGTTCCTTGCCATCGGCATCGACGATCGCGAGGGCCACATTACGGGCCATGACGACCTGCTTGCCGCCTTCGACTGTGGCGAGGTTCGCATTGCGGACCTCGATCTTGCCTTCGGCACCGGCCTCGAGGAACGAGGAGTCGACCACCTGGGCGGTACCACCGATGTGGAACGTGCGCATGGTAAGCTGGGTACCCGGTTCACCGATGGACTGGGCGGCGATAACGCCGACAGCTTCACCGATATTGACCGGGGTACCGCGAGCCAGGTCACGGCCGTAACACGCTGCGCAGCAACCCTGGCGCATGTCGCAGGTCAGCGGCGAACGAATGCGGACCGACTGGATGCGGGCCTCTTCGATCACGTCGACATGCTTTTCCTCGAGCAGCGTGCCCTTGGGAGCGATGAGATCGCCCGAAATCGGGTGGAACACATCGTCCGCAGTGGTACGGCCCAGGATACGCTGGCCCAGCGAAGCCACGACCTGGCCGGCATCGACGATCGATTCCATGGTCAGGCCGCGTTCGGTGCCGCAATCCTCGGCAACGATGATGGCGTCCTGCGCCACGTCCACGAGGCGGCGGGTCAGGTAACCCGAGTTTGCGGTCTTGAGCGCGGTATCGGCCAGACCCTTACGGGCACCGTGAGTGGAGTTGAAGTACTCCAGCACGTTGAGGCCTTCCTTGAAGTTCGCGGTGATCGGCGTCTCGATGATCGAGCCGTCCGGCTTGGCCATCAGGCCGCGCATGCCGGCAAGCTGCTTCATCTGGGCCGGCGAACCGCGGGCACCGGAGTGCGACATCATGTAGACCGAATTGATCGGCTTCTGGCGCTTGGTTTCCGCGTCGATCTGGACGGTACGGATCGCGTCCATCATCTCTTCGGCGACCTTGTCGCCGCACTTGGCCCAGGCGTCCACGACCTTATTGTACTTTTCGCCCTGGGTGATCAGGCCGTCATTGTACTGCTGCTCGAATTCCTCGACCAGCTTCCGGGTCTCGTCCACGATGGTGTACTTGGACGCAGGGATAACCATGTCGTCCTTGCCGAACGAAATGCCGGCATCGCAGGCGTTCTTGAAGCCGAGCTGCATGACGCGGTCACAGAAGATGACCGTCTCCTTCTGACCGCAACCGCGATAGACGGTGTCGATCATCTTGGAGATCATCTTCTTGGTCATGAGCTGGTTGGCCGTCGCGAACGGAACAGCCGGGCTCAGCGGCAGGATCTGGCCGATCAGCATGCGACCCGGGGTCGTTTCCACGATCTCGGTGGTCTGCTTGCCGTCCGCATCCCAAGCCGGCACGCGGGCCTTAATCTTGGTGTGCAAGGTCACGACCTTGTTGTCGAGCGCATGTTCGAGCTCGGCATAGGACGCGAACGCCATGCCTTCACCCGGCTCGTTGTCGTTCATCAGCGACAGGTAATAGAGACCCAGAACAATGTCCTGCGACGGCACGATGATCGGCTGACCATTGGCCGGGTGCAGGATGTTGTTGGTGGACATCATCAGCACGCGCGCTTCAAGCTGAGCTTCGAGCGACAGGGGCACGTGAACAGCCATCTGGTCGCCGTCGAAGTCGGCATTGAAGGCCGAGCAGACGAGCGGATGCAGGCGGATGGCCTTGCCTTCGATCAGCATGGGCTCGAAAGCCTGGATGCCGAGGCGGTGCAGCGTCGGCGCGCGGTTGAGCAGCACAGGGTGCTCGCGGATAACCTCGTCCAAGATATCCCAGACTTCCGGCTTTTCCTTCTCAACCAGCTTCTTGGCCTGCTTCACCGTCGAGCTGAAGCCCTTGGCTTCGAGGCGCGAATAGATGAAGGGCTTGAACAGCTCGAGCGCCATCTTCTTGGGCAGGCCGCACTGATGCAGCTTGAGGTTCGGACCCACGGTGATCACCGAGCGGCCGGAATAGTCGACGCGCTTGCCGAGCAGGTTCTGACGGAAGCGACCCTGCTTGCCCTTGAGCATGTCGGAGAGCGACTTCAGCGGACGCTTGTTGGCACCGGTGATGGTGCGGCCGCGACGACCGTTGTCGAACAGCGCGTCCACGGCTTCCTGCAGCATGCGCTTTTCGTTGCGGATGATGATATCCGGCGCACGCAGCTCGATCAGGCGCTTCAGGCGGTTGTTGCGGTTGATGACGCGACGATAGAGATCGTTCAGGTCCGAGGTCGCAAAGCGGCCACCATCCAGCGGCACCAGCGGGCGCAGCTCGGGCGGGATGACCGGAATAACGGTCATGATCATCCATTCGGGCTTGTTGCCCGAAACGATGAACTGCTCGACGATCTTCAGACGCTTGGCCAGCTTCTTGGGCTTGAGCTCGGTGGTGGCCTCGGCGATTTCCACGCGCAGGTCCGCCGCGATCTTTTCCAGATCGAGCGAGAGCAGGATTTCGCGAATGGCTTCGGCACCAATCTTGGCCGTGAAGCTGTCGGCGCCATATTCGTCCTGCGCGTCCAGATACTGCTCTTCGGTGAGCAGCTCATTCTGCGTGAACGGTGTCAGGCCCGGATCGAGAACGACATAGTTCTCGAAGTAGAGAATGCGTTCGATATCCTTCAGGGTCATGTCGAGCAGCAGCGCAATGCGGCTCGGCAGGGACTTGAGGAACCAGATATGGGCAACCGGGGCGGCGAGCTCGATATGGCCCATGCGCTCGCGGCGGACGCGGCTGAGGGTGACTTCCACACCGCACTTTTCGCAGATGACGCCCTTGAACTTCATGCGCTTGTACTTGCCGCACAGGCACTCATAGTCCTTCACGGGGCCAAAGATGCGCGCGCAGAACAGGCCGTCACGCTCAGGCTTGAACGTACGGTAGTTGATGGTCTCTGGCTTCTTGATCTCGCCATAGGACCAGCTGAGGATCTTCTCGGGGCTCGCGATCGAGATCTTCATCTGATCGAAAGTCTGGACAGGAACGGCCGGGTTGAACGGGTCCATGACGTGGGAATGATGATTCATCAATTCTCTCCTCTTTCCGTCGGGAGGGGCATCGCCCGCTCCCTCAGGAAGTGAATGGGTGTAGGAAGTGCCGGATTATTCCGCCGCTTCCTGAGGAGGTGCGAGCTCCGCTTCGGCCTGGCCGGCTTCATCCTGCTCGCGCATGTCGAGTTCGACATTGAGGCCGAGAGACCGGATTTCCTTGACCAGCACGTTGAAGCTTTCCGGGATGCCCGCTTCGAAGGTGTCGTCGCCGCGTACGATGGCCTCGTAGACCTTCGTACGACCCGCCACGTCGTCCGACTTGATGGTGAGCATTTCCTGCAGCGTGTAGGCAGCGCCATACGCCTCCAGGGCCCACACTTCCATCTCGCCGAAGCGCTGACCGCCGAACTGCGCCTTGCCGCCCAGCGGCTGCTGGGTAACGAGCGAGTACGGGCCGATCGAGCGCGCGTGGATCTTGTTGTCCACCAGGTGATCGAGCTTGAGCATGTAGATGTAGCCCACGGTCACCTGACGGTCGAACTGCTCGCCGGTACGGCCGTCGAACACGGTCGACTGACCGGAGGACTTCAGCCCTGCCCGCTCCAGCATCTCGACGATGTCGGCTTCCTTGGCACCGTCGAACACCGGGGTCGCGATCGGAACGCCCTTGGAGAGGTGCTCGCCCAGGCGGATGACGCCATCATCATCGAGATCGGAGATGGTGTTGTCATTGGCAAACAGCGTCTGGATTTCCGTGCGGAGCGGCTTGAGGTCGCCCTTGGCATGGTAGGCCCGGACCATCTCGTCGATCTTCTTGCCCATGCCGGCACAGGCCCAACCCAGATGGGTTTCAAGAATCTGGCCCACATTCATGCGCGAAGGCACGCCGAGCGGATTGAGCACGATGTCGACCGACGTACCGTCTTCGAGATACGGCATGTCTTCCACCGGAACGATGCGGGAAACCACACCCTTGTTGCCGTGGCGGCCGGCCATCTTGTCGCCGGGCTGGATCTTGCGCTTGGTGGCGATAAAGACCTTGACCATCTTCATGACGCCCGGCGGCAGTTCGTCACCGCGCTGCAGCTTGTCCACCTTGTCGATGAAGCGCTGCTCGAGCAGACGGCGGCTCTCCTCGTACTGAGCATGGAGGGCTTCCATCTCGGTCATGACCTTGTCGTCTTCGACGGCAAACTGCCACCACTTGGAACGCGGCTGACCTTCGAAGATCGAGTCATTGAGCTTGGTGCCCACGACATAGCCCTTCGGACCTGCGGTCGCGGCCTTGCCGAACAGCATTTCCTTGAGACGGGCATAGACGTTGCGGTCGAGGATCGACTGCTCGTCGTCGCGGTCCTTGGCCAGGCGCTCGATTTCCTCGCGCTCGATGGCCATGGCGCGCTCGTCCTTGTCGATGCCATGACGGTTGAAGACGCGCACTTCCACGACCGTACCGGCGTCGCCCGGGGGCACGCGCAGCGAGGTGTCACGGACGTCCGAAGCCTTTTCACCGAAAATGGCGCGGAGGAGCTTTTCTTCCGGGGTCATCGGCGATTCACCCTTGGGGGTGATCTTGCCGACGAGGATGTCGCCCGGCTGCACTTCCGCACCGATATGGACGATACCGGCTTCGTCGAGGTTCTTCAGCGCTTCTTCCGAAACGTTCGGAATGTCGCGGGTGATTTCTTCCGGACCAAGCTTGGTGTCGCGGGCCATCACTTCATATTCCTCGATATGGATCGAGGTGAAGACGTCCTGCATGGCGATCTTTTCGCTCAGGAGGATAGAGTCTTCGAAGTTGTAGCCATTCCAGGGCATGAACGCGACGAGCACGTTGCGGCCCAGGGCGAGATCGCCCAGTTCGGTCGAGGGACCGTCGGCGATGATGTCGCCGGCATTGATGTGGTCGCCCACCACCACCAGCGGGCGCTGGTTGATACAGGTCGACTGGTTCGAACGCTGGAACTTCATCAGGTTGTAGATGTCCACGCCCGACTTCGACGCATCGGTTTCTTCCGTTGCGCGAATGACGATACGGGTCGCGTCCACCTGGTCCACGATACCGGTGCGCTTGGCCACGATGGCCGCCCCAGAGTCACGGGCCACGACGGGCTCCATGCCGGTGCCGACGAAGGGCGCCTCGGCACGCAGCAGCGGCACGGCCTGCTTCTGCATGTTCGAGCCCATCAGGGCGCGGTTGGCGTCGTCGTTCTCGAGGAACGGGATCAGCGAAGCGGCAACCGACACCATCTGCTTGGGGGAAACGTCCATCAGGTCGACGTTTTCCTTGGGCGTCAGGCCGTTGTCACCGGCGTGGCGGGCCACGACCAGGTCATCCTGCAGCTCCAGGGTCGGGGCAAACTGCACGTTCGCCTGGGCGACGTAGTGCTTGGCCTCTTCCATGGCCGAGAGGTAGACGACCTCATCGGTCAGCTTGCCATCGACGATCTTGCGGTACGGGGTCTCGATGAAGCCGTACTTGTTGACGCGAGCATAGGTGGCCAGGTTGTTGATCAGACCGATATTGGGGCCTTCCGGCGTCTCGATCGGGCAGATACGGCCATAATGGGTCGGGTGCACGTCGCGCACTTCAAAGCCCGCGCGTTCGCGGGTGAGACCGCCCGGCCCGAGCGCGGAGAGACGACGCTTGTGCGCCACTTCCGAGAGCGGGTTGGTCTGGTCCATGAACTGGCTGAGCTGCGAGGAACCGAAGAATTCACGCACAGCGGCAGCGGCCGGCTTGGCGTTGATCAGGTCCTGCGGCATCACTGTGTCGATTTCGACCGAACTCATGCGCTCCTTGATGGCGCGCTCCATGCGGAGCAGGCCAAGGCGATAGGAGTTTTCCATGAGTTCGCCGACCGAACGGACGCGGCGGTTGCCAAGGTTGTCGATGTCGTCGATCTCGCCACGGCCATCGCGCAGGTCCACGAGGGTGCGGACGACTTCCACGATGTCTTCCTTGCGCAGAGTACGCATGGTGTCGGGCGCATCGAGCTCGAGGCGCATGTTCATCTTGACGCGGCCAACGGCGCTGAGGTCGTAGCGTTCGCTGTCGAAGAACAGCGACTGGAACATGGCTTCGGCCGTTTCCACGGTCGGCGGCTCGCCCGGACGCATGACGCGATAGATGTCGAACAGCGCGTCTTCGCGGCTCTCGTTCTTGTCGATCGCGAGCGTGTTGCGGATATAGGCACCGATGCTAATGTGATCGATGTCCAGGATCGGCAGCTCGTCGAAGCCCTTCTCGACCAGGCCCGTCAGCAGCTTCTCGTCGAGCTCGTCGCCCGCTTCGGCATAAATCTCGCCGGTCTGGAGGTTCACCAGGTCTTCGGCAACATACATGCCATAGAGGTCTTCATCGACCGCCAGCAGGTGCGTCAGGCCGTTCTCGGCGAGCTTCTTGGCCTGGCGGGCCGAGAGCTTCTTGCCACCTTCATGGACGACGTCGCCCGTCTTGGCGTCGATGAGGTCGTGGGTCGGCTTGGCGCCTTTCCACTTCTCGGCGTCGTAGGGAACGCGCCAGCCCTTCTCGGTCTTTTCGTACTGCAGCTTGGTGTAATAGGTGTCGAGGATTTCCTCGGCATCCATGCCCAGCGCCTTGAGCAGCGAGGTGACCGGGATCTTGCGACGACGGTCAATACGCGCATAGACGATATCCTTGGCATCGAACTCGATATCGAGCCAGGAGCCGCGATAGGGAATGATGCGGCCGGCAAACAGCAGCTTGCCCGAGGAATGGGTCTTGCCCTTGTCGTGATCGAAGAACACGCCGGGCGAACGGTGCATCTGCGAGACGATAACGCGTTCGGTACCATTCACGACAAAGGTGCCGTTGGGCGTCATGAAGGGCATATCGCCCATATAGACGTCCTGCTCCTTGATGTCCTTGACCGAGCGGGCGCCGGTTTCCTCGTCCACTTCGAACACGATCAGCCGCAGCGTCACCTTGAGCGGGGCAGCGAAGGTCATGTCGCGCGCACGGCACTCGTCGATGTCATATTTGGGCTGCTCGAATTCGTAGCGCACGAATTCGAGGCTAGCGGTGTTGGAAAAGTCGGTGATCGGGAACACCGACTTGAAGACGGACTGCAGCCCTTCCTCCGGACGACCGCCCTTGGGCTCGGCGACCTGAAGGAACTGATCATAGGAAGCCTTCTGGACTTCGATCAGGTTGGGCAACTCCGTGACTTCGCGGATGGAGCCGAAGGACTTGCGAACCTTGCGGCGGCCGTTGAACGTGGTAGCCATGAAAGCTCCTGTTTCTGTTGTAGCGACATGGCCGCCAGGGCCTGCCGCTCCATTATTGCTTTGTCTCGGAGGCAGATATCCAAAGACCCGACTATCAGCCGTCGGCGCTCGGGATATATGCCTGGTAGTCAAATTCGGCGGGGTTGGATGGACGCCACAAGAATCCGCCTCACAACCCCGATGAGCCGGTTCACAGACACGTGATCAGCGACTAAAGCCCCGCACGAGGGACAGCCCACGGCGAGGTCAACAGAGGCTTCAATCTGCCCGCGACATCCAAAATCGTCATATATTTCCGCAAATTGGCGCCTGGACCCATCCAATCGGCCCTGGCGAATCGTTCCGTACAAAACGGAAAAGCGAGATGGCACATATAGCGCCATCTCGCATTTTTCAAGAGGGAACTGAAATTACTTCAGTTCGACCTTGGCGCCGGCATCTTCCAGCTTCTTCTTGATGTCTTCGGCTTCAGCCTTCGACACGCCTTCCTTGACGGCCTTCGGAGCGCCTTCAACCAGGGCCTTGGCTTCGCCCAGGCCGAGGCCGGTGATGCCGCGAACTTCCTTGATGACGTTGATCTTGTTGTCGCCGAAGGCGGCCAGGATCACGTCGAATTCAGTCTTTTCTTCAGCAGCAGCGGCCGGAGCACCACCACCAGCAGCGGCAGCGACAGCAACCGGAGCAGCGGCAGAAACGCCCCACTTTTCTTCGAGCATCTTGGACAGCTCGGAAGCTTCCAGAACGGTCAGGGCCGAGAGGTCATCAACGAGTTTGGCGAGATCAGCCATTTTATACTCTTTCCAGTTTGGGTTCGGTTTCGAATGTTGAGGTAGTTTGGAACGGCCTTACGCCGCTTCGCTCTTTTCGGCGTGAGCCTTGAGGACGCGAGCAATGCCCGCACCCGGCTGCACGAGGATGGAAGCGATGTTCGTTGCCGGCTGCTTGACGAGGCCTGCGAGCTTGGCGCGCAGTTCGTCGAGCGACGGCATGGTCGCCAGCGCCTTGACGCCATCGGCGTCGAGAGCAGTCGGACCCATGGCACCACCGAGAATGACGAACTTCTGGTTCTTCTCGGCGAAGGCCGCTGCGATCTTGGGCGCAGCGACGGGGTCTTCAGCATAGGCGATGACGGTCGGGCCGGTGAACAGGCCCGAAATGTCCGCGACATCGGTTTCCTTCAGAGCGAGCTTGGCAAGGCGGTTCTTTGCGACCTTGACCTTGCCGCCAGCCTTCTTGACCTGCACGCGCAGGTCAGTGAACGCAGCGACGGTCAGGCCGGTATTGTGCGCGACGACGATCGATCCAGCACCCGCAAGGGCTTCCTGGAGCGAGGCGACGACTTCACGCTTTTCCGCTCTTTCCAAAGCTAGTCTCCACAAATAAGCCCCAGGGCATATGCCAAGGGACCATTGCCAATTGCTGCCCCCTGCCCTTTTGGACCGGGGAACAACGGTTAGTGCCTGCCAACCGAGTGCCCACGAAGGGGCAACTGGCTTAGGTTCGAACCGCAACCCTTGGGCCATTCGGCCCGGAATTGGGTCTCACCCCGTCTATTGCTGGCTCCGGAATGGAATTAACGGCGCAAGGCCGGCCGGCAGTCTCGGACAGGACTTTTACATCTCTCCCGAAGGAGGGATGAAACCGGGCGGCGAACCGCCCGGAATTCTTGCATTAGATAGCCGTGTTCGGCTCGACATGGACGCCCGGGCCCATGGTCGAGGAAACGGCGACCTTCTTAACATAGGTGCCCTTGGCACCGGCCGGCTTGGACTTCACCACGGCGTCGGTAAACGCCTTGATGTTTTCCAGCAGCGCAGCTTCGGTGAACGACACCTTGCCGATACCGGCATGGACGATACCGGCCTTCTCGACGCGATACTCCACGGCGCCGCCCTTGGCAGCACCAACGGCGCCCTTGACGTCCATGGTCACGGTGCCGACCTTGGGGTTCGGCATCAGGTTGCGCGGGCCCAGGATCTTGCCGAGACGACCGACCAGCGGCATCATGTCCGGCGTGGCGATGCAGCGATCGAAGTCGATCTTGCCCGACTGGATGGTTTCCAGCAGGTCTTCGGCGCCAACGATATCCGCACCGGCGGCAGTGGCCTCATCGGCCTTGGCGCCACGGGCGAACACGGCGACGCGAACGGTCTTGCCGGTGCCATTGGGCAGATTGACGACGCCGCGGACCATCTGGTCGGCGTGGCGGGGGTCAACGCCCAGGTTCATCGCGATCTCGACGGTTTCGTCGAACTTGGCCGAGGCGCGGGCCTTGACCAGCTTCACGGCTTCTTCGAGGCCGTACAGCTTGTTGCGGTCGATGCCTTCACGGGCCGCGGCGACCTTCTTTGCGATCTTTGCCATTTTTTCTTAGCCCTCGACCTGAATGCCCATGGAACGGGCGGAACCGGCGATCATGGTCATCGCGGTTTCAACGTCGTCCGCGTTGAGATCCTTCATCTTCTTTTCGGCGATATCGCGCAGCTGAGCCTGCGTGATGGTGCCGGCGCTTTCCTTGCCCGGGGTCTTGGAACCGGACTTGAGGTTGAGCGCCTTCTTGATGAAGTAGGTCACCGGCGGCTGCTTCATCTCGAAGGTGAAGCTCTTGTCCGCATAGGCGGTGATCACGGTCGGGATGGGCGAGCCCTTCTCGAGTTCCTGCGTGGCCGCGTTGAAGGCCTTGCAGAATTCCATGATGTTGAGGCCGCGCTGACCCAGCGCCGGACCGATCGGGGGCGACGGGGTGGCAGAGCCAGCCGGCACCTGGAGCTTGATATAGCCCGTAATCTTCTTAGCCATTTTTCATCCTTCTCTGTTGCCCCGACGGGGCAGTTGAAGCCGTGGTGCGGTTTCCTGGCGCCGGCTGAGCGCCATCCCCTTCCACGGGTTTTGCCGGGTTTCCCCGGCAGGGTGATCAGACCTTTTCGACCTGACCGTATTCGAGCTCCACCGGAGTGGGGCGACCGAAAATCGAAACCTCGACCTTGAGGCGGGAGCGTTCCTCGTCCACCTCTTCGACGACGCCGTTGAAGCTGGCAAACGGACCGTCCGAGACGCGCACGTTCTCGCCCACTTCGAAGCTGACGGAGGGCTTGGGATGGTCCACGCCTTCCTGCACCTGCTGCAGGATGGACATGGCCTCGCTCTCCGAGATCGGCATCGGCTTGTTGTCCGCGCCGAGGAAACCGGTGACCTTGGGCGTATTCTTGATCAGATGGAATGCCTCGTCGGTCATGTCCATCTTCACCAGCACATAGCCCGGGAAGAACTTGCGTTCGGTGTCCACCTTGCGGCCGCGACGGATTTCCACGACCTTCTCGGTCGGCACGATCACGTCTTCAAACAGGTGCTCGAGCTTCTTCTGCGCAACCTTGAGCCGGATGTCTTCCGCCACCTTGCGCTCGAAGTTCGAATACGCCTGAACGATGTACCAGCGCTTGGCCATAAAGGGTCGCCGCTCCCAATAAACTAAAAACGGATCCGGATCAGCGGATCGACAGCATCAAGGACACGAGCCAGGAAATGACCTGGTCCGCAGCGAGGAAGAACAGGCTGGCCAGGATGACCAGCACCAGAACCATGATCGTGGAAATCACGACTTCGTTCCGGCCCGGCCAAGTGACCTTGCTGACTTCCGAGCGAACCTGCTGGAAAAACTGGACTGGGTTCGTGCGGGCCATGGGCGTTTTCTACTTCGTATCTTGGTGCAAAACCAAAGGCCGCGCAGGAATCCCGCACGGCTAGAGACGGGCTATCTAGAGGCTTTGCCAAAGGAATGCAACAGGGCCCATACGAGAATCATTTGCCCGCGCGCAACCGCCAGAGACGCCCTCATGTAAAGCATAAGTGCAAAACTTTCGGAAATTCACTTGCAAGCCCGCGCGCCTTGGCATTGGATGAATTGTGCCCGGAATGTGGCAGCGCTCGTGGAGGGAGCCATGTCGTTCGAGGTCATCGCCTGTCAGCTTCTGCATTTTGGTCCTCATGCGACGATCAAGGGTCGTCTCACGGGGATGGTACGCGTGCGGATTCGTGAGCGTTTCATGGGCAATGTCACCGAGTATGGCCTCAACCTGCCGGTCAAGGCGGATTGCGGACTGGTCCGACACGAAGAGGCCCGCACCGCCCTCCTCGCCCATGCCGCGCACCAGCTGAACCGGCTGAAGGCCAGGCACAGCGAGCACATGCGCGCCGCAGCGGAATAGCAGCCCCGGCATCGGCACCCATTCCAGCGCCTGCTCACCACGTCCGCGATGGCGGAACCGGATTGCCCGTTCGCCGACCCGGCCCTGAAGTTCAGGAGCCAATGGCACGCTCTGGCGCGCGGTACGCTAGTCTGAAGCGCGCCTGGCAACCTTCGATGCCCGAGCGCGTTTACGCACAGCAGGATTTGCCTCCTGCGACCTCCAACGTCAGTCCCCGGTCCCCATGCACTCCCAAACCCCTGCCGGGGGCTGACTTTTCCCTCCCGCCACGACCAGAAAATCTTGCCTCGGGCGTCGTGACGCAGAGAATCCAATCGACTGCGCCAATGGCCTTGCTGCCTTCACGAAGATGGGTTTGACCTCATCGCCTGCGGTTTGGATTGCCGCATCGATCGCCGAGACGTCGATGCGGTCGCTTCAGCAGGCGCGCGCTTTTCCAGCGCACGCGCGGTACATCTTGTCGATGTGTGGAAAGGCCTGGCAGGGGCTGGGGGACTCGAACCCACGACCCTCGGTTTTGGAGACCGATGCTCTACCAACTGAGCTAAACCCCTTCAGGCGACGCCGTGTCTAATGGCAAAGCCCGGCCGATGCAAGAGCCAGATTTGCCACCAGCCGGAAAGAGCTCTCTGCGGGTCCGGCCAGTGCGCCCTGCCCTTTGCGAACTGGCATGCAATTGCGGACAAAGCGGGACCGAACCGCTTCTACCCGCCGTCAACTAAACGAAGAGATGTGGGGACCTCTCAGGATGACGGCCGGGCGGCCGTGCGGAATCTAACCCGCAAGTGGCCGCGCTAACTTTCTGAAAAAGCAGAGCTTTCCCATTCCACCAACAACATTGATCGCGACCGAACTTTCAGACTTTACATATAATAGTACTTTATATAGCGTCTCCTCACCGCCCGAAGCGAACACGCCGGGCGGCCATTGGGAGGACTTCATTGTGAGCATCATTACCAAGCTTGCCCTCGCGGCAGGCCTCGCTACCGCCTTGTCCACTGCCGCCATGGCGCAGGATCTCAGCGGCAAGGTTGTCGGCTTTTCGCAGATCGGTTCGGAATCCGGCTGGCGCGCCGCCGAAACCTCGGTGACCAAGCAGCAGGCCGAGGAACGCGGCATCGACCTCAAATTCGCCGACGCGCAGCAGAAGCAGGAAAACCAGATCAAGGCTATTCGCGGCTTCATCGCCCAGGGCGTTGACGCCATCCTGGTTGCGCCCGTGGTGGCCACCGGTTGGGACGACGTGCTGGCAGAGGCCAAGGACGCCGAGATCCCGGTGATCCTGCTCGATCGCGGCGTCGACGCGCCCGAAGACCTCTACCTGACATCGGTGGCTTCCGACCAGGTCAAGGAAGGCCGCGTGGCCGGCCAGTGGCTGGTGGATACTGTCGGTTCGGAAGACTGCAAGGTCGTCGAACTGCAGGGCACCGTGGGCTCGACCCCGGCCATCAACCGCAAGCAGGGCTTCGAAGAAGCCATTGCCGGCCATGACAACATTTCCATCATTCGCAGCCAGACGGGCGATTTCACCCGCTCCAAGGGCAAGGAAGTGATGGAAGGCTTTATCAAGGCCGAAAATGGCGGCGGCGACATCTGCGCTGTGTACGCTCACAATGACGATATGGCCGTCGGCGCCATCCAGGCCATCAAGGATGCCGGCCTCAAGCCGGGCGAGGACATTCTGGTCGTGTCGATCGACGCCGTGCCGGACATCTTCACTGCCATTGCAGCCGGCGAAGCCAACGCCACGGTGGAACTGACCCCGAACATGGCCGGCCCGGCCTTCGATGTCCTGGCTGCCTATCTGGCCGATGGCACCATGCCGGAGAAGTTCATCATCACCGAATCCAAGCTCTACACGTCTGCCGACGATCCGGAAGGCGAGTACGAGCGCCGCAAGGGCCTCGGTTACTAAGAGTATAGGCGTAACGGGGTGGGGCCGGTTAGTGTGGTCCCACCCCACCCTCATCCCCTTCCCACTCGTGGTAAGGGACCAGGGGTGGGGAAGCCTGGGGGAGAGGGGCAATGACCGAAACCGTCTACGCGCTCGAGGCGCGCGGCATCGTCAAGATATTCGGCAATCACGTGGCACTGGACAATGTCGATTTCGGTCTCCGGGCCGGCGAGGTGCATGCCCTGCTGGGCGAGAACGGGGCCGGAAAATCAACCCTGATCAAGATCCTGACAGGCGCCTATCAGCCCGATGGCGGCACGGTGCTCGCCGATGGGGAACCGGTGCATCTGGACAATCCCCAGCAGGCCCAGACCCACGGCATCGGCACCGTCTATCAGGAGGTCAACCTGCTGCCCAACCGCTCGGTTGCCGAAAACCTCTTTCTCGGGCATCAGCCGACCCGGTTTGGCCTGGTCAACCGTCGCAAGATGGAAACCGACGCCCGCGGCATTCTCAAGCGCTACGGGCTGGACATCGACCCATCGAGCGAATTGGGCGCACATTCGGTAGCTGTGCAGCAGATCGTTGCCATTGCCCGCGCAGTCGAATTATCGGGCAAGGTGCTCATTCTCGATGAGCCGACCGCCAGCCTCGACCGCAACGAGGTAGAGCGCCTGTTCGACATCATTCGGGACCTGCGGGCTCAGGGACTGGCAGTGGTTTTCATCACCCACTTTCTCGACCAGGTCTTCGCCATTGCCGACCGCGTGACCATCCTGCGCAATGGCAAGCTGGTGGAGACCCGCGCACTCGACGACATGACGCGCACCGACGTGGTGCGGCTCATGCTGGGCAAGGACATCACCTTCTCGGGCGCCACAGGCGTCGAGGACGCCCGCCCGATGGGCGAGGTTCTGCTCGATTTTGCCAATTACGGCCGCAAGCGCAGCGTCCAGCCGTTCAACCTCACCATTCACAAGGGCGAGGTCATTGGCGTCGCTGGGCTGCTTGGCTCCGGTCGTACCGAAATGGCGCGCATCATGTTCGGTGCCGACGCCGCCGATGAAGGAACGCTCGAGATCGGCGGACAACCGGCCAGTATCGCTCGGCCCACAGATGCCATCAGCCGCGGCTTCGGCTTCTGTCCCGAGGACCGCAAGGCCGAAGGCATATTCGGCGATCTCTCTGTGCGCGAGAACATCATCATTGCTCTTCAGGGCAAGCTGGGCTGGTTCAGCGCCCTCAATCGCGACGAGCAGATGGAAATCGCAGGCCGCTTCGGCGAGGCCATGGACATCCGCGCCGCCTCGCTCGACATGCCCATCAAGCTGCTCTCCGGCGGCAACCAGCAAAAGGTCATTCTCTCGCGCTGGCTGGCGACCGACCCGGCCTTCCTCATTCTCGACGAACCAACGCGCGGCATCGATGTCGGCGCCCACGCCGAAATTGTGCGCACCATCAACCGGCTGCGCGACGAGGGGCTGGCGCTGGTGGTCATTTCTTCCGAACTCGACGAAGTCGTCGCCTATTCCTCCCGCATCGTGGTGATGCGGGACCGCGAAATGGTGGCTGAACTGAGCGGCGAAAATATCAATCCCGGCGTGATCGTCCAGGCGATCGCCAACCATCGCGAGGGCCCCTCGGCATGATGCGGCGCATTCTCCTCCGGCTGGCCAACCCGCAATTGATCGCCCTTGTTGGCGTGCTGCTGGTCAACTGGCTGTTGTTCCCCAATTTCTTCCGCGTGACCTGGCAGGACGGGCGCCTCTTCGGCAGCCTGATCGACGTGATCAATCGCGGCGCGCCGGTGGCCATTCTCGCCATCGGCATGGTGGGTGTCATCGCCACCAAGGGTGTCGACCTCTCGGTCGGCGCGGTGATGGCCATGGCGGGCGCGGTGGCAGCGACAATGGTGGTGGCCGGATATCCAGCACCCGTCGCAGTCGCCGCCGCGCTCGCAGTCGGCCTCGCCTGCGGCCTCTGGAATGGCTTTCTTGTGGCGGTGCTCGACATCCAGCCCATCGTCGCGACGCTGGTGCTGATGGTCGCTGGTCGCGGTATCGCCCAACTGATCACCGAGGGCTTCATCGTCACCTTCACCGACCCATTGCTGATCTTCATCGGCACCGGCTCCTTCCTTGGCTTCCCCATGGCCGCCGTCATCGCCATGGCTCTCCTGCTCCTCGTGACCTTGCTGGTGCGCCGAACCGCGATTGGCCTCTTCATAGAGGCGGTCGGCATCAACCGGGCGGCAGCGAGCCTGGCGGGCATCCGCAGCCGCATGCTGCTGCTACTGGTCTATGGCCTTTCAGGCCTCTGCGCGGCCGTCGCCGGCATTATCGTCGCCGGTGACATCCGTGGCGCCGACGCCAACAATGCAGGCCTGTGGCTGGAACTCGACGCCATCCTGGCTGTGGTCATCGGCGGCACCTCGCTGCTCGGCGGGCGATTTTCGGTGCCGCTGGCCGTGGTCGGCGCCATCATCATCCAGGCCATGAATACCGGCATTCTCGTCTCCGGCTTCCCGCCCGAGTTCAACCTTATCGTCAAGGCGGCGCTGATCTTCTTCGTTCTCGTTATCCAGTCGCCGCTGGCGAGCCGGATCGTGCCCGCACGCGTTCTGAACCGGGAGGCCTGCGCATGAGCCGCAGCCTGCGTCCGCTTCTGGCCACGGCCATCATCTTCGCCATCGCCTATGCGTTGGCCGTCATGCAGTTCCCATCCATGTTCTCGACCCGGGTCCTGGGCAATTTCCTCACTGACAATGCCTTCCTCGGCATTACCGCTGTGGGCATGACCTTCGTCATCCTCTCGGGCGGCATCGATCTCTCGGTCGGCGCGGTCATCGGCTTTACCGGCGTGCTGATCGCCGTGTTGATCAGCTGGGCCGGCTGGCACCCGCTGGCCGCCTTCGCCCTGGCACTCGCCATCGCCGCCACCTTCGGCGGCATCATGGGACTGGCGATCCACTATCTGCAGGTGCCGGCCTTCATCGTCACCCTCGCAGGCATGTTCCTGGCCCGCGGCGGTGCTTCGGTGATCACCCAGGATTCCGTCCCCATCAACCACGACTTCTATGGCTGGATTTCCGATCTTATCATCCGGCTGCCCGGTGGCGGCAGACTGAGCTTCATCGGCCTGCTCATGGTTGCAGTCTTCATTCTTGGCGCGCTTCTTGCCCACCGCACCCGGTTCGGTTCCTATGTTTATGCCCTAGGAGGAAACGCGGTATCGGCTTCGCTCATGGGTGTTCCCGTCGCCCGGACGACGGTGGGCGTCTACATGCTCTCCTCGGTCCTCGCCGCCTTGGCGGGAATCGTCTTCTCGCTCTATACTTCAGCCGGCTATCCCCTGGCCGCGGTCGGAGTGGAACTCGACGCGATCAGTGCGGTCGTGATTGGGGGGACGCTTCTCACAGGCGGTTATGGTTTTGTGTTGGGCACCTTCATTGGGGTCATGCTGCTGGGTCTGGTGCAGACCTACATTATCTTCGACGGGACATTGTCGAGTTGGTGGACCAAGATCGTCATTGGTGGCCTGCTGTTCCTGTTCATCGTTCTGCAAAGGTTGATTTTCGCAGCCTCGGCCCAGGGAGAGAAAGCGTCATAGATGTACGGTTTGCGTTCGGTGCGGGCGCGCATATGCCCCGCCGATAGCGCTGGGAATGCGCGACCATGATAGAAACTGGCAGCCTCATCCGTTCGCTTTCCGGGCGGCGCGCTGCACGCAACTTCCACACCTTCGTTATTAACGAAATCGGTCATGCCATTGTTACCGGTGAGTTTTCCATCGGTTCGGTCCTGGCCAGCGATGCGGTGATGATGGAGCGCTACGGCGTCTCTCGCACGGTGCTGCGGGAGGCGCTGAAAACGCTTGAAGCCAAGGGGCTGGTGGAGGCGCGACCCAAGGTCGGCACCCGCGTATCGCCCCGCAGCCGCTGGAACTTCTTCGATCCCCAGGTGCTTGCCTGGCACTACCATGCCAAGCCCGATCCGGAGTTGTATCAAAGCCTCTTCCGTGTGCGCGCCGCACTGGAGGCGCCCATGATCGCCCTGGCCACCCGCCACCGCAGTGCCGAACATGTCCGCCTGCTCAAATACTGGTGCCACCAGATGGAAACCGCGGACGACAGCGTCGAGCAGTTCGGTCTGGCCTGCCTCGAGGTTCATGGCGTCATCGCCGAGAGCGGCCGCGATCCGCTGCTGCGCTCCATCCTGGGCGTGGTGGAACTGACCCTGGCGCTTGCCCTCACCCGGGACAAGGCGATGAGCGGGGAAGCTTACCGGGCCAGATCGGCGGCCCTGTTCGTTCAGTTGACCGCAACCATCGAGGCGGGGCAGCTCGAGGAGGCCGGGCAGATCTACGAAGCCTGCCGCCTGCTCGACCAGAGCCAGACCCTCTAGGCAAACCTCACGCTGTCCCCCTGGGACCAGAGCGAAGCCACCTCTCCATTTTGCACGTCGTTAATTGATCGCGGCCGCCTACCTGAACGGGCATCTCCGAAGGTGAACCTCCCGCGCGCGCCTCTCTCCTGCCGCCGACCAGAACGCCCCTGCCCGCACGATCGCATGGCAGCCATGCATTGCGCGCTTGACTCCCGCCATCCCATAGTTCAGAAATTGCAAACGTTTGTATTTTTTGTGCAAGCGCTTGCAATTCGAAATCGGGGGATTTGGCATTGGCGACAAAGGGAAAGACACTCAAGGAGCTGGCAGAGCACCTCGACGTGTCGATCACCACTGTGTCGCGCGCGCTGGCCCATAATCCCAAGATTGCTCTCAAGACGCGCCAGCGTGTGGCAGAGGCCGCCCGCCAATATGGCTATGTGCCCAATGTCGCTGCGCGCCAGCTGGTGTCGGGCCGCAGCGGCTTCGTCGGCCTGGTGCTGCCCGTGCGCGGACCTAATTTCGTCGATTCCTATATCGGGGAATTGGTGACGGGACTGGGCGAAGGTCTGGTGGAGCATGGGGTGGACCTGTTCCTCGCCACTGCCCCGGCGGGCCAGTCGGAATTGTCGGTCCTGCGCCATGTTGTTGAATCCGGGCGAGCCGATGGCGTCATTCTGCTGCGCATCGGGGAGACGGACGAGCGCGTCGACTATCTGCTCGAACGCAGGGTCCCCTTCGTCACCCATGGTCGCATTCTGGACCAGAGCAAACCCGTCAACTGGCTCGATGCCGATGGTGAATTCGCCTTTGGCCAGGCCTTCGATCTTCTCTACGACCTCGGCCACCGCCACTTCGGGTTGGTGACGATCGACGAGAAGATGACATTCCGTCATTTGCGCGAACGCGGCCTGCGCATGGCCATGGACCGCCGGGGCGATCCGTCTGTCAGGCTCGACATCGCGTCAGCGCCCCGTTTCGATCGTGAGCGGACCCAGGGCGCGGTCCGTCAGCTCGTTCTGGCGTCCGACCGTCCGACCGCGATCCTCGGGCTGTTCGACGAACTGGCGCTCACCGTTCTCGAGGAAGCCGCGCGCGCTGGTCTCTCGGTCCCCGATGACCTTTCGGTGGTCGGCTTCGACAACATCACGGCGGCCGCCTATGCCCCGCCGGGTCTGACGACCTTTGAGACCGCAACGCGCAATGTGGGCCGCGAACTTGGCGCCATGGTGGTTGGCGTGATCGAGGGCAAGAACACGGCACCTTTGACCAAACTCATCCGCCCCAAGCTGGTCAGTCGCGCCAGCCACGGACCGGTGCCTCAGGCAAAGCGACGCAAAACAACATAACCAAAGGGAGAGTAGACATGAGAAGATCCATCGCAACGCTGGCCAGTGCGACACTGGCGCTGGCCATCACCGCCCAGGCGGCCCAGGCACAGGTGCTGTTCTGGTCAACCCAGGCCGCACCGGTCGAGGAAACCCAGAAGATGCGCGAGCAGGTGCTCTCTGGCTTCGAGGGCGGCGTTGACTTCCAGGCCTCGGAAACCGGCCCGTTCCTGACGCGCTTGTCGGCGGAAATCCAGGCAGGTTCTGGTCAGATCGGGGTGGTGGGAGCCCTGCACGGCGACCTGGCAACCTATGCCGACAGCTTCGTGGACCTCTCCGACATAGACCTCTCCGGCGTCACGGTGAGCGATGCCTTCCTCGAACTGGGCAAGCTGGGGACCGACGAGCAGAAATACCTGCCCTGGATGCAGGCCAACTACGTCATGGCCGCCAACAAGCAGGCTCTCGAATATCTGCCCGAGGGCGCGGATATCAACGCGCTGACCTATGACGATCTCATCGCCTGGGCCAAGACCATGGCCGAAGAAACCGGTTCGCCCAAGTTCGGCTTCCCGGCCGGCCCGCAGGGTCTCAAGCACCGCTTCTTCCAGGGCTTCCTGCTGCCGTCGTACGCCGGCTCCACCGTCACCCGCTTCCGCTCCGCCGAAGCCGAAACGGCATGGGAGAAGTTCAAGGAACTCTGGCAGTACACCAACCCGGCCTCGACCAACTACGCCTTCATGCAGGAACCGCTGCTGTCCGGTGATGTCTGGGTCGCCTTCGATCACATCGCCCGCCTGGCGGATGCGTTCAACCAGCGCCCCGACGACTTCGTTGCCTTCCCGGCCCCCTCAGGCCCGGCGGGTCGTGCCTTCATGCCTGTGCTGGCCGGGGTCGCCGTGCCCACCAGCGCGCCGGACATGGAAGCCTCCAAGGCTCTGGTAAAGTACATGATGCAGCCCGAGACCCAGGTGGCGACGCTGCTGGCCACCAATTTCTATCCGGTGACCGACGCGCCGCTGCCCGCCGACCTGCCGGCCTCCGCCCGTGCACTTGGCCCGGCGATCACCGCCATGACCACCGCGGACGATGCCCTTCCGGCCCTGCTGCCGGTGGGTCTGGGCGATCTGGGTGGCCAGTTCAACCAGGTCTACACCGACACCTTTGAGCGCATCGTGCTGGGCAACCAGCCGGTCCGCGACGTCCTCGACCAGCAGGCCGATACCCTGCGTAGCCTGATGGAGCAGGCCAAGGCACCCTGCTGGCTGCCGGACGTCCCCTCCGAAGGGCCCTGCCCGGTCGAATAACCTCTCCTCCCCGCGAAAGTCATCCGGCGCCGCAAGGTGCCGGGTGACGCGCCCGCCCCCAGGAGCAAAGCCATGCGAGCCAGAGCGCTGCCCTATCTGCTGTTGCTGCCGGCAACCCTGTTTCTGCTGGTGTTCTTCGTCTACCCCTTCGTGGAGATTGCCGTCCTGGCCATCACACGCGATGGCAGCCTGTCGCTGCAGCCGCTCACCACCATGGCGACACACTGGAAGTTTGGTGCAGCGCTGGGTTGGACCCTCCTGCTGGCAGCCATTGTCGTTCCCATCCAGCTGGCCATGGCGCTGTCGATGGCGACCATTGTCACCAAGCTCGACAGGGGTCGCAGCGCCTTCCTCTACATCTTCTCCATCCCCCTGGGCCTGTCCGACCTCGCTGCAGGGATCGTCTGGCTCGCGATTTTCGAGCAATCCGGCTTTCTCAATTCGATGCTCCATGGACTGGGCATTGTCGATCAACCGGTGCTGTTTCTCAGCTACCAGAACATCTGGGTCATCTTCATCGCCATCGTACTGGCCGAAGTCTGGCGCGCCACGGCCATCGTCATGGTCATCCTCGTCTCCGGCATGGGTCTCATTCCCAAGGAATATTACGAGGCAGGCGAGGTCTTCGGTGCCAGTGGCTGGCAACGCTTCTGGAAGATTACCCTGCCACTCCTGCGCCCCAGCCTGCAATCGGCCCTGATCCTGCGCACGCTGGCCGCCTTCGAGGTCTTCGCCGTGGTCACCGCGCTCGGCGGCACCACCCTGCCCGTGCTGATGGGCGAGACCTATAATTGGCAGTTTGCGCTCCAGGATCGGAACGTGGCGGCCGCCTATGCCCTGGTCATCCTGGGTATTTCCATCGCCGCAACCCTGTTCTTCCTGCGCGTGCTGCGCGTTCCCAAGGGGGCCACGATATGAGCGTCACCGCCACTGATGCACCGCGCAAGGTGCAGTCTGCCCGCTCCGCCGGCCGCGTCCTGTTCTGGGCCTGCGTGCTGCTGATCTGCGCCTGGGTGCTAGTGCCCATCTACCTGCTCATGGTCAACGCCCTGTCCTCGCCACAGCAGGTCAGCGCCTTTCCCAAGACCGGGCTCCCCGGCTTCGACTTCGGTTCTCTCCAGTTCTTCGCCACCTTTGCAGGCGTCGGGCGGGCCTTGTGGAATTCCATCCTCGTGGCCGTGCTGACCATGGTGCTTTCCATCGGCATTGGCGGACCCGCGGGCTATGCACTGTCGCGTTTCGTGTTCCCGGGCAAGGAAGTGTTCCGCATGCTGGTCGTGATGACACGCGCCTTCCCGCTGCCGCTCCTGGCGCTGCCGCTGGCCGTCATGTTCATCCGCACCGGCCTGGACGATACCGCACTGGGACTGGCGCTGGTGCACACCGTGCTCGCCATTCCCTTTGCCGTGCTCATCACCTTCTCGCTGTTCTCGGGTATTCCGATCGAGCTTGAGGAGGCGGCCTGGACCCTCGGTTGCAATCGCTGGCAGGCCTTCCGCAAGGTGGTCCTGCCGCTCGTGCTGCCGGGCATTGCCGCTTCGGCGGTATTCGCCTTCACCATCTCCTGGAACGAGGTCTTTGCGGCCGCGGTGCTGACCATCGAGAACCGCACCCTGCCCGCCTTCCTGATCCAGAACCTCAACGTCTCGCCGTTGCATCTCAAGTTCGCCGGCGGTGCCGCTCTGGTCGTGCCCGCCCTCATCTTCATCTTCGCCGTTCGCAAGTACCTGTTTGCGATGTGGGGCATCGCCAACCGGTAAGGAGGCTTTCATGGCCGAAATCGTCATCAAGAACGTTGCCAAGCGCTTCGGCTCGTTCACCGCCCTGCATTCGATCGACCTCACCATTTCCGACCAGGAATTCATGGTGCTGCTCGGCGCCTCGGGCTGCGGCAAGACCACGCTGTTGCGCATCATCGCCGGGCTCGAAACCCCGAGCGAAGGCGAGGTGTGGATTGGCGGCCGCCGAGTGGATCACCTGCCCCCGCGCGACCGCGGCATCGCCATGGTCTTCCAGAACTACGCCGTCTTTCCGCACCTGACGGTGTTCGAGAACATCGCCTTCGGGCTGCGCATGAAAAAGCTTCCACAGGCCGAGGTGGAGCGCCGCGTCACCCGCACCGCCGAGCTGATGCATATCGAGCAATTGCTCAAGCGCTATTCCGGCCAGCTTTCCGGCGGCCAGCGCCAGCGCGTAGCCGTGGCCCGGGCGCTGGCCATGGAGCCGGACGTGATCCTGATGGATGAACCGCTTTCCAACCTCGACGCGCTTCTGCGCCTCGAAATGCGCGCCGAACTCAAGGGCGTGCTTGCGAACAGCAAGACCACGACCATCTACGTCACCCATGACCAGGTCGAGGCCATGAGCCTGGCCGATCGCATCTCGGTGATGAATGGTGGCAAGATCGTGCAGGCGGCAACCCCGGTAGAGGTCTACCGCAACCCCGCCGCCCGCTTCGTGGGCAGCTTCATTGGCAACCCGCCGATGAATTTCCTGCCCGCGGCACGTGTAGCGAGCGGGCAGTGGCGCGTGGCAGACATCGACCTGCCCGGGCCCGCCGCCAGCGGCGCACTCGAATTCGCAATCCGTCCAGAGGATGTCGAGATCGCGCCTGAGGGCTTCCGCGCCATCGCCAGGGTCATCGAGCCGCTCGGTGCCCATACGCTGGTCACCACCGAAGTGGACGGAAAACTCTTCCGCGCCGTCCTCGACAGCGACCTCAAGGTCGCGCCGGGTGATGAACTGCGTCTGAGGCCCAAGCCGGACCGCATCCGCTGGTTCGATCCCGAAACCACCATGGCCGTCTGAGCGGCCGCCTCCCCCGAAAGCCAATCCCATGACGACCGACCAGACAGCATTGCGCAACCTTGCCATCGAGGTGCTCAAGGAAAACGACCAAGGCAGCTACACCGTCCCCACCAAGGGGCTCTATCCGTTCCAGTGGAACTGGGACTCGTGCCTCACCGCCCTCGGCCAGGCCCATTTCGACGAAGCCCGTGCCTGGACCGAGATCGAGACATTGTTCGCCCATCAATGGCCCGATGGCATGGTCCCGCACATCGTCTTCCACGTCTATTCGGATGGCTATTTCCCGGGTCCCGACGTCTGGGGCACCAATCGACCCACTGCGACCTCCGGCATCACCCAGCCGGCCGTGGCAGGCTTCGCCGTCAGGCGCCTGTTCGAGCGCGCAAGCGACCGCGCCCTTGCGGAGCGCAAGGCACGCGAACTCCTGCCCAAGATCGACAAATGGCACGACTGGTTCTATCGCAACCGCGACCCGGAAGGCGAAGGGCTGGTCGCCATTCTTCACCCATGGGAGGCCGGACGAGACAATTCAGTGGATTGGGACGAAGCCTTCGAACGCGTCCCAACAGAAGGCATCGCGCCCTATACGCGCCGCGACACCGAGCACGCCGATCCCTCCCATCGCCCGACCAAGGCCCAGTATGATCGCTATCTCTGGCTGGTGGAAAAATTCCGTTCCCTCGGCTGGGACAATGCCAGGCTTCACGATGCCTCGCCCTTCCAGGTCATTGACCCGGGTTTCAACGCCATACTGATCCGCGCCTGTGCCGATCTCGCCGACCTTGCCGATGTCCTGGGAGAGACCGGCATCGCCGCCGCCAACCGCGCCCGCGCCGAAAAGGGCGTGGCCGCGCTCGATGCGCTCTGGAGCGACAAGCACGGCCTTTATCTCTGCAAGGACCGCACAACCGGACAATTGGTCGAAAGCGCATCGCTGGGCGGCCTGCTGCCGGCATTCTCCGCCATTCCGGTCCAGCGGGCCGCCGCCATCGCCCGCACCATAGAGCGCTGGTCCGAGGCGGTGCCGTTCATTATCCCCTCCCAGGACCCGGCAGACCCCCGCTTCGAACCCAAGCGCTACTGGCGCGGCCCGGTCTGGCTGGTCACCAACTACATGATCGCTGACGGCCTGGCAGCCATAGGCGAGCATGGCGTGGCCGCGCACATCACGCGCTCGAGCCTCGACCTGATCACCAAGTCCGGCTTTGCCGAATATTATGATCCGATCACCGCCGAGCCCTGTGGCGGCGGACGCTTCACCTGGACGGCTGCCATGGTGCTTGAATTCCTGGACGCGGCGCGCGCATGAATGTTCTCGCCATCGGCGCGCATCCCGACGACATCGAAATCTTCATGTTCGGCACCCTGGCCGCCTGCGCCGCGAGGGGGGATCGCCTTCACTATGTCATCGCAACCGACGGCGCCCGCGGTGGCGCCGGCGATCCGGCGCAATTGCGGTCCACCCGCATGGCCGAGGCCCGCGCGGCCGCAGCGCTGCTCGGCGTCGTTCCGCGCTTCCTCGACCTGCCGGACGGCGAGCTGGTCCCAGACGCCGCTCTGGTCGCGGTGCTCAAGACCGCCATTGCCGATTACGAGCCCGATCTGATCTTCACGCATCCAGCCAATGACTATCACGGCGATCATCGGGCCCTGAGCGAGGCCGTGCGCATCGCCGCCTCCTTTGCTGCACCGGTCATTCATTGCGACGCCCTGCGTGGTGTAGGGCCGGCGCCAACCCACTATGTCGACATCACTGCCCATTGTGAGGCCAAGGAACGGGCGATCCGCGCCCATGTCTCGCAGGACCCGGAACGCTTCGTTGCCGCGGCTCGGCAACTCAACACCTTCCGGGCGAGCCAGGCCAATGACGGCCCGGACCAGCAGGCCGAAGCCTTCCACTTCGAACCCACCTTCCCCTTCGTGGATATCCGCGACCTGCTGCCCGCCGCCCCACCAGTTCGTCCCGTGGTCAACCGGGCAAGGCCGCGGAAAGGCCGATAGCCCCGGCGCCGTCCTGCGCCGGTGCCTCCGGTGCCTAAAATGCCGCCGAATTGACCGCGGGCAAACCGCACCCCGCCTCCGATGCCAGACTGCGGTCGGCCAGCCGCTCACGGCGCCGCCAAAGGAGGTACGGATGATGACCGCAAGGCGAACCCACACTCCCCCCGACGCCCAAGAAGTCGCCGCGGCGCGCCACCGCGAAGACTTGCTCGACGCTGCCCTGCGAGCCACATTCCCGGCGAGCGACCCGATTGCCATGGAGGAGCCCGGACCCGACCACAAGCCGCCGGCCGAGCTGGACCTGCCCAGCTGGCGCGTCAGAGCCGTCTGGATCGAAGACGAGACCGAGGCCAGCCAGGAGTGGGAGATCCGCGCCGCCACCGCGGATCAGGCCATCGCACAAGCAATGCAGCATATCCGCTTCCGGCCGCACCATGTCGATGCATCCCGCCTTGCCGAGCCTCTCGCGACACAACGGGCGGGCCAGTGATCCATTCCCGCATTGCACACGTATTCAATGCATATTCAGCCAGCAAGCGTCACATGTCGGAATTGAACTACACCCTTCGCCAGGCCATCGATGCCAGGATCCAGGTCCTTGCGACCTGCGCCTTGGGCCACAACTACACTGTCAATCTGGAAAACCTGATGGACCTGATGACGCCCTATGGCCGCCTGGACGAAGTTGTGCTGTCCCGTTCGTGGTGCCCGCAATGCGGTGCCCTGGCCAGCAGCTACCAGCTACGGACACTGCAGTAACGCCTCGGGCATCAGCTGAGATCGGCAGGCATCCGGCCGTTGGGTCACATTGAGCACGCAACCCCAACTAAGCTGTTGGGGATTAATTCACGCCTGAGACTTAGGCTGGTCCAAAAAAACCAGCATCAGAGCGAGCCCGCCGCAAGGCGGGGTGGGAGTTTCACGCGTGACCGCCAAGAGCAATCCGGCCACTCCAGACGACGTCGAGCGCCTGCTTTCGGGCAGGACGCGCGACATCCGCCTGAGCCCGGCGCTGATGCGGGCTTTTCGCGACCGTTCCTTCAAGCAGACCTCGAAGATCATTCGCGCCTGGATGGTCTGGGTCCTTGTGCTCGATGTGCTGGCCATCCTGTCGAGCCTGCTCCTTTTGCCACGCGAGGCAACGCTGGCGATGCTCGGCCCCGCTCTGCTGATCCCGCCGGCAGCATCTTTGGTCTTTCTTGTCTGGTCGCGCCGCCGCGCCAATGGCGTGCTGGACGCGGCCCTCGTCGCGGGCATGTTCGTGATCCTTTTGGCGGTGGCCCTGATGGGTCATCTGGCGGGCGGCGAATTTCAGGAACGATATCTGAGCATCATGCTGTTCGTCGCAGTGACGGCGGTCATCATCTTCAACGTGCCGCAATGGGTGACCCACGTGATCGCCGGCATGGGACTGACGCTCTATCTGCTTTTCCAGCTCGCGCATTCCGACATCGGCATTGCCAGCGCATTTTCGGCTTTTCTGTTCTTCGCCAGCGGCGTGACCTCGACCGTGGTAGCGCGACGGACCATGTCGATCCTTGCCCATAGGACGTTCCTGCTGGAGTTGCGAGACGCCCGTCGGGTTGCCGAACTCGCCAGCACGAACGCCAAGCTCGAACGCCTCTCCCGCACCGACCCGCTCACCGGCCTGTCAAACAGGCGGCATACCGGCGCTGTGCTGGCCGAGCTGTTTGGCCCGGATCGTGCCGGGCGTCCGCCCGTCGCCCTGCTGATGTGCGACCTGGACTGTTTCAAGGCACTGAACGACCGTCTCGGCCATCTCGAAGGCGATCGGGCACTGGCCCAGGTCGCGCAGATCATCGCCGCATCCGTGCATCCGCAGCGCGACCACGTCTCCCGCTTCGGCGGTGAGGAGTTTCTCATCGTGCTGACGGATGTCACCGCCGACCAGGCCTGTGCGATAGCCGAAGCCATCCGCAGCAGGGTGGAAGCGGCAGGCATTGCCAATCCAGGGTCGTCCGCGGGGAAGATGACCACCGTCAGTATCGGCGTCGCGTCGGAGGCCGACCACCCCGGATGCAACGCCACCGATCTGCAGCAGGCCGCCGATGCCGCCCTTTACCTTGCCAAGAGCCAGGGGCGAAACCGGGTCGCTCGTGCCACTCCGGCGGACCGAGGCCTCAGTTTTGCCAGTTGAGTTGCGGCATGCCCACCGGGCCCGAGGTCAAATCCCGCCGAAACTGACGACAGCGACACCCGGCTCATAACCCGGCAAGAGCGGATTCCCGCTGCGGGCATAGGTCAACAGCGCAGCGGAAAGCTCACGCGCGAGCCGCACGGCGACTTCGTCCCCCTGGGCCAACGGCACGCGTTCCAGATCGCCGAACACGAAGGGCTCGTCAAATCCATGTGCCGCGCCGAGGCGTCCATTCTCGAACGTCGGCACCCAGGCAAATTCGTAGGCAAATCCACGGCCGCCAGCCGTCCGGTGCGTTTCGAGCGTGCGGATGGCCGGGTCGCGATAGATGGCGCGAGAGAGGAAGGCCTCTTCGTACCGCGTGTAAATGAGGCCCGGCAGCTCCTGTTCGAGCGCGGCCAGTTGCTGCTCGGCATCCATGGGATGGAAGCGGGCAATCGAACTCAGCAGGGCCTGTCGATCCCTGACTGTCGGCATCATACCAAAGGCGTACCACATGCGCGCTTCATCGCGCGTCCAGCCGGTGACGATCGCATGGTCGTGGAAGCGACCGGACGCCAGGCCCTCCAGTGGGTGTCGCTGCAGGCTCGCCCCATCCAGGACGATTCCGAAGGTGCGACCACCCGGTGCATTGCGCTCGCCCAGATGGGTCGCCAGCACCTGTTCCTGCACCTTGAGAATGGTCTCGACCGGCAGCATCTCCAGAGCGCCGCTGTCGCCGGGCCGCACCCCGGTCTGGTCGAGGAAGTCCCTGGTCAACGCCGCCGCCGTATCCCTGTCGATAATGCGGCTGGCCGGCCCGCTCATCAGCCAGACGCGGCGATAGAGGTCTGCCACGCCGTCCACTCCGAACAATGCGGAGATGGTGAAGGCGCCTGAGGACATGCCGACAAGGGTGACATTGTCGGGATCACCGCCGAAGGCGGCGATGTTCTCACGGACCCATCTCAGCGCCGCGATGAAATCAAGCATGCCGCGATTGGCCGCTGCATATTCAGCTCCGAAGGCATCGGCCAGATGCAGAAAGCCCAGCGCCCCAACCCGCATATTGGGCCGCACCAGCACCACATCGCCGCGCCGCGCAAAGCCCGGCTCATCGAGCCAGCCACCCTGGGCCGCGCCGGACTGGAAGCCGCCGCCAAAGGCATGCACGATGACCGGCCGGCGGCCATTGTCCGCGGCAGGCGTATAGAGGTTGAGATTGAGGCAGTCCTCTTCGGTCTCGAACCCCTCCCCTTTCGGTGCCCAGGCCGGCATCGGGCGCCGTGCCTGTGGGGGCGCGAACCCGTAGCGCGTTGCGTCGACCAGACCTTGGTGTTCAACCGGCTCGGGTGGCTTGAACCGCCTTTGCCCGACCGGAGCCTCGGCATAACGGATGCCCAGGAAGCGATCACCCCTGGCATCCCTCAAGCCACGATAGGTCGCCTCTCGACTACGGATTTCGATGGGGTTGGCGTCGGTCATGCCGCTTGGGCCTTGTCCAACAGGTGGCAAGCTGCCTTCTGGCCTCCGCCGATGTCGCGCCTCGCTGGCTTCTCAGCGGCGCAGCGGTCGAAAGCATGCGGGCAGCGCGTGCGAAAGGCGCAGCCGCTGGGCACGGCATGGGCGCTGGGAATTTCACCCTTGAGCCGTGCCCTTTGGCCGCTTCCCTTGCCGGGGGCTGAGGCAAGGAGCGCCTGCGTATAGGGATGGGCCGGGGCGCCATAGATGCGGTCACGCGGCCCCTGCTCGACGATTTCGCCGAGATACATGACGCCGATTTCGTCGCACATGAACTGCACCACGCGTAGGTCATGGGAGATGAACAGCATGGTGGTGCCATGCCGGTCCTGCAGGTCGCGCATCAGATTGAGCACCTGCGCCTGAACCGAAACATCCAGCGCACTCACCGGTTCGTCGGCCACGATCATTTCGGGATTGGTTGCCAGCGCCCGGGCAATGGCGATGCGCTGGCGCTGGCCACCTGAAAATTCATGCGGATAGCGATCGAGCGCGGCGCGCGGCAGGCTGACTTCGGCGAGGAGGCGCTCGGCCGTGCGCAATTGCTCGTCCGGCGTACCCACGGAATGCACCAATTGCGGCTCCACTAGGGTTTCGCGCACGCTCATGCGCGGATTGAGCGAGCCGAACGGGTCCTGGAAGATCATCTGCATGTGCCGGCGCTCGGCGCGCAGGTCCCTGGCGGACAATCCCGCGAGATCTCTGCCCCGGAAGCTGATGGACCCCGCGGTCGGCTCGACCAGGCGCAGCACCAACCGGGCGGTGGTCGATTTGCCCGAGCCCGACTCCCCCACCAGGCCAAAGGTCTTGCCACGCGGAATGGAAAAGCTCACGTCGCGCACCGCCTTGACGGCGCGGAAAGATTTGCTCAGCCCGGTGACGGACAGCATGGGATTGTCGGTCATGGCCTGCCCTCCAGTGGATGCCAGCAGCGCGCCTCGGTCAGGCCGTGCCGTTCAAGCGATGGTCTTGTCCGGCACTTAGCGTCCGCACGGGTGCAGCGTGGCGCGAAGCGGCAACCTTCGGGCCATTGCCCCACGGGTGGCACAGTGCCCAGGATGGGCGTGAGCCGCGTGCGGCCGTCGTCATGGGCCGGCACCGCGTCGATCAGGCCGCGCGCATAGGGATGGGCCGGGCCCCGCACGATATCGGCGCTGAACCCGCGTTCGACCACATCGCCGGCATACATGACCACTGCCTTCTCGCAGAAGTCGCCCACCACTTCGAGATCGTGGGTAATGAAGAGCATGGCCAGGTTCAGCTCGCGCCGCATATCCTCGAGCAGGTCGAGCACCTGGGCCTGGATGGTCACGTCGAGCGCCGTGGTCGGCTCGTCGGCAATGATCAGCGAAGGGCCGCAGGAAATCGCCAGCGCGATCATCACCCGCTGTCGCATGCCGCCGGACAGCTCATGCACATAGCCCTTGAGAATGTCGCGGGCCCGCGGAATGCCCACCCGGTCAAGAAGCTCGGCAGCGCGGTTGGTCGCTTCGGCATGCCCCAGGCCCAGATTGTGCTTGAGCGTGTCGGTCATCTGCCGGCCGATCGAGAGCGTGGGGTGCAGGGCCGTCATCGGCTCCTGGAAGATGAACCCCATATGCCGGCCACAGAGCTTGCGGCGCTCCCTGGGCGAGAGATTCGAGATCACCTTGCCGTTGAGCGTGATCGTCCCGCCGATCTCGGCATTGTCCGGGGCAATGCCCATGATCGCCGAGGCGGTGATGGATTTCCCGCATCCGCTTTCCCCCACCAGCGCCACAGCTTCCCCTTCGGCAATCGCAAAGGAGACATCGGTGACGATGGGCAGGAGGCCATCGGCATTGCGAAAGGACAGGCTCAGATTCTCGACTTCGAGAACCGTCCTGGCGGCCGGCGCGGGCGACACGGTTTCGGCCGGCATCGGTGTGATATGCGCGGTCATTGGTAACGGATCCTGGGGTCCAAAATGGCATAGATCAGGTCGATGACGAGGTTGAGCACCGCGAGCACCAGCGAAATGGTGAGCACGCCACCCTCGACCAGCGGATAGTCACGCCGGCCCACCGCCTCGACCAGCATGCGCCCGAGACCCGGCAGCGCGAAGATGATCTCGATGGTCACGGCGCCCCCCAGCAGATAGCCCGCTGAAAGTCCAGCCACGGTGATCACCGGCATGGCGGCCGTGCGCATCGCATAGCGACCGATCACCGTACTTTCGGGCAGGCCCTGTGCCCGAGCCGTCGTGATATAGGGCTCATTGAGCACGTCGAGCATGGACGAGCGCATCATGCGGGTCATCAGCGCCGATTGGCGTACACCCAGCGCCAGGGCCGGCAGGAAGATCGTGGCACCAAAGGCGATGATCCCGGCCGTCGGCGGATTGTAACCGGCCACGGGGAACCAGCGCAGCGTCACCGCAAAGATGAAGATCAGCAGCAGCGCAAACCAGAATTCGGGCAGCGATATGCCCAGCACGGCCGCTGTCACCACGCCCCGGTCGATGGGCTTGTTGCGGTTCATTGCCGAAACCAGCCCGAGGGAGACCCCGATCAGCACCGCCAGCGCCAGGGCCACCACGGCCAACAGGATCGTCACCCCGGCATAGCGCGGAATGATCTGCATCACCGGTTCACGGAAGAAGATCGAATTGCCCAGGTCGAGCGTCACGATGCCTTTGAGCCAAAGCAGAAATTGTATCCAGATCGGCTGGTCCAGCCCCAACTGGTTGCGCAGGGCCGCAATCTGCTCGGCCGTGGCCTGGTCGCCCAGCATCATGCCGGCCGGATCGCCCGGCGACAGGCGCAGGAGCAGGAACACCAGGATCAGCGGCACGAAGATGGTGGGCAGGATGAGAAGGAAGCGTTTTCCGAGATAGCGCAGCATGTCAGCGCCTCCGTGCCAGGCGCGGATCGAGAATGTCGCGCAGACTGTCGCCCAGAAGATTGAGCGCAAGAATGGTCAGCATCAGCGCCAGGCCCGGAAAGAGCACGATCCAGGGCGCCTGGGCGATGTAATTGCGTGCCTCGGTCAGCGCATTGCCCCAGCTCAATTCCTTGGGACCGATGCCGACCCCGATAAAGCTCAAGCCTGCTTCGCCCAGGACAGCGGCGGAAAAGATGAACGACGCCTGCACCAGGATGGGCGAACTGACGGCGGGAAGAATATAGCGCGTGAACAGCCGCAGCGTCGGCACGCCGACTGAGCGGGCGGCCTCGATCATCTGCAACTCGCGCACCACCAGCACCTGCCCGCGCACCACCCGCAGCGAGGGAGCGATCAGGACGATCGACAAGGAGGTAATCACGGTGGACATGGAGGGCCCCATGATGGCCGCAGCCGCCGTCGCCAGAACGATGCCGGGAAAGGCCATCAAGCCGTCGACAATGCGCATCAGCACCATGTCGACCTGCCGATAGAAGCCGGAAATGGCGCCCAGGACGACCGCGATGGACATCGAGATGGCGGTAACCACCAGGCCGACGAACAGCGATGTCCGGCCTCCATGCAGCACCATTCTGAACATGTCGCGGCCCAGATTGTCGGTGCCAAAGAAATGTTCGGCTCCCGGGGGAATGAACCGGTCGGCAGGGCTGACCTTGAGCGGATTGCCCGGCGCCAGGAGCGGGGCAAGCACCGCGCTCAGGGCCAGGACGATCAGCAGGATGATCGAGGTCATGGCCGTGGGATTGGCCACGAGCCGCTGCCAGACCGACTTGTTGGTGGTGACGAAGGTTTCTTCGTCACCACCAGTCAGGCGGTCGGGAGATGTCGCCTGAGTCATGCTCATTCTCAGTTCGCCGGCGGCGCGACGTTGTAGTAATCGCCGGCGCGCGAAGGAATGCGGGCCGGGTTACCGACGCCCTTGCGGATGCCATACATGTTGGATTCCGTGCCATATTTGATGAACGGGAACTGATCATAGGCCAGGGCGTGGATCTTTTCGAAGATCGCCTTGCGCGCATCGGGGTCGATGGTCGTGGCAATCTCTTTCATCAGCTCCATCTTCTCCGGATCTTCCCAGAAACCGGGATAGCTGGCGTTGAGATAGGCGATCGAGGTCGGGTCCACATAGGTCGGCAGGAAGCTCGAGAAGGCGTCCATCTGGGCGGCGTCGGCGCGGGCCTGGATATAGTTGGCCATCGGCGATTCCACGATCTCGACATTGATGCCGTATTCTTCGAGCTGCTGGGACGCGGTGATCGCGGTCAGGAAATGCTTCTGGTACTGCTCGGAAGCGACCAGCCAGCGGATCGGCTCACCGTTATAGTCCGACGCCGCCAGATACTCCTTCACCTTTTCGGGATTGGGCGTACCGAAACCCTCGGGAACACCGGCCGTGGTGTACCAGAATGAGTTCGGATCGGGGATCCAACTGGGGTCGAGCGTATAGAACTCCGGATTGCCCACCGAGGCGAGCATGATCGGCTCCATCTCGAGCGCGTAGTAGATGGCGCGACGCAGATTGACATCGGCCGCGACGCCTTCCTTGGTGTTGAACACCACGGTCAGCGACTGGTTGTTGGGCACCACCACGGCTTCCGTGTTGGGGTCGTTCTGCAGTGCATCGTAGAAGTCGCTCGGCAACTCGTTGGCGATGTCGATTTCTCCGGTAATCAGCGAGTCGCGCCGCACCGAGGCCTCGGGCATCAGGCGGAACACAATCTGGTCGGCATAGGCATGCTTCATGCCCGAGGCGCCCGATGTCGGCTCGCTGCGTGCAGCATAATCATCCCAGCGGGTCATGGTGACGCCCTGGTCCGGTTGATATTCGGTGAGCGTATAGGGGCCGGTGCAATCGAGGCCGCGGGTGGCCTCGGTGGGCGAAGCGCCTTCAAGAGAAGCGCTCGACATGATGACGGCCTGGGTACCGGCCAGAAGGCCCGGCACGATCGGGGATGGTGAAGCCATCTCGAACACCACTGTCTTCTCGTCCGGCGCGCTGATCGATGACACCGCACCCTTGAAGGCGGCCCCGATCCCGGCCGATTCCCGGAAGCGGTTGAGCGAGGCGACGACATCGGCCGACGTCAGGGCCGCGCCCGAATGGAAGCGCAATCCGTCGCGCAGGGTGACGGTCAGCGTCTTGCCATCCTCGCTATAGGAAAAGCTGTCGGCCAGCATGGGCTGCGGAGTCCAGCTTTCGTCGAGGGCGAACAGGCCTTCGCATATGACGCCGGCCGTGGCCCAGTTGACGCCAAAGGTGGTGACCACCGGGTCCGGCGACGGCGCCATCTGAGAAATGCCAACGCGCAGCGTTCCGCCCTGCGGGAAATCCTGTGCCAGCGCCGGGCCGGTCAGGATGGCCAGGGACGCGCCGGCCATGAGGGCCCCACGCATGGTTGATGAGAATGTCATAGTCTTTCCTCCCTTTGCCCTTTAGCGGGCCGTCTGCAATTGAGGCGCGAGCGGTAGGCCCCCGCCTGGTTCGACAGGCACCCGGATCTCCATTCCGAGCACCAGATAGCTCAGGCATTTGCCGTGGGTATCGAGCCCGAGGCTGGAATTGACCCCGCCTTCAAGCGCGTCCTCGATGACGAAGTTGAGTGCACCCAGCCGCGGCAACTCGTAGCGCGTGACCTGCACGACGCCGCGATGGGCAAACAGCGCCGCCACCCGCTCGGCGGTAACCTCGGCGAGCAGCACCGGCCAATGGCGCACGTCATAGGCGATGACATTGACATTGAGCCGGTTGCCCTTGTCGCCCGAGCGCCCATGGGCGATCCGGTGCAGGGCCGTGGTGGTGAAGCGCGCGCTCATGGATGGTGCTCCGCGAACCGGTAGCGCGCCTCGACCAGGTCCCGCGGCACCATGTGTGAAATGGTGCGGACGCGCGGGCGCACGCTCTGGCGCACGCCCCCACCCCCGGCCGGGCCACAGCAATAGAGCGCGTTGACCTCCTGCACGGCCTGCTCGACCGCACGCTGGGAATTGCTGCCGAAGGCAAAGCGCACGCGATAGTCGCCGGGCGCCTCATCCTCATAGTCGACCAGAAGATCGCCCTCGTCGGAATCGAAGGCGCTGACGGCCCCGATGACATCGGCCCGGTGGCGGACACCGAGCTGACGCATGCGGATGCGCTCATTTATTGTGGTGATTGCCAGCCGCGCCCGCGCCAGCGCATTGGGCCCGGCGTAGGAAATCTCGGCCTCGCCCAGCCAGTCACCATAAAAGCTCACCGTCGCCTTGAGGCGCGGCGGTGCCGCATGCCCCCGCGCCCCGGACACCAGGACACGATTGGGACCGACCTGGGCCAGCTCGACCGCAGTGATATCAAGCGTCACATCGGGCGTCAGATAGGCTGCCGGATCGTGGATTTCGTAGAGCAACTGCTCCTTGACCGTGCGCAGGTCGACAACGCCGCCCGTGCCCTCGGCCTTGGTGATGACGAAACTGCCATCGGCCTCCACCTCGGCGATCGGGAAGCCGATATCGGCCGTGCCCGGCACATCCTTGAAACCAGGATCGGCGAAGAACCCGCCAGAAACCTGGGAGCCACATTCCAGCAGATGCCCGGCCAGCGTTCCTGATGCCATGCGATCCAGATCGTTCCAGGCCCAGCCAAAATGCGCAACCAGCGGTCCCAGCACCAGGGCCGGATCGGCCACCCTTCCCGTCACCACAACCTGCGCGCCGGCCCGGATGGCCTCGGCGATCGGCGCCGCACCCAGATAGGCGTTGATGGCAATAACATCGCCCTCCAGGTCCGGCAGCCTTCCGTCACCGTCCCAGCGCTCCGTCTGGGCGAGGTCGATGCGGCCGGTCAGGTCATCCCCTTCCACCAGGGCAATACGCAGCGCACCCAGCCCCAGCCGCGTCGCCATGGCCTGGATGACGGCGGCGGCGGCCGGCGGATTGGCCTGGCCGAAATTCCCGACGATCACGATGTTATTGGCCACGCACTGGGCCAGCACGGGTTCGAGCAGATCTTCGAGCAGCGGCTCGTAGCCGCGTTCGGGATGATGCTTGCGGGCGATCTGCCCCAGGGCCAGCGTCCGTTCGCCCAGCGTTTCGAAAATGATCGCGCCGCCCTGCCCGGCAGCGGCGATGCTCGCCACCACGGACTGGGGGGCATCGACACGATCCCCCGAAAAGCCAGCGCCACTACCGATACGATACACGACGATCCTCCCTGATCGCCATTATCATCGGTAGCATTATCGATAATGTCAACGATGATTGTGTGGTTGTGGGAAACTGGCTAGGATGCAGGTCAACACGTGACGGGATTCGAGGAGCGGATGCGAGCAGCCAAGTCGTTGTCGGATCAGACGAAAAACTGGGACGCAGTCTATCGCGACCTGCAGCGCCAGATCATTGCCGGCCAGCTCCGCCCCCGTGAGCGGCTGGTGGAGGACGAGATCATCGAGCGCACCGGTGCAACCCGGCACGCCGTTCGTCGCGCCTTCGACGAATTGGAGCGAGTCGGGCTGGTGGTCCGCCAGCCCAATAAGGGCGTGCAGGTGCGCGACTATTCCATCGCCGAGGTCGAGGAGCTCTACGAGATCCGCGAATGCCTCGAAACCCGCGCCGCCACCCATTTCGACCGGCCCGCGGGGCCCGAGCTCGTGTCCCAGCTCACCGACATCGCCACGCGCCACCGCGAGGCCTCGCGTGATCAGCGCTATGGGGAAGTGTTTTCCCTCAATAACGTGTTCCACGAAGTGCTGTACCGGGCGGCGGGGAACCAGCAGTTGGCCGATGCCATCCTACACTACACATTCGCGACCCACCCGATCCGCACGCGCGCCTTCCCGAGCGAGGAACTGCGCGAGATCGCCATCGGCGAACATTTCGACATGATCGACGCGATCGCCCGCGGCGCCCCGGACGAGCTTGCCAGCATCATCCGCAAGCACATCCAGGGGCCGAAGGAATTCTACCTAAAGGCCACTTACATACAGGGCGCGATCTAAAGACCGGTCAGCCCGACGCCGTTTCGCTCGCAGCCGATGGCTCTGGTTCATTCTGCACCGACTGCAGCTGCCCGGCGAGCCATTCGCGAAATTTCCGCAGCGCCGGCCGGGCATAGCGGAGGCGTGAATAGGCAATGTGGAAGTGATGCCCGGACGGCGCCACCACCGGCGAAATCTGCCGCAGCCGCCCGGCCTGCAGGTCCTCGGCGATGAACTCGAGCTCGGCCATGACCACGCCCACCCCATGCAGCGCGGCGCTGTAGGACATGCTGGAACTCTCGAAGGACCAGCCCTTGTCGCGGGACACCACCGGCACGTCGGCCGCCATGCACCAGGTCTGCCAGTCATCATGCCGACGCAATGTATGGATGATCGGGTAATCGTCCAGCCGCGTCACGTCGATTGGCCCCAAGGAGGGCGCGGCAACCGGGCAGAGCGTGGTGGTGAACATCGGCTCGAGCACGAACTCGGCCTGTTCGTCGGGCCGCCTTGTCGAGGTGATATAGGCGTCGCCGCTATTGCCGGTGGGGTTGTCGCCGGGATTAAGAAACATTCCGGTTACCGAAATATCCGGGTGCCGGCGGCCGAAATCGGCCAGCCGCGGCGCCAGCCATTGCGATCCAAATGATCGTGACAGATGCAGCACAATGGAGGATCGGCCCGTCATCGCGCGCAGCGCCGTATGCCCTTCTTCGAGCGCAGCGATCGGACCGCTGACCAGTTTGAGATAGACGCGACCGAAATCGGTGAGCGCGATCTGTCGCCCTTCGCGCTGGAACAGATCGGTCCCAACCTCTTGTTCAAGCTGCCGGATTTGCTGGCTGACCGCTGACTGGGTGACGTTCAGCGCCGCAGCCGCACGCGAGAAACTGCCCAGGCGGGCAGCCTCGGAAAACGCCCTCAACAGGTGCAGCGGCGGGATACGCATGACGCATTAGTATTGCTAATGCAAAGCCGCGGAAAGTGTAATTTGACTCATTCCTGCCGAAATTCTTAGCATCACGACAGGTTGATGCAAAATTAGGCAAACGCGGCAATCCTCCCTGATCGTCCCGTTCCGCCCCGATCCAGCATCAAGCTCATTGCCAGGACCAGAACCGCAACATGGGAGTTTGACGAATGGAATATGGTTGGGAACCCTACCTGTCTGAACGCGACAAGCAGCACACCGAATTGTGGGGCAAGAAGGAGCTGAACGGCTTCGGTGACAAGCCCGCGCTGGTGCTCATCGACATCTACTATTCAGTGCTCGGCCTCAAACGCGAGGACATCTTCGAATCCATGAAGACCTGGCGCGGCTCGACTGGCCTGGAAGGCTGGGAAGCCGTCGACAAGACCGCCGAACTGCTCGCCGTGGCGCGCCAGAGCGGCATTCCGGTCATCCACGTCAAGGGCCTGCATACCGGCGTTCAGTCCTGGGGCCGCCGCAAGCGTCCGGCCCCGACCATGCCCAAGGAAATGATCGAGAAAGGCCAGCAGATCGTCGACGAGGTCAAGCCCATCGCTGGCGAGCTTGTCATCGAGAAAGCGGCCCCGTCCGGCTTCCAGGGCACGCCGCTGGCCTTCCAGCTCCAGGCCCTGGGCGTCGACACCGTGATCGTGTGTGGCGAAACCACATCGGGCTGCGTGCGCGCCACCGTGGTGGATGGTGCAACCCATCGCTTCCGCATGGGCGTCGTCAAGGAATGCGTCTTCGATCGCACCGAGTCCTCGCACTACATCAACCTTTACGACATGCACCACAAATATGCCGACGTGGTCACCCTCGACATGGCCAAGGCCTATTTCGAGGGCCTGGCAGAACCGATGCGTAAAGCCGGCTGACACTGCGCGCCTGCGCGGCCCCGCGCAGGCTCCCCCAGTTTTCACCCAGACGCGGCGCCTCCTCCCCCGATCGGGCCGCGCAACAGGGAGCCACTAATGAAGATCAACCGCAGATCCTTGCTGAGTGCCGCGCTTGTCGCAACCATGCTCGCCAGCACCAGCCTGCTCGCCCCGGCCACCGCCTACGCCGAAGAAAAGACCCTTGTGGTCCGCTTCTACGACGATCCCGCCGGTTTCGACCCGTCCAACATCTTCCGCATCGAAAACGAGAACATCGCCTTCAACATCTTCTCGGGTCTGACGACCTATGACGGCGTCACGGGCGAAATCATTCCCGACCTGGCCGAAAGCTGGGAAACCACCGACAACATCACCTGGACCTTCCATCTCCGCCATGGCGTCCAGTGGCAGCAGAACTATGGCGAGGTGACCGCGGCCGACGTGCTCTACAGCTTCAACCGCATCCTCGATCCCGCCACCGCCTCGCCCTATGCCTCCGAACTGGCCGGCATCGAAAGCATGGAAGCGCCCGATCCCTACACCGTGGTGATCAAGCTCAGCGCACCAAACGGCAATTTTCTGCACACCGTGGCCAACTACCACCAGGGCCAGATCGTCAAGAAGGAGGCCATCGAGGCTGCCGGAGACCAGGTGCGCTGGCAGCCCGTGGGCACGGGCCCCTACTATCTCGACTCCATCGACGTGAACTCGCAGATCGTGCTCAAGCGGCATGAGGGCTACTACAAGGGCCCGGCCCCCATCGACACCATCGACTTCCAGATCATCAAGGACGATGCCACCGCGGCCATCGCGCTGCGCAATGGCGAGATCGACCTGTTGATGCGCCAGAGCAAGCAGGAGCAGCTCCAGACGCTCGAGGCCGAGGGGTTCAAGATGAACCATGTCGACAACTATGCGGTCGCGCTCAAGGTATTGAACCTGACCGATCCGATCCTGAGCGATGTGCGGGTAAGGCAGGCCATCGCCTATGCGATCGACTACCCGTCCATCACCGCGGCCCTGGCCCCGTCCCTGCAGGCCCCGGCCTATTCATTGTTGCTGCCCTGGATGGACGTCTATTCCGATGCAGCGCCCAGATATGAATATGACCCCGAAAAGTCCAAGGCCCTTCTGGCCGAAGCCGGCTATGGCGATGGCTTCACGCTTAAGGTCCTCGGCACCTCGGCCCAGGGCGTCACCGAGCAGCAGCAGTTCGAGATCGACTATCTCAGCCAGGTTGGCATCAACATGGAACTGGAACTGGTCGACACCCCGACCTTCAACCAGCGCCGCAATGCCGGGGACTTCATGATGGCCGGCCGCCTGCTGCCCGCGGTCAACCCGGACATGATCCTGTTCAGCTATCTGCACCCCGAAAACATGGCGCCGGGTGGTCTGAACGGAGCGCGCTACGACAATCCCGAGCTCACCAACACGCTCGAGGCCGCACGGGCCGAAGCCGATCCCGACAAGCGTCTCGACCTCTACGCCAAGGTGCAGGAGGTCGCCATGACCGACCTGCCCTACATCCCCGCCACGGCCAGTAACGTGTTCTGGCCCGGCAAACAAAACGTCACCGGCGTCAACATCAACTATCTGGCGCAGGTGAACTTCTGGGACGTGGACATCGAAGAATAGACCGCAAAGCGAGCGCCGGCCATGCTGACCTATAGCCTCAAACGCCTAGCCCAGCTTTCCTTTACCGTGCTGGGCGTCGTCACCCTCGTCTTCTTCACCATGCGGATGATCCCGGGGGATCCGATCTCGGCCATGGCCGGCGACAATCTGTCGGGCGCAGCGCTCGACCAGGTGCGCAACCAGATGGGACTCAACGAGCCCCTTCTGCTGCAATACCTACATTATCTCGGCGGCCTGGCGGTGCTGGACTTCGGCAATACCGTCACCACCAAGCTACCGATCATCCAGCTGATCCTGGATGCCCTGCCCGTGACGGTCTCGATCGCCATCGGCACCATCGCCCTGACCGTCCTCATCGCCATCCCCCTGGGCACGCTTGCCGCCTATACCGCCCACAAGGGCCACAAGATGCTCGACAATGCCATCACCGGCCTTGCCATGGTGCTGGACCTGATGCCGTCCTTCTGGACCTCGCTGGTGTGCCTGCTGATCTTCTCGCTCGCCCTGGGCTGGTTCCCCGCCAGCGGCACGGTCACCATTGACGATCCAGTACAGCTGCTGCGCCGCATCGCCTTGCCCGTGCTGGTCCTTTCGATGGCGCAGATCGCCACCATGGCGCGGATCACCCGCACCTCCGTGCTCGAGGTACTGAACGAGGACTATGTACGCACCGCCCGCTCCATGGGCTGGTCGGAACTGCGCGTCCTGTTCCGCCACGCCCTCAAGAATGCGGCCCTACCCATTGTGACCGTCATCGGCCTCAGCTTCGGCAACCTGCTCAACGGCACGGTGATCGTCGAGTTCATCTTCACCCTGCCCGGTATCGGCAGCCTCCTGGTCGGGGGCATCAACAGCCGCGACTACCAGATGGTCCAGACCCTCATCCTCTTCTACGCGCTGATCTTCGTGATCATCAATTTCGCGACCGACCTCGTCTATCGCGTCTTCGATCCCCGCGTGCAGATCTAGTCGGAGACCAGACCATGACACAGGAAACTCTCTCGTTACCGGTTCGCCGCCAACCGCTTGACCTCAGCCGGATACAGGCAAATGGCGTGGTTCGATTTCTCGCCAATGGCCGCGTGCAACTGGCCCTGGCCATACTGGTTCCCATCCTGGCGCTGACCATCTTCCGCCCGGTGCTGCCGCTGCCCGGTCCGCTTGAAACCAATCTGCGCGCCATGATGCAGCCGCCCTCTTTCGAGCATCTGTTCGGCACCGACCGCATGGGGCGCGACCTCCTGAGCCGGACGCTGGCAGGGGTGCAGATTTCGATGTTCGTCGGCTTCGCGGTCGCGGCACTGGCCCTGGTGGTCGGCCTTGTCATGGGCACCTTGTCTGGCTTCTTTGGCGGCATTGTCGACCGGGTCATGATGGCAACGACCGATATTTTCCTGGCGTTCCCGTCGCTGCTGCTGGCTATAGGCCTAGTCTCGGTCATGGGCACCGGAATGTTGCCGGTGGTTCTCGCCATTTCGCTTTCGGACGTGCCGCGCTTCATCCGCCTGCAGCGATCGCTCGTGCTGAGCCTGCGCACAAGGGCCTATATCGACGCCGCGCGGACCGTCAAAGCCAGCCAGTTCTGGCTCATGACCCGCCACATCGTCCCCAACACCATCGCGCCGCTGCTCGTGGCCGCCTCCATTGCGGCCGCCAACGCCATCTTGGTGGAAGCGGGCCTGAGTTTCCTGGGTCTTGGCATCATGCCGCCCGAACCCTCGCTGGGTAATCTGATCCGCGACGGCCAGTCCTATCTCGAACAGGCCTGGTGGATTTCCACCCTGCCCGGCGTGGTGATCCTCTTGATCGCCATCGGTCTGCATTTCCTGTCGGACGGCATCCGCCAGGTTCTCGATCCCCGTTCGCGCAAGTGATCGCCCAGTCCCCAGACGGAGCAACAGCTATGAACTATCCGGGTGCCATAAAGACCGAGAACGCCAGTGCCGCCGGTGCAGCGCTGCTCCAGGTCCGCGACCTGCATACCCACTTCCTCACCGATGACGGAACCGTCAAGGCGGTCAACGGCGTGTCCTTCGACATCGACCGGGGCGAGCGCATTGCCATCGTGGGAGAGTCCGGCTCGGGCAAGAGCGCCATGGCCATGTCGCTGCTGCGCCTGCTGGCCTATCCCGGACGCGTGGTTGGCGGCGAGATCAACCTGAACGGGCGTGATCTCAACCGCATGAGCGAGCGCCAGCTCAACCAGGTGCGCGGCCGCGAAGTCGGCACCATCTTCCAGGACCCCATGTCCTCGCTCGATCCGGTGATGCGGATCGCCGACCAGATGGTGCCGCCCATCATGCGGCATCTAGAAATGAATGCCGAGAAAGCCCGTGCCGAAGCTATAGGCTGGCTCGACCGAGTGGGCATTCCTGACCCTACCCGACGCATCGATGCCTATCCGTTCGAGATGTCGGGGGGCATGCGCCAGCGCGTCATGATCGCCATGGCCCTCTCCTGCCGGCCCCGGCTGGTAATCGCCGACGAACCGACCACGGCGCTGGACGTGACCATCCAGGCGCAAATCGTCGAACTGCTCAAGGACCTGACCGCCGAGACCGGCGCAGCAATGATCTTCATCACCCACGATCTCGGGCTCGTCGCCCGCTTCGCGCACAAGGTCGGCGTCATGTATGCGGGGAAACTGGTGGAGTTCGGTCCCGTCCGGGACATTTTCGCGCATCCCTGCCACCCCTATACGCAGAGCCTGCTCGACACCATCCCGCCGGTCGATGAGCCGCAGCGTCGCAAGCTGGCCCAGATCCCCGGATTCCCGCCCGATATGAAGCTGCCGCTGACCGGCTGCGCCTTCCGGGACCGGTGCGCAGCCGCGCATGAGCATTGCGCAAGTGACACGCCTGGCCTCAGCCCACGGGGGCCCGGGCATCGCGCTGCCTGCTTCCTGCCTGAAGGATTGGGGGAGGCGCGCCGCCAACAGACCGAAGCCATCCCGCCGCTGGTCCGCAACGCCGACGATCGCGTCGTGGTGGAGGTGTTCAACCTGCACAAGCACTTCACCGGGCGAAGCCTGCTGCCCTGGCGCGTGCCGCCCACGGTTCGCGCCGTCAACGGCATATCCCTCAACATCCGCGAGGGCGAGACGCTCGGGATTGTCGGGGAATCGGGCTGTGGCAAGAGCACCGTGGCGCGCCTGCTCCTCGGGCTCGATCCGGTCACCTCCGGCGACATCTATGTCGAAGGCATGGCCCAGATGGTCTTCCAGGACCCTTCGTCCTCCTTCAACCCCAAGATGACCCTGTTCGACATCATCGCCGAGCCCCTTGTGGTCACCGGCCGGGGCAGCCGGGCCGAGCGGACCGCCCGCGTCCACGAGTTGCTCGAGCAGGTGGGCCTGGATACAAGCTATGCAGCGCGCTACCCCAGCCAGCTTTCCGGCGGCCAGAAGCAACGCGTCGCCATAGCCAGGGCGCTGGCCATCAAGCCGTCGGTCGTGGTGGCAGACGAACCGACATCGGCCCTGGACGTCTCGGTGCGGGCGCAGATCATCAATCTGATGGTCGACCTCAAGCGCCAGCTCCGCGTCAGCTTCGTGTTCATCTCCCACGACCTGCTCACCGTCAGCTACATCTCCGACAAGATCGCGGTCATGTATCTGGGCGAAGTGGTTGAATATGGGCCCGCCGACGAGGTGTTCCGCAATCCGCTCCATCCCTACACCCAGGCGCTCATCGCCGCGGTGCCCCTACCCGACCCGGTGGCCGAAGAAGCGCGAATAAAGAAGCCTCTCTCGGGCGAATTGCCCAGCCCGCTCGACCTTCCACCCGGCTGCGCCTTTGCCTCGCGCTGCCCCCGCGCAACCGAGTTCTGCCGCGCGGAAAAGCCCGTGCTGCAGGCCTATTCCGGTTCGAGAGAGGCGGCCTGCCACTATGTCGACTAGCGCATTCACCCGTTTCGGCATTGTCGGGGGCGGGCTGTTCTTCGCCATTACCGGCATGGCCAACCCCTTTTTCACCCTCTATGCCTCCGAACTGGGCGCATCCACCCTCGATATCGGCTTCATCGTTACCCTCAGGGCACTCCTGCCCATCGTCATCGCCATGCCCGCGGGCCAGCTCATCGACAGCATGGGCCCGATGCGCATGCTGCAATGGGGCTCGCTGCTGCTGCTGGTGTCGCTTCTGAACACCGTGTTTGCCGTCAGCATACCCATGCTCGGACTGTCCCAGCTGTTCATGGGTGGCGCCATCATCATTATGGCCTCATCCCTGCAGGTTCTGGTGTCCACAGGAGACCGCGCAGCCCGTAACAGATCGATTACCACTTATTCCATGTGGATGTCCGGCGGGGGCATGGTGGGCCCATTGATCGGCGGGTTGATCTCCTCGGTCTTTGCTGCGCCGGCCGAGGGCTATCGGTTCACCTTCATCGTTTCGGCGGCTGCCACCGCCCTGTTCATCCTGGTCCTTGCCTGGTTTGCCCGGCGCTATCCCCACCCCACCCCGGAGCAGGGGGAGATCCGCTCCATCCTTTCGCTCAAGGGCTACACCGCCAGCTATCGGCGCGGCATCGACCTCACAGCCCACCGGCCCGTACAGTTCGGCCTCGTGGGGACATTCGTAATCATGTATATCCAGGCGCTCTACATGGGCTTCCTGCCCCTGTTCCTGGATCAATACGGCTACTCCGCGTTCCAGATTGCCACCATCCTATCCTGGCAGGGCCTGGCGGGCATGATGAGCCGGCTGATCGTCAACTGGCTGATGCGACGGTTCACACTGGAACACATCCTGGCCGGCGCCGGCTTCATCGCTTCGGTCTGCGTGGTCCTGACCCCGGTCGTCGCCCCCAACATCGTCCTGACCTATGCGCTGATCTTCCTTCTGGGCGCCGCCACCGGCGTCAACCTGCCCGTCAGCATCATGATCATGGTGGATGCGGTCGGCGAGGACCAGCGCGGCAAGCTCATGGGCCTGCGCCTCCTCGTCAACCGCTTCTCCCAAACCGTCAGCCCGGCCCTGTTCGGCATTCTGGGCAGCTTCATCGGTCTCACCGCGGCCTTCTTCGCCGGCGGCGCCGTGCTGGTCGCCACCATGTTCGGCTTTTCCGCCTATGCCAGCCGAATGGTGCGCGCCGGCGCCGCCCACACCGCTCCAACGCCTCCTATCCCCACCCCACCACAAGAGGACTGACATGACCGAACGCATCTGGGACCAATTCCTGACCGAGCGCGACAAATCCGTGCTGGCCGCTTCCGGCTTCGGCGCCCTGGCCGACTGGGGCGAGCGTCCGGCCCTCATCATCATCGACGTCAACTATGCATTCTGCGATGAAGAGCCCACGCCGATCCTGGAAAGCATCAAGAAGTGGCGCACCTCCTGTGGCGAGGACGCCTGGGAAGCCATGCCCGTGCTGCAGCAGCTGATCGCGCTCTGCCGGGGCAAGGGCATTCCGGTGATCTACACCACCGGCATCCGCCGCGCCGACAACTGGGACACCGGGTCCTGGGGCTGGAAGTCCAAGCGCCGCGCCGACGCGCCGGTATTGGTCACCGATGGCCGGGATGGCAATGCCATCGTTGACGACATCGCACCGGGTCCACGGGACATTGTCGTTCTCAAGCAGAAACCGTCCGGATTCGCTGGAACGCCGCTGGCGTCCTATCTGCAGCTCTTGGGCTGCGACAGCCTGATCGTCACCGGCACGACCACATCGGGCTGTGTGCGGGCGACCGTGCTCGATGCCTTCTCCCTCAATTTCCGCTGCACCGTGGTGGAGGACGGGTGTTTCGACCGCACCCAGGCCAGCCACGCCATCAACCTGTTCGACATGCACGCCAAATATGCCAATGTTCGGCCCAGCGCCGAAGTGATCGAGCACCTCCAGACCCTGCCCCAGGGGCTGTTCGACCTGCCATCCGGCCAGGGAATGGAAACGCGGGCCGCCGCTGAATAGCGGTCTGGCCAATCGCCGCGGGGGCGTGACCCGCCCTCGCCTCTCCGCCCTCGGACCAGCCGCCAAAGGAAGAAATGACCATCCCCGCCGACGCTGTCGACATCCCTGCGGAGACGCCGCGATATGGCACGTTCGCCGCCCTGCGCTATCGCAATTACCGCTTGTTCTGGTGTGGCAATGCCATTTCATTCGTCGGCGACTGGCTCGACCAGATCGCCCTCAATTGGCTCGTGATCTCCACCACCAACGACCCGGTCATGCTTGGGCTGGTCAATCTGGGGCGCGGCCTGCCCATCATGCTGTTCGCCCTGTTCGGGGGCGTTATCGCCGACCGCGTCAATCGGCGTACCATGCTGATCTGCACGCAGTTCTTGGCCATGATGGTCGCCATCGGGCTAGCCTGCACGGTGGCCTTTTTCGGCGCATCGATCTGGCTGATCATGCTGCTGGCGACCTGCCGGGGGCTGATCGTTTCCTTCAACCTGCCGGCACGACACTCGCTCGTCTACCAATTGGTGCCACGAGAGGCGATGGCGAGTGCGGTGTCGATCAATTCGATCACCATCAACATGGCCAAGATCGTCGGACCGCTGGCCTCGGCGGCGCTCATTTCCAGCCTCGGCATCACCGCCTGCTTCATTGCCAATGCTTTGAGCTTCACCGCTGTCATGATCATGCTGCTGATGCTGGACCTGCCGGACCGGAAAGTGGAGCGCAAACCCGAATCCCTCCTGGCCAGCTTGGTTGGTGGCTTCACCTATATGCGGAGCGAGCCGGTGCTGCTCATGCTGGTGGCTGTGGCGCTTGTGCCGACCTTCTTCTGCCAGCCCTATATCCAGTTCCTGGCCGTGTTCTCGGCGCAGGTCTTCGATGCCGGCGCCAGTGGGCTCGGCTTCATGACGGCCCTGGCGGCGACCGGTTCCATCTGCGGTGGCCTCCTGGCCAGCCGGCTGCAGCGCGATGCGCGGCGCGGCTCCACCATGCTCATCTTCATGGGCAGCTTCGCGATCGCGCTGATCGCGTTCGCCGCTGCACCCAATATCTATTGGGCCATCCCCGCGCTCTTTGCGGCCGGGGCCATGCACATCGCCTACAATTCCTCGAACAACACCATCCTGCAATTGACGGTCGACGATGCCTATCGCGGCCGGGTGCTGTCCTCGCTGTTCATGACCCGCGGGCTGATGCCCATGGGCACCGCCACCATGGCGCTATTCTCGGCTGCCGTTGGTCCCAGGCTGGCCATGGGACTCATGGCCTCCGTGGTCGCGTGCTTCGCACTTTTGCTCTGGGTCTGGATGCCGCGATTGCGACAGCTCGAGGCATAGACCCCGAACCGGTAGCCGCGGCAACCAAGCCTAGAGCCGCCCCGCCATCGCCCGATCGAAAATGTCGAGCGCCCGATCCCAGGTCAGCTCGACCGGATTGCCGCCGGCAGTCGGATCGACGATGGCCATGTCCCCAATCCGCTCGCGATTGCTGTCGTCGACGCCAAAATCCCTGAGCGTATGCGGGACACCGAGGTCGGCGCGGAGCTTGATGACCGCATCGAGGAAGGCCTCGAAGCTGGGAGCCAGGCCCAGATAGGCCGCGAGGCGCCTGATGCGCTCCTCGATCGCCGGGCGGTTGACCACCAGCACATAGGGCATGAACACGGCATTGGTCATGCCGTGATGCGTGTCATGCAGCGCCCCCACCGGATGGCTCAGCGCATGGATGGCGCCAAGGCCCTTCTGGAAGGCGGTGGCGCCCATGGCAGCAGCGCTCATCATGTGCCCGCGCGCCTCGATGTCGCTGGGATTGGCTGCCACTCTGGGCAGGTTCTCAAAAACCAGGCGAATGCCTTCCACCCCAATACCATCGGCCATCGGGTGATAGCCGGGTGCGCAATAAGCCTCGAGGCAGTGCGCCAGCGCATCCATCCCGGTACCAATGGTGATGAAGCGCGGCATGCCCACGGTCAGTTCGGGATCGGCGATGACAATCCTGGGCATCATCAAGGGATGAAAAATCACCTTCTTGGTGTGCGTCGCTTCATCGGTGATGACACCCGCCCGCCCCACTTCCGAGCCGGTTCCGGCCGTGGTCGGCACCGCGATGATCGGCAGGATACCCTTGGGATCGGCACGGGTCCACCAATCGCCGATATCCTCGAAATCCCACATCGGCCGCGTCTGCCCGGCCATGAAAGCAATGACCTTGGCGGTGTCGAGACCCGAGCCGCCGCCAAAGGCGATGACGCCGTCATAGCCGCCCTCGCGCAGCACCGTGATCCCCGCCTCGACATTGGCGGACACCGGATTGGGCTTCACCTCGGCAAACAGGCCTGCCTCCATGCCGGCCTCGGCCAGCAGCGCCAGCGTGTTCTGCGTCACCGGCAACGCGGCGAGGCCGGCATCGGTCACCAGCAGCGGCTTGCTGATTCCCGCTGACTTCAGGGCCTCGGGCAGTTCGGCAATGCGCCCGGCGCCGAAGCGGACGGTGGTGGGGTAGTTCCAGTTGGCCTTGGTCATCATGGTCTCGCTAGAGCGTCTTGAGGTGGTAGCTCTTGGCTTGGGTTAGGTTGTGATAGCCGATTTCGCTCAGCGCTCCGCCCTTGCCGGTATCCTTGATCCCGGTCCAGACCAGAGCCGGGTCGAGATAGTCACAGCGATTGGCAAAGACCGTGCCCGTCTCGATCTCGGCACCGATCCGCGCGGCCGCATCGATGTCCCGGGTCCAGATCGAGGCGGTGAGGCCATAGGGGCTGTCGTTCATCAAGGTGATGGCCTCTTCATCGTCAGCCACCTTCATGATGCCGACGACAGGCCCGAAGCTCTCTTCGCGCATGACGCTCATCTGGTGATTGACGCCCGTCAGCACCTCCGGCGCCAGCCAGGGCGAGCCGGCCACATCCCGCGCATGGCGCGCATTGAGATGCCGGGTGGCGCCACCCCGCACAGCCTCTTCCGTCTGCTGCCGGACATGGTCGGCAAAACCGCCGCGCGCCATGGGGCCGACAATCGTGTCCGGGTCGAGCGGATCGCCCAGCGTCCAGCCCTGGGCCTGGTCGAGAAAGCGCTCGACAAAGCCGTCATAGGCGCTCTGGTGCACATAGATGCGCTCGACGCCACAGCAAGACTGCCCGGAATTGAAGAAGCTGCCATCGACGAGGTTCTCGGCGGCATAATCGAGATCGGCGTCAGCCCGTACATAGGCCGGATCCTTGCCACCCAACTCGAGCCCGAGCGTGGCGAACGTGCCGGCGGCCGCCTTCTCGATGCGGCGCCCGCCTTCCACCGAGCCAGTGAAATTGATGTGGTCGACGGCGCCCGATCCGATCAGCATTTCGGTATCGGCGTGCCCCATGACCAGGTTCTGGAAGATACCGGCCGGGAGGCCGGCACGGCGAGCCGCCTCGGCGAAACGCTCGCCGGCAAGCAGGGTCTGGCTGGCATGCTTGAGCAGCAGGGCATTACCGGCCACCAGTCCGGGAATGATCGAATTGACGGCGGTGAGGAATGGATAGTTCCAGGGCGCCACCACCACCACAAGTCCGAGGGGCTCATGGGTGATGTACCGGGTAAAGCCCACCTTGTCCGGCCGCTGCATCGGCGCCAGGGCGTCTTCTGCAATGGCCAGCATGTGGCGGCTGCGTTCCTCGACGCCGCGCTTTTCGCCACCGAAACGGATCGGGCGGCCCATTTGCCAGGCGAGTTCGGGCACGATGTCATCGTTCATCGCCAGCAATTCATCGACCATGCGGCCGACCGCCGCGACCCGATCGGCGAGCGGCACATGGCGCCAGTCGCGCTGGGCCGCGCGGGCCCGAGTGGTCGCGGCAGCGATGTCTTCAGCGCCAGCCAGCGGTCGCTCGGCATAGACGCTCCCATCGATGGGAGAGATGATCTTGACCGTTTCGGTCATCGGTTCGTCCTCAAATAGATTTGGTAGTCGCGCGGGTAGCTAGTAGCGCTCGAAGCCGCGCTTGCGCTCCCAGTCGGTCACCCGGCGGTCATACTCGAACTGTTCCCATTCGGCCGTGTGCACATAATGGGCAACCACTTCGGGCCCCAGCGCCTCGGCCAGCATCTTTGAGCCGCGAAGCGCCCCAATGGCATCGCGCAGCGTCTTGTGAACCTCCCGCAGCGACTGGCCCGAATAGGCGTCCCCGGAATAGCCCGGCTCCAGCTCGAGCTTTTCCTCGATGCCCTTGAGCCCGGCCGCCAGCAGCGCCGCGAAGGCCAGGTAGGGATTGAGGTCTGCGCCGCCGATGCGGCACTCGACGCGGATGCCCTTGCTGTGCTCGCCACAGAGACGGAAGCCCGCCGTACGGTTGTCCCGGCTCCAGATCGCCTTGGTCGGCGCGAAGGTGCCGACCTGGAAGCGCTTGTAGGAGTTGATATAGGGCGCAAGGAAATAGGTGATGTCCCCGGCATAGGTCAAAAGGCCCGCCATGAAGTGTTTCATCAGCCCGGACATGCCCAGCGCGTCCGCCTCGTCGAAGAATTGGTTCTTGCCGTCCCGGGCCAGCGACATATGAACATGGCTCGACGAGCCCGCCAGGTCATAGGCCCATTTCGACATGAAGGTGACGGCCTTGCCCTGGGCAAAGGCGATCTCCTTGGTGGCATTCTTGATCACCACATGCCGGTCGGCCATCTTGAGGGCCTCGGCATAGCGGACATTGATCTCCTCCTGCCCCGGGCCCCATTCACCCTTCGAATTCTCCACCGGAATGCCGGAGGCGTTGAGGTGATTGCGCAGGGCGCGCATCACCCCCTCCTCCTTGCTGGTCTGGAAGATGTGATAGTCCTCGATATAGTAGCCCGCCGTCTGCAGATTGGCGTAGCCCTTCTCATGGGCGGACCGGAAACTCTCGTCGAAAAGGTAGAATTCCAGCTCGCTGGCGAAATTGGCCGAAAGGCCCATTTCGGCGAGACGCGCGAGCTGGCGTTTCAGCACATTGCGCGGCGCGTGCGGGACCGGCTCGTGGTGATGGTCGACCACATCGGCGATGACGAGCGCGGTGCCCTCGAGCCAGGTGCACTTCATCAGCGTGCCCATGTCGGGCTTCATGACGAAATCGCCATAGCCCCTGCCCCAATTGGCTGCCTCGTAGCCGGGCACGGGCTCCATATCGATGTCGTCGGCCAGGAGATAGTCGCAGCCATGGGTTTCGTCGATGGCGCCTTCGAGAAAGAACTGGGCCTGGAAGCGCTTGCCGATCAGGCGCCCCTGCATGTCAGGGAAAGCCACCAGCACCGTGTCGATGCGGCCCGCTTCGACATCCTCGCGCAAGTGCTCAAGCGTATAGGCAGCCATCGTGAACTCCGCAAATCAGGCTGTGGGGTGAAAGCCGGCCGCGCGCACGCGACCGGCGCGAGCGATCAGGAATACCGGTAGGGCGCCCCTGCCAGCTCCATGTCGGCATTGTACTTCTTGATGATCTCGACCACGCGGGCACTGCGCTCGGACTGGCCGGCGATCTCATCCCAGAACGCCAGGGCGTCGGTTTCCACCTGCTTCCATTCCTCTGCGGGAATGGTGGTCAGCTCGAGCTTGCCATTGATGCGGAAATTGGCTTCGCCATTCCAATACCAGTGCTGGCGATAATAGTGCGAGCTGTCGATCATCATGCGGTAGAGCTGCTGCAGATGCGGCGGCAACTCGTTCCACTTGGCGGTATTGACGAAATAGGACCCGGCCCAGGCGCCCGAAAGCGGATTGGTCAGGTAATATTTGAGCACATTGGCCCAGCCCACCGTGTGCAGCTCCGTCGTGCCGCTCCAGCAGATGCCATCCAGTTCGCCCGTCTGCAGGGCCGGCTCGACGTCTTCATAGGGCAGCGACACCGGCACCACGCCATATTTCGAGAGGAACTGGCCGGCGGTGGGGAAAGTATAGACGCGCAACCCGTTGAGATCGGCCAGGCTGCGGATCGGCTTGGTGGTGCCGAAATTGCAAGGGTCCCAGGCACCGGTGGAGAGCCAGGTCACGTCCGGGATTTCGGCATAGGCCTCCTCCCAGATTTCCTTGAGGCCGCGCCAGTGCCAGAGCGCCGGAACGTCGAGCGAATAGCGCGATGCCAGCGGGAAATAGGCGCCGAACACCTTGACGTCGACCGGCGCGGCGGCGGAGTCGTCATCGCTCTGGGCGGCGTCGATCGTGCCCTGCTGCACCGCGCGGAACAGCTCGCCATGCGGCACCAGCTGGTCGGCGGTGTAGAGTTCGATCTCCATCTCGCCATTGGCCGCGGTGTTGAACCACTCGATGGCATTGCCCACCACATGTTCCGAAAGCGCCGGTCCGGCATAGGTCTGCAGGCGCCAGCGGATCGGGGCCTGGGCGCGCACATGCGGCATGGCGAGCGTGGTGGCGCCAACGGCGCCGGCGGTCGCCAGGCCCGCCTTCTTGAAGAATTCACGTTTGGTAATTTTGGTCGTATCGGTCATGTCAGGATATCCCTTTCCTTGATGTGCCCGGGACGGTGCCAACTGCACCCGCATCCGCCCCGGTTCGAAAACCCACTCGCAAAATCGACGTCGACTCCTTTGCTCGCTGTTCGCCTCACCGCCCGATCATGACGCGGGGCAGCCAGAGCGCTATTTCGGGGAAGACCATGATGATGATCATCGAAATCACCATCAGCACGAAGAAGGGGGTGATCGAGCGATAGATATCGCTCAGCGTGATCTCGGGCGGCGCAAGCGCGCGCATCAGGAACAGATTGTACCCGAAGGGCGGGGTGATATAGGCGATCTGGCAGGTGATCGTGTAGAGCACGCCGAACCAGATCGGGTTGAACCCCAACTCGATCACCAGCGGAATATAGAGCGGCGCGACGATCACCAGCATGGCCGTGTCGTCGAGAAATATCCCCAGCACGATAAAGCTCGCCAGCATGGCAATGAGGATCATCCAGGGGTCGAGGTCCCAGGTGTTGAGCAGCAGGTTCTCGATGGCCCGGATCGCCCCCAGCCCGTCATAGACCGACGAGAAGCACAGCGCCGCCATGATGATCCAGAGGAACATGGTCGAGACCATCAGCGTGTTGCGCGTGCAGGCCTCGAGAATGGTCCAGTTCAGCCGACGCGAGAACAGGGCCGCCAGCGTCGCCAGCAGCGCACCGACAGCGGAGCTTTCCACTAGGCTGGTCACCCCAGTCAGGAACAGGCCCATCATCAGCCCGAATACACCCAGCGGCAGGATGCCGGCGCGAGCCAGGGCGATCTTTTCCGCGGTAGACATGCTCTCGCGCTCTTCGGCCGGCAGCACCGGCGCCAGCTCGGGTTGAATGCGGCAGCGGACATAGATATAGATGGCAAAAAGGGCCGCCATCAGCAGGCCCGGGAAGATGCCGGCCAGCCAGAGTTGCAGCACGGGCTGGCGCGCGATCATGGCGTAGAGCACCAGCACGACGCTGGGCGGGATGAGAATGCCCAGGGCCGAACCGCCCTGGATGACCCCCGTGACCATGACCTTGTCATAGCCGCGCCGCAGCAATTCGGGCAGCGCCACAGTCGCGCCAATGGCCATGCCGGCCACCGACAGGCCGTTCATGCAGGAAATCAGCACCATCAGCCCGATCGTGCCGATGGCGAGCCCACCGCGCATGCCGCCGAACCAGACATGGAACATGCGATAAAGGTTCGAGGCGATGCCGCTCTCGGACAGCATGTAGCCCATGAACACAAAGAACGGCACGGTGATCAGCGGATACCAGTTGAGCACCTGGATGGCCGCGTTGAATGGCATTTCCACCGCGCCATTGCCCCAGAGCCAGAGCGCTGCCGCCGAGCCGACAAAGCCGATGACGCCGAACACCCGCTGGCCGGTCAGCATCAGGACCAGCATGGTGGCGAACATGAAGATAGTGATGAATTCCGAACTCATGCCATGGGCCTCCCCATGGCAGTCGCCACGTCCTTGCAGAGATTGGAAATCGCCTGCAGCAGCATGAGGATAATGCCCAGCGTCATCAGTGACTTCACCGGCCACATCAGCGGCGCCCAGGCGCTGTAGTTCTTCTGGCCATAGACCAGCGCATATTCCGTGCTCGACCAGCCGCCGCGCACCATGACGATCAGGTAGAAGATCACGAACCCAATGGTGATCGCATCGGTGATCGCCTTCTGCCGGGCACTGAGCCGGCTGTAGAACAGGTCCATGCGCACATGAGCGTTTTCCTGCAGCGAATAGGCCGCGCCGAGCAGGAAATAGGCCGCCAGCATGAACTGGGTCATTTCCAGCGCCCAGTTGATCGGCACGCCGAAGAACAGGCGAGAGAAGGTCGAGGCCAGCTGCACCCCGCCCATGGCAAATAACAGCAGCATCGCCACCCGCCCCACGGCGCGATTGATCCGATCGACGATCCTGACGAAGAGCCTTATCGGTCCGGGCACTATGGGCGTCCTTTCTGGCTCTGGGTCAGCATCTCAGCTCCTCGTGTCCGTGAGGTCCCGGCGGGCGGCCTCGAGGCAACGCGCCAACCGGGTGGCCCACAACGCGACGCCGTCGTCGGAGCGGATTTCGTCATTGCGGATTTCGATCATCGTGGCCGGCAGACCCCGCCCATCGCCGTGCTTTTCCAGCGTCAGGGTGACGCCATTGAGCGCCGCATAGGGTTCGTTCCAGCCGATGTTCAGGCCCCGTTCGTCCTCGGCCAGGGCGCGCTGCAATGCCCGGGTGAACGTCATATCCTTGCCGTGGATGAGACCGATCGGCCAGGGACGCGCCTTGCCGAGAAAGACCGGCGTGAAGGAGTGCATGCAGACCAGGATGGCTTCGCGGCCCAGTTCCCGCCGCCTGTCCAGCACGCGCTCGATCGCATCGTGATACGGGCGATGATAGTTCTCTATGCGGAACTGGCGCTCCCCTTGCGGAAGGTTCTCGTTCGCCGCAATCCGGGTCGCTTCCGACAGTGTCCAGATCAGGTCTGGCGCGTCGAGGTCGCGATTGGCGTCGATTACGAGGCGCGAGACCGTCGACTCCACCAGCGGCGCATCGAGAAGCCGCGAAAGGTGCTGGCTGACCGGCAGCGCGCCCGGGTCCCACGCAATGTGGCTAGCGCGCTCGGCTTCGCTCAGCCCCATATCGCCATATTGGGGCGGGATGCGGCGCGAGGCGTGGTCGCAGACCAGCACGAAGGGCGACGCGCCCTCCGCGTTACTGACCAGAACTGGCTTTTCCCCTGTCTCGCTCATTTCCCTCTACGCCTGAGCGATTAATTTCTGTAACAGTAGTTCCACAAACTCGAAATCTGTCAATGCTGAAACGTGAGGTTCATGGTGGAGGGGAAAACCGTTGCAGCAAGAATCCACGATCTGCATGGCGAGCTGACCGGCGCAGGCCGCAAGGCGGCGCGGGGATTGCTCGGGAATTATCCGCTGCTCGGGCTCGCACCAGTGGCCGAGTTCGCCACCGGTGCCGGCGTCAGTGCCGCTACCGTGGTGCGCTTCGTGGCCCAGCTGGGCTTCAAGTCCTATCCTGATTTCCAGCGGGCCCTGCGGGACGAGCTCGAAGAGCGCTCGAAATCGCCACTGGAGCGGCCGGCCCTCCTGCCCTCCGCTGACGAAGGTGGTTTCCTCGCTGGTTACCTCCACCAGGCCGCACAGCGGGCCCATGAGACGGTTCAGCTTATCCCGGACTGGGAGTTCGAGGCGGTGTGCCAGAAGCTGTCCGAGACCAAGGGCCGATGTTTCCTGGCCGGCGGTCGGTTCACCGACTTTCTGGCCGGCTATTTCGAAGCGCATCTGCGCGTCGTGCGGCCGGGGCTAAGCCGCTTCGACGGCCGCCTGGCCACCCGGGCCGACCAGCTGATCGACGTGCGGCCGGGCGATCTCGCCGTCTTGTTCGACGTGCGCCGCTACGACGACAGCCTGCTCGATACCGCCGCCGAACTGGCCCGCAAGCGCGCCCATATCGTGTTGATCACCGATGAATGGGTCAGCCCGGTCTCCCGCCACGCCAGGCACGTCCTGCCATGCTGCACGGAAACCGGTCGCACCTGGGACGCCAATGGCGCCATCCTGGCCCTGGTCGAGGCCTTGATTGCGCGCACAACCGAGTTGAGCTGGGCCAGCGCCAGCAAGCGCATGGGGGCGCTGGAGCATCGGAGCTCCTAGCCCATGCCGGCCGCTCACCCTCGGCTTGATCTGCCTCAAAATGCATCCCCGCAGCCTGTGCATTGATCGATCGTCACGGAGTGCAACCCAATGAGACTATCGACACATCCCGAGGATCACCGGCTGGAGCGCATCGGTTGGCTGAGAGCGGCCATCCTCGGCGCCAATGACGGCATTGTTTCCACGGCCAGTCTCATCATTGGCGTGGCAGCCGCTTCGGGTGGCCAGGCCGAGACGCTTGTGGCCGGGGTGGCGGGGCTCGTGGCCGGTGCAATGTCCATGGCCGCCGGCGAATATGTCTCGGTCAGCTCACAAGCGGACACCGAGGCAGCCAGCCTGGCCAAGGAACGCGCTGAACTCGCCTCCCAACCGGCATTCGAACACGCCGAACTCGCGGCCATCTATGTCGAACGCGGCCTCGATCCGGCCCTTGCCGATCAGGTCGCGACCCAGTTGATGGCACGCGATGCCCTCGGGGCCCATGCACGGGACGAGTTGGGGATTTCCGACATCACCTCGGCAAGGCCCGTCCAGGCCGCCTTGACCTCAGCACTGACATTCGCAATCGGCGCTGCGCTGCCGCTCCTGATGGTCCTGGTGGCGCCGGTATCTCTGATCATCTGGGTGGTGGCCGCCGCTTCACTCGTCTTTCTCGGACTGCTCGGCTTCATCGGCGCGCAGGCCGGCGGCGCAGAACCCTGGCGGCCCACCTTCCGGGTGCTGTTCTGGGGGGCGCTGGCAATGGCGATCACCGCCGGGATCGGCACCGTTTTCGGAATCGTCGCCTAGCAGTTCGAACCAGAAAGGATTTTCCATGTACACCTTCGACAAGATATTGCCCGCGACCGATTTCGACGGCGCCATCGCCCGCACCCGTGCGGTCCTGGCCGACCACGGCTTTGGCGTGCTGACCGAGATCGACGTGCAGAAGACCATGATGACCAAGCTGGGCGCACAAATCCCCCGCTACACCATCCTGGGGGCCTGCAACCCCAAAATGGCCCTCGAAGCCATGCGCATCGAGCCGCGCGTCGGTGCCATGCTGCCCTGCAACGTGATCGTGCGCGAACTGGACAATGGCGGGGTGGAGGTCAGTGCCATCGATCCCGTCGCTTCGATGCAGGCCATCGACAACGACACCCTCAAGACCGTTGCCGGCCAAGTTCGGGCCATGCTGTCCGACGTGGTGAAGAGCCTCTGACCCTGCCCCTGCATGGCTCTCGGGCCACGCTGCAGTTGGCAATCCCGAACCCGGGGACCGCGTCAAGCCCGTCACCGGGCAAAGGCGCCACACCCAACCAGTTCACGCCCCATGCCGGTCTCGGCAATCAGGACGGCGCTCAGCCCCTCGGCTCTGCACATCTCCTCGGCGCGCTGCCGCCCCGCGACCAGCAATGCCGTCGCCCAGGCGTCTGCGAGAACGCAATCGGGCATCTGCACTGTCACCGAAACCAGGTCGCTCTCCACCGGGACACCACTGCGAGGGTCGATGGTGTGGCTTATCCATCGATCCCCGACCAGACGCCGATGCCGATAGCTGCCCGAAGTGGCCAGCGAAGCATTGTGGATTTCGAGGCGCGCTGCGATATCCCGGCGATCCGCGTCCGGCGCCTCGAGGGCCACCGCCCAGGGCCGGCCGTCGCCACGGAAGCCGCCGGCCTGCACCTCGCCGTCTATGCTGACGAGATAATCTTGAACGCCGAAATCCTCCATGGTCCTGGCCATCAGGTCCACCGCAAACCCCTTGGCAATGCCGGACAGGTCCAACGCGACCGGTTCCAGGCGCCGCGCCCGCAGGCCGCCCATGTCGATTTCGAGCGCCGGCCCGGTCGACCGCTCGCCTCCAGCAGGCGTCTCCGGCCGTGCCGGTGGGCCGAACCCGGCGGTCTGCACGGCGCCCAGAACCGCCATGTCGAACAGTCCGCCCGAGCGCTGTCGCACGCCCTCTCCCAGCGCCAGGACATAGGCCAGTTCGTCCGGTATGGACATCCAGGCGCCCACAGCCATGCGGTTGAGCCGCATCAGGTTCGAATCCGGTTTCCAGGTCGACATCTGTTGATCGACGCGGTGGCAGGCCTCGGCCAGGGCGTGCTCGAGCACATGCCGATCCAGCGCATGCTGGGCGTGAGCCAGGGCGGACCAGCGCGTTCCCATGGTCGGGCCACTCAGGGCAAGCTGCGCCGCCGGCTCACTTCTGCAAGGTTCAGTAGACATCTTCTGCATATCGTCCCATGGCCTGCAAACGGTCCACATCGAGGCTGATCGGCGCCAGCGCCTGGTCGAGCGCCTGCTTGACCCCTTCGCCCATGGCGATGCTGCCGCACACCATGAACCGCGCACCCTGCCGCACCAGCCGGCGCAGCTCTTCGGCGTCCTCGGCGAGCCGGTCCTGCACATAGCCGCCGCCCAAGACGCGCGAGAAACTCGCCTTCAAGCTCCTGAGGAGACCGGTGGACAGGGCCCTTTCCAGCTCGCCCCGATAGAGGAAGTCCGACGCCGGATCACGCGCGCCGAAGTAGACATGCACCGGGCGCCGTCCCGCGGCGTTACGCATGAACCCAACCAGGGGCGCAATGCCCGCCCCTGCCCCGATCAGCACCAGCGGCCGCCGACCGCCGTCGGGATGGAAATCGGGATTGCTGCGCACGAAGGCATCCACGCTTTCGCCGGGGCGCAGCGAATGCAGATGATCCGAACACAACCCACCCTGCTGCTTGCGCACGCAGATTTCGAGAATGCCCTCCCGCGAGGCCGAGACGATCGAATAATAGCGCGCGATCGGGTCGCCCGGCGGAATGATCCCGACAAGATCGCCCGAGACGAACCGGTCCCGCCCGAGAAGACGCCCAAGGCGATCCCGCCAATCCTTGAGCGCGGGCACCGCAAAGCGCAGCACCACCGTTGGCGCCTGCACTTCCTCGCCGAAGACCTGGCGGTCCACCAGCGTATATTTGCGCGTCTGCGGCTGCAGGGGCTGGTGCTGCAGTTCGAGTGTCTCGCCCAGTGCCGTGCCGAGCGTTTGCCCCCATTGGGCAAAGGCCTGGGCCGATTGCCGGTCGATGCCGGCATAGGGCACCAGCATGGCATGTCCGGCGCCGCGCACCGCAGCCTCGACCCGCTCGGCATAGGCGCAGAAATTCCGGAACTTGCGATCCCCAAACCCGAGCACCGCAAAGCGCGCGCCTCGGGCATCGAACCGCTCCAGCCTGTCGAGGAAGTGGCGGGCAGAAGCCGGCGCCGTGCCGTTCCCGTAAGTGGCCGCGAGCACCAGGATGGTCCGCGCCTGCGGGTAGTGCGGCCGCAGGGCATTCATCGGGGCAACATGCACGAGGTGCCCATTGCCGCGCAACGCGGCCTGCAGCGTGGCGGCAAAACCCCAGGTGGTGTTGCCTTCACTTCCTACCAGGATGACGCTGTCGGCCCGGCGCCAACCCGCATCCCCGGCAAGGCGCGGCCGGCTGCGGCGGCGCATGAACCAGATGACGACGCCGGTGAGGGTCAGCACCGGCACGGCAAGACTCGAAAGACCCAGCAGCGCCGCCAGCCACCAGTGTCCCTGGCCGGTATGAAGCGTATAAACCGCCTCGTAGAGCGTCTGCATGGGAGAATTGGCCGCAAAATCGATAAGCGCGCCCGTCGACTGGTCGATATGACCGGTACCCGCATTGGTGGTCAGGGTGAAGACGTCCGCCGCGTCGCCCGCCATTGGCAGCACCAGCTCCCGCAGATCACTCACCGGAACGTCCTGCAGCGCGGCGAGGCTGGCGATCGGAGCCGGCGTTCCGCCGCTGCCGCTGGCCGGGAACCCGAACTCGGCGCTGCCATCGGCCACGAAGCCAAAGGTCACCATCGCCATATAGACGCCCGTCACCGCCGAAAGCAGCAGCCCGGCGATGGCCATGCGCCCAAGTTCCACATGAAGGCGTTGACTTAACCTGCCGCGGGGATTCGCAAATAGCTGTCGCCATCCGCCCATGCGATTGACCAGCATGGCGATGCCCGTCAACGCCAGGGCAACCATGGCCGCGGCGGCAAGCCCGGCGGCCACCCGCCCGCCATCACCCAGGAACAGCGAGCGATGCAACTGCGTGAAGAACCCGAAAACCGGCGACTGCTCGACAACCCCGCGCACCGCCCCGCTCGCCGGATCGATGGCCGTCGCAACATTGCCCGCATGGGCCGTCACCGCGCCCGACGCGGAGCGCGTGATGGTCTCGGTGTCCGGCAATTGGGCCATGATTCTGTCGGCCAGCTCGGCCACGCTGACCGCGCTGCCGGCCGGAGTGGTCACGCGTTCCACCAGCGGCTGCAACGACAGCACTGCGCCGGTGAGGGCCATGAAGCTGACCAGCAGCGCGGCAAACAGCCCGGGCAGCGAGTGAAGTCGACGAAGCATGGCCGGTCCTCCCCGCTGCTACAGGTTGACGCTGGCGGACTGGACAAAGCCTCGGCCAGGCTGGGCAATCCCAGACTGGGAACGATCGAGCGGGATCACCACGTCGTCGCTCGTCGTGCCGCGCTCTTCGACGGCCGAGTCGATATGGATCGTGTAGCCGGCATTGATCAGCGCATCGGACAGATCGAGATTGATCGTGAAGCTGCGGCCGCTCCCGACGCTCGCGCCGGTGATGCCATTGAGATTGAGGCTGGCATCGGCCGCAGCATAGCGGGCCCAGCCGCTCAGATCCCGGTAATACCGGCTCTTGCGGCCGGCCACGTAGAGCGTCGAGTCATAGCGACCATCGGGTCCGGCGAGGTAAACCGCCAGATAGGCCTCGGGGCCGCGATAGGAACTCATCTGTCCCGTCACGGTGACTTGGGCGGCATAGGCGGCGCCAGGGGACACCAGCGCGGTGCCAAGAAGGAGGATGGCGAGGATTTTTTTCATTTGGCTCTGGCCTCATTGGGAAGACGAACCCACCGATGCCATGGCAAGCTGACGCTACCCTGAAGCGGGAACGGGCCGGCGTTCAGCCTGGTGTCAGCTTTGGGGTATTGATGTGGCCGCGAGCCGAGGCGGATATGCGGATTTTGTTGATCGAGGACGACCATGTGCTGGGCGCGGCCATCCGCGACCACCTTTCGGCAGGCGGTCACGCCGTCGACTGGGTGCAACGGTTGGACGATGCTGAAGCAGCCCTGACCACGGTGCAATATGAACTGATGCTGCTCGACCTGAACCTTCCTGACGGTCGGGGGCTCGACCTGCTGCGCCGCCTGCGCGGGCGGGGCGACGACCTTCCAGTCATCATCACCACCGCCCAGGACCAGATCGCGATCCGCATCGAAGGCCTCAATTCGGGGGCCGATGATTATCTGGTCAAACCCTTCGACCTCAGCGAAATGACGGCGCGCGTCGCCGCGGTTGCGCGGCGCTATGGCGGCAACAACGCGCCCGTTCTGCGCCTTGGCCCGGTGGAGATCGATCTGGCGCGCCGCCTGGTAAGGGTCGAGGGCGAGGCGGTCACGCTCAGTGCGCGTGAATGGGCGGTGCTCGAGCGGCTCGTGAGCCGCCCCGGAGCCATTGTCACCAAGGCGGAGATCGAGGAATCGCTCTACGCTTTCGGCGCGGAAATCGAGAGCAACGCCGTGGAAGTCTATGTCAGCCGTCTGCGCAAGAAGCTGGGCCGGAACGCGGTGCATACGGTGCGCGGCCTTGGCTATCAGGTTGCCTCATGAAGCGGCGCTCGCTGTTCTGGCAACTGGCCATCGGACTTTCCGCAATGACGGGCCTGCTCTGGCTGGGCGCCGCCGCCATTTCGGCAGCGGTCATGAGCCATGCCATCAACGAAGCCTATGACTATGCGCTCGAACAGGTCGCCGACCGCCTGCTGCCGCTCGCTGTCCATGATCTGCGCGAGCCGCATGAGCGCCGCCAGATCGAGGCCGATCGCGAGGATGGCGGTGAATTCCGCTACGTCATTCGCGACCCCGGCGGCAATATTGTCCTGAACGACGGGGATCTGCCCGAGACCATCCTGCCCCAGATCACCGATGACGGTCAGTTCGACACCGAAGCGGGCCGCGCCTATGCTCGCACCGACCCGCGCTCCGGCTTCAGCATCGTGGTGCTCGAAGCCGAAAGCGAGCGCAGCGAAGCCCTGTTCGACGGCGGCTGGGCGCTGCTGGGTCCACTAGCCGCTCTCCTGCCCCTGGTGGCTTTGGGCGTATGGCTGGCGCTGCGCCTGGCGCTGGCGCCGCTGCAGCGGCTGCGTGCCGACCTTGCCGAGCGGGGCCGCCACAACCTGGCCCCGCTCGACCCGGCCAGCTATCCGCCCGAACTGACGCCGATCGTCGGGGAAATGGCCAGCCTGCTCGATCGCCTGCAGGGAGCCATGGATGCCGAGCGCGCCTTCGCCGCCACCAGCGCCCACGAGCTGCGCACCCCGATTGCCGGCGCGCTGGCGCAGACCCAGTTGCTGGCCGCCGAGCTGCGCCAGCATCCCGCCGCGCAACGCACTGCCGAAATCGAACGCGCCCTGCGCCGCCTGTCGGCCCTGGCCGAACGCCTGCTGCAACTGACCCGGCTCGAGGCCGGCTTCGCCCGCAGCGATACCGAAATCGATCTGCTTCCCGTCATCGATCTGGTCGTGCGTGACTTCGTTGGCAGCGGCGCGCCCCTGACGCTTGAAGTCGAAGCGGGCGCCGCACCAAAGGGACGCGTCGATTCCGATGCGTTCGCACTCGTACTGCGCAATCTCATCGACAATGCCATGCGCCACGGCGATCCGGCTTCCGAAGTCGTGTTGCGGGCCTGTCGCGACGGCACCATCCGCGTGATCAATGCCGGCCCGGTCGTGCCCCCTGAAACCCTGTCGACGCTTGGCCATCCCTTTGTCCGCGGGCAGACCTCTGCCAGCGGCACCGGCATCGGGCTGTCGATGGTTCGCTCGGTCGTCGAGCAGACCGGCGGCAGCCTTTCCTTCCTCTCGCCCGCCCAAGGGCGCAGCGACGGCTTCGAAGTGGCAGTGCGCTTCTAGGGAGAGGCTCGAACACAAGCTCTTGTCGGGGGACTTCTCCCCCTCATCGCACATTCAGGGCTGCGCCCGCCGCGCCAGCCAGGCCTGCATTTCGCCGATTTCAGCCTGTTGCGCGCTGATGATCTCCTGAGCGAACATCTTCACCCAAGGGTCGTCGCCATAGGCCTGAGCCACTTGGGCCATCTCCACCGCCCCCTGGTGATGCGGGATCATCGAGCACACGAAGGCCGTCTGGAAGTCCGCGGCAGTCATGCCGCGCATCATGTCCGAATGCATGGGCTCCATGGTCTGGATCAGTGCGGCGTGCGCCTCACTGGCTGTCGCGGCCATGCCGTCCAGATGCGCCTGCATCGATACGCCGCCATGATCGGCATGCAGCTCGCCGCAGATCGCTGGCAAGGGCAGCGCAGCCACCGCGCTCGCCGGCTGCTCGCGAACCAGCAAAGCACCCACAAGGGCAACAACAAGCATGCCACCCGCCCCCAGTTTCGTCCAATCCATGGCCAAGTCCTTCTCTTCTGATGCCCGGAACATGGCAGAGGGTTCGAGCCGCGCTGTTGATCGAGATCAAAGATGCATCCTCCATGCATGTTTAAGAGGTGGAAAAATCGAACAGACGACGGAGTTTAAAGTGATCCACCGAACAAGGAACTGTCCCCGCTGGACCAGGCTTGGAAACCTCGGCACAGTCGGCGGTGCGGCAGCTGCCACGCTTCTTGCCACCGCCCCGGCACAGGCCCATGTCAAATGGTTCGCCCCCTACGTCGTCGGCGCGGCACCTGCCCCGGTTGGCGAAACCCTCGCCAATGGGTGGTTCTGGCTCGGCATCGTCATGGTGCTTGCCTTCTTTGCCACCACGGTCTTGATCGAACGCGGGCCGCTTGGAGCCACCATCGGCGGCCTTCTTAACCGCATCAGCGACCCGCTATGGTCGCGGGCGGACGATTTCATGCGGGCCATCATTGGCGCCTTCTTCGTCGCCATCTTCGCAGTGGGCGGCGTTTATCTGACCCCGGACCTGCAGACGCCCAACGAATGGGTTTCCTGGCTGCAATTGCTGATCGCCCTTTTCGTCTTCTCGCGGCGAACCATGCCTCTGGCTGCAGCCGGCATTATCGGGCTCTGGGTCATCGCGCTGCGCGACTACGACTTCTTCCATCTGCTCGACTACCTCGCCCTGGGCGTCGGCGTTGCGGGGTACCTCGCGCTTGCGTCCAATCCGGACGGCAAATGGTACCAGCACCGCTTCGCGGTCCTGCGCTGGGGTGTCGCCATCGCTCTGATGTGGTCGAGCCTGGAAAAATTCGCTTACGCCGAATGGTTCTACCCGCTGGTCGAAGAGCGCCCCTTCCTGACGTTCGGCATGCCCCGCGATACCTTCATCCCCATGGCGGGCGTGGCGGAATTCACCATGGGCTTCGGCCTGCTCTGGACTGCATTGATCCGTCGCCTCTCCGCGGTCGCCCTGATCGTCATCTTCACGGCAGCCGTCTATCCCTTCGGTCGCATCGACCTGGTGGGGCATGCACTGATCATGGGGACCCTGTTCCTGATCGCGGCTGATCCGAGCCCTTCGGGACTGTCGCTGAAGAAGGTCGCACCGGCCCTCGGCAGCGTGCCGGCCGGACTGCTGGCGGCCATGCTGGTGATCGCCGGATCGTATTGGGGGCTGCATGCCGCCTTCTATGACTATGACCGGGTTCCGGTCGTGGCCGGCGGTGAATTGCTCACACACGTCCCCAACGCCGAGCACCCGCACGGTGCCGCTGCGCCCGAAAGCCAGCATCAATAGCCTGCCGCGGCGGCCCTTGTGGCCGCCGTGCCTTGCACGGGAGGAAGTCCGGTTGCGTCTCACCCATTTCACGGATCTGGCCTTGCGGCTTCTGCTCTTCATGGCCGCCCATCCCGACCAGCGGACGACCATTGCGCAGGCGGCCGCCGCCTATGGCGTTTCTCGCAGCCATCTCATGAAGGTCGCCGCCAGGCTGGCTAGCGCCGGACTGATCCGGCCAGGCCGCGGCAGAGGCGGTGGGTTGGCCCTGTCGCGCCCACCTCGGGAGATCACCTTGGGTGAAGTGCTCAGGGCCACCGAGCCGGATTTCGCGATGGTTGGTTGCATGGCGGGCGAAGCCTGCACACTTACCGCTGTCTGTCGCCTCCCCAGCGCCCTTGAGTCCGCCTTGCGCGCCTTTCTCGAAACGGCCGACCGCTACAGCATCCTCGATGTCCTGCCGGGTCACTGGCCGGTCGCCCCTCCCCCGCAGATTTGAGGAAACCCGCTCCGTTCCGGCACCCGCTCATATCGGCCGAGGCGCTCGCTCGACGTCCTGGTGGCGCCTCGCCACCGCCCCATCGTTTTGTTAACGAAAGGGACGATCAATACCCCGGCTAGAGCCTCAGCCCGGCCTCGTCGAAGGCGAGCAATGCTCCGGGCTCGATGCCGACGGTGATCGAGGCCCCATCAGTGATGCGCGAATGGCCCTTTTGCTGGATGGTGACCTTGGTTTCGCCGTCCCTGCCCACCGCGTAGACATAGGAAACGCCCCCCAATTGCTCGACCACCTGGGCCGTGGCCGTCAATGTGGGCGCACCCGCGACGGCTTCGGCAAAGTGCTCAGGCCGCACGCCGATGCTGACCGCCTGCCCGACTTGCGCACTCTTGCCACGTTGCCGGACACGCAGGTCAGGCGCATCGAAGGCCTTGAGCGAGACGACCAGCTCATCTCCGGCAATCGCGGTAATCTCGCCTTCGAGAAAGTTCATGCGCGGCGAACCGATAAAGCCTGCCACGAACTGGTTGTCCGGATTGTCGTAGAGCTCGATGGGGCTGCCCTGCTGCTCGATGCGCCCGGCCCGCAGAACCACGATGCGATCCGCCAGGGTCATGGCTTCGACCTGGTCGTGGGTCACATAGACCATGGTGGCCCCCAATTGCTGGTGCAAGCGCGCGATCTCGATGCGCATCTGCACGCGCAACTCGGCATCCAGATTGGAAAGCGGCTCGTCGAAGAGGAACGCCTTGGGCTGCCGCACGATCGCCCGGCCGATGGCCACGCGCTGGCGCTGGCCGCCAGAGAGTTGCCGTGGCTTGCGCTCGAGCAGCTCGGTCAATTCCAGGATGCGCGCCGCCTCGGCCACCCGCTCGGCCACCTGCTCTCGGGGCATGCCGCCCATGCGGAGCCCGAAGCCCAGATTCTGCTCCACGGTCATGTGCGGGTAAAGCGCATAGGACTGGAACACCATGGCCACGCCGCGCTCGGAGGGGTCGTAGTCCGTGACATCCTCTCCGCCGATCAGCACCTGGCCCGAGGAGGGCTCCTCCAGCCCCGAAATCGTGCGCAGCAGGGTGGATTTGCCGCAGCCCGAGGGCCCGACGAACACCACGAATTCGCCATTGCCGATGTCCAGATCGATGTCGTGGATCACCTTGACTGCCCCGAAGCTCTTGTTGATGCCTCGCAATTGCAGATCTGCCATCGTCTCCTCCTTGCCGATGGTTGGGGTCAGGGTCAGCGAGCCGCCCAGAGGGCGCCGCGCTCGAATATGGTCCGCATCTGCGGCACCTGGAATTCGTCCACCACGTGGCCAAGCGTCGAGTGGAACACCCGGCCTTTGCCGAAGCGGCGCTTCCACACCACCGGCATGACGACGCCATCGATCTCCTCGAAATACTCGCCCGAGAATGTCGTGGTCGCCAGCACCTCGATGCTGGGGTCGAAATGCAGATAATATTGCTCGGAGTGATAGGGAAAGTCTTCGATCCCCTGCATGATGGGGTCGTCTGCCCTGGTCACGTTGACGGTGAAGTCGATGATATTGCCCGGATGGGCGACCCATTGCCCGCCGACCATGAACTGGTAGTCCGGCTCGTTGCGGAAACTGTCGCACATCAGGCCATGAAATCCCGCCAGTCCCGAGCCGGCTCGCACCGCCGCCAGGAGATTGGTCAGTTCCTCCTTCTCGATGCGCGACATGGTGATGGCCGGGATGATCAGGTCGAACCGGCCGAGGGCGGCATCGGCGAAGGCTTCCGTGGTGGGCTCGATTTCGACGGCAAAGCCATGCTCCTCCAGCATGGCGCCAACCAGGCGCGCACTCTGCTCGGGCGTGTGGCCATCCCAGCCGCCCCACACGATCAGGGCCGATTTCGTCATTGGTTTTCCTCCTGGTAATTCGTCGCCCATGGGGCGCTGTAGATGTCGCGCAGCATCAGCGCGGCGGCCCCGCGGGCCCAGAGCTGGTCGTCCAGCGTGTGGAAGATCAGTTCGGTGGATGCATAGTGGGTCCGGAAACTATTGGCCGCCGCGGCGGCCCGCAGGGCCGGTTCCACCAGTTCGCCATAGCCTTCCGGCTCAAATGCAATGATGATCTTTTCGGGATTGATCAGGTTGATGATGTGCGAGACGCCGATGCCGACCATCTCGCCCTGTCGCTCGATGAGGGCCCGCGCGCCCTCGTTCCCAGCGCGACAGGCTTCGGCCAGCGCCGCCCGGATATTGGTGCGCCCCAAGGGGGTCTCGAGGAAGCCGGCGCCCAGTGCCGCTGCCGCCTGGCGCCTGAGAGCTGCGTCGCTGACATGGGCATTGAGGCAGCCGGCCTGGCCGCATTCGCATATTGCATCCGCGCCGCCCACCTTCAGATGGCCGAAGGTCGGTCCCAGCGTGCTGGCGCCGCGATGCACGTCGGTCTCCATCCACAGCCCCACGCTCGCGGTCTGGTCGAGGGTCACGACGGCAAAGTCCTCTTCCCGCTGTGCATGGCCGAACCAGCTCTCCGCCAGCGCCAGCAGATTGGCCGGCTTTTCGAGTTTCACCGGCAGCCCTGTGCGCTCGCCCAGCAGCGCGCCGATCGGGACCTCCCGCTCGCCGAAGACCGAGCTGGAATAGCTTCTTCCCGAGCGCGGATCGACCAGGCCCGGCACGCCGATGCCAATGCCTCGGATACGGCCCCGATCGATGCCGGACCGGGTCACGCAATCGTCCATGGCATCCTCGATCAGGTCGGCAATCACATCTGCCGGTTGACGGGCGAGCCGCACGGGCAGTTGCAGCGTTGCCACCAGCTCCCCGCGGAAATCGACCAGCGTCACCGTGGTCATGGCTTCCGAAATCTTGATGCCCAGCACATAGGCTGCGTCCGGCACCAGGCCCAGCAGCACCCGCGGCCGGCCGCGCTGCGCATCGCCGCTGGGCTGGGTATGCGTCGCCTGGATCAACCCCTCCTCGATCAACGCCCCGGTAATGGCCGAGACCGTGGTGCCGCTCAGAAGCGTCCGCTCCGCAATCTCCACGCGCGAGATCTGCCCATGGCACCGGATGGTCTCCAGCACATGGTACTTGTTGATTTCGCGCATCAGCAGCGGATCGGCGATCTTCACGACCAAAAGGACACTCCGCAGGTCAGGTTCAGCATTGATGATTTAGTTTGCTATCTATATCAAATTCAAGCGCCGAAACCAGCCCGTAAACGTTTTAGACTTACCAAACTTGGCTATTTTTCCATATTCTTCAATAGCTTATACGCAGTTCCTGCTACCGCCCACCATTCACACCCAACAATGAGGTACGTTCCTCTTGCGTCTTTAATACGGGATGCGTAGAAAGTAGCAAGTGGTGAGTTCAGTGGGGACTGTCTCATCGCCGCGGTCAGGGAGGATTTTCCGGAATTGGTTCCGGAGGCCGCAATTTTCACAGGAGGAATTCATGAAGCATATTGCGCTTGCCGCAATGCTGGGACTGGCGGCTATTGCGCCGGCCCAGGCCCAGACCGTGGTCCGGCATCTGCACATCACGTCCATTCCCGCCGAGGTGGAACTGATGAACAAGATCGCCGCCGATTTCATGGCCCAGAATCCCGACATCAAGGTCGAGCTGCCGTTTCTCGAAAACGAGGCCTTCAAGGCCAAGCTGACGACCCTGCTGCAGTCGGCCGATGCGCCGGACGTATTCCACTCCTGGGGTGGTGGCGTGTTCTACGAACAGGCGGCGGCCGGGGTGTTGCGGCCGATTGAGGACGTGCTGTCCGACGAGGCCAAGGCCAATGTCGGCACGGCCGGCGTTTCCGCCTTTACCGCGCCCGATGGCCATCTCTATGGCGTGGCGCGTGACGTCAGCGAGGTCGTGCTCTGGTACAACAAGACCCTGTTCGAGCAGGCCGGTGTCGATCCGGCCAGCATGGAAACCTGGGATGGGTTCCTGGCGGGCGTCCAGGCCTTCAAGGATGCCGGCATTACCCCCATCGCCATTGGCGCCAAGGACAAGTGGCCGGCTCACTTCTGGTGGTCCAAGCTGGTCGTCCGGCTGGCCGGCCAGGACGGCTTTGCTGCTGCGGCCCGCGGCGAGGGCGACGGCTTTGCCGGCGAGGATTTCGTCAAGGCGGGCGAATACTTCCTTCAGCTGGCGGCGCTTGATCCCTGGCAGGAAGGCTTCCTGGCGGCCGGCTACGGCGATGCCTCGGGCTATTTCGGCGACGGCAATGCCGCCATGCACCTGATGGGCGACTGGGACTATGGCGCCATGAAGGACAATTCGGCCGACAAGAACGGCATTCCCGATGAGGAACTGGGCATCCTGCCCTTCCCGACCATCGAGGGTGGCAAGGGCGATCCGACCGATACGCTGGGCGGCCTGGGCGGCGTTCTGTTCTCGAGGAACGCCTCCGATGCAGCCGTGAAGTGGATCGAGTTCTTCAATTCCACTGAGAACCAGGCGCTTTACGCCAAGGATGCCTATTACATCCCGATTGCCAAGGGTGCGGCCGACGTCATGACCAACCCCTTCAAGGTGCAGATCGGTCAGAACATCAGCAATGCGCACTGGCATGCCCTGTTCTTCGACCAGGCCCTGGGTCCCAATGTCGGCGGTGTCGTCAACGACGTCTCCGCGGAACTGGCAGCCAACGCCATGAGCGCCGAGGAAGCCGCCGAAATGATCAAGGAAGCGGTCGACGACGAGCTCTAGTCGTCACTCTCTGAACCCGGCGGGCGATCCATTGCCCGCCGGCCCTGTTCACGCAAGACCCTGTAGCTGCCGACTGGCGCTGCGTCTTGCAGGCGAGGAATGCATTGATGACGAGTGTCGCCACCGGAACGGATATGAGCGCGACGACCGCAGTTCGGCGCAGGCGCTATGTCGATCGCAAGAGCCTGCTGCCGCTCCTGCTGTTCCTGCCACCATCATTGATCCTGTTCACCCTCTTCGTCGTCTTGCCGATGATCGATGCGGCAACCTTCTCGTTCTTCGATTGGAACGGTTACGGGCCCATCACGGACTTTGTCGGCTTCGAGAATTATGCCGACGTCATCACCCACCGCAATTTCGGGACTGCCGTCCGCAACAGCTTGATCGTAGTGGCGGTATCGCTGTTGATACAATTGCCCTTGGCTATGTGGTGCGCCATCGCACTGGCGGAGCGCGGCACCCATATCAACCTGATCCGCGTCCTGTTCTTCCTGCCCTATATGCTGGCCGAAGTGGCCGCCGGGTTGATCTGGAAGTTCGTTTATGACGGAAATTATGGTCTGCTGCCGGCGATCGGCGGGGCTATTGGCGTCGACATGCCCTTTGTGCTGGGCGACAAGCTCTGGGTCATCCCGGCGATCATGCTGGTGATCACCTGGAAGTATTTCGGCTTCCACATGATGATCTTCATCGCCGGGCTTCAGTCCATTCCCGGTGAGGTCATCGAGGCGGCGCGGCTCGACGGCGTCAGCAAGTGGCAGATCGTGCGGCATATCAAGATCCCGATGATCCGCTCGGCTATCGTCATCTCGGTGTTCTTTGCGATTACCGGCGCCCTGCAGCTCTTCGACCTGATCATCCCGCTCTCCAATGGCGGGCCCTCGCATTCGAGCCACACGATCGTGACCTTCCTCTACCAGTTCGGCATTCTGCGCATGAAGCTGGGCTTTGGCGGTGCGGTGAGCGTGCTGCTGTTCATCGCCTGCGTGATCGTGGCGCTGGCCTATCGTCGCATCCTGTTCAAGGTGGAGCAGAACTGATGGCTACCGCTTCCAAAAAACGCCGTCCGGCGATCTCGGCGGCCCAGTGGATCACCCTGCTGATCGTTGCTGCCTTCGTGATCGTGCCGTTCTACACCACGGCCCTGGGCGGGTTCAAAGAGATCGGCGAATTGCGCGTCAATCCCTTCGGCCTGCCCGCCAGCTGGGACCCCGTGCGCTTCACCGAAATCCTGGGCGGGCCGCGCTATTTCTCATCCCTGGGCAATTCGCTGCTGATTGCCGGCGGCACGGTTGTGCTCTCCACCCTGGTTGCCTCGATGACGGCCTTCGCCCTGGCCCATATCAAGTTCTTCGGCAGCAAGTTCATCCTGGGCTATCTCATGCTCGGCCTGCTGTTTCCCGCCGCCACCGGCATCCTGCCGCTCTTCATCAAGATGCGCGACCTGGGCATGCTCGACAGCCATTGGGGCATCATCACCGTGCAGGTCGCCTTCAGCGTCTCCTTCTCGGTGCTGCTGTTCCATAATTTCTTCAAGGAACTGCCCAAGGAGCTGATCGATGCGGCGCGCATGGACAATTGCGGCTATGTCCGCATCTACTGGTACGTGACCCTGCCCCTCTGCCTGCCGATCATCGCGACGGTGGGGGTGTTCAACTTCGTGGGCAGCTGGAACAGCTTCCTGTTGCCCCTGATCGTGCTCAATTCCGAAGCCAAATACACCTGGCCGCTCGGCATCATGCAGTTCCAGGGGCAATACGGCTCGGACTGGCCGCGCATCCTGGCCTTCCTGACCCTTTCGATCATGCCGGCCATCGCCTTCTTCCTGCTGGCTCAGCGCTACGTGATCTCGGGGCTGACCGGCGGCGCCGTGAAGGGCTGAACCTGCGGGGCCATTGAGCGGGGCGGGACGTGGCCAGGCCTGTCCCGCCCCGCCCTTTCCTAAAGTCGCTTACCGTCCTGACCGAACAGATGGACGCTTTCGGGCCTGAAGCCGAGCGCGATGGACTGTCCGATCTCGATCTGGTCCTGGCCCGGCAGCGCGGCGGTGATTTCAGTCGCGTCCGGCAGCATCACGCGGACAATGGTCTCGTTGCCCAGGCGCTCGACCAGCCGAACCTGCCCCTTGAGCACCCCATCATCCATCAGTTCGAGGTCATGCGGTCGGATGCCCAGGGTCATTGTCGCATTGGTCGTGGCGGTGTGGCGATGGGCGGGCAAGGTCAGCGTCCCGGCAAGGGCTGGCGCGGTCACCACTCCATCGGCCTGGGAGATCACCGTGATCAAGTTCATTTTGGGTGACCCGATGAATCCGGCCACGAAGAGGTTCGCCGGCTTGTTGTAGAGCTCCAGCGGCGAGCCCACCTGCTGCACGACCCCCGCATCGAGCACGACGATCTTGTCGGCCAGCGTCATGGCCTCGACCTGATCATGGGTCACGTAGATCATGGTGGAGCCGAGGTCGCCATGCAGCCGCGCCAGTTCCATGCGCATGTCGCCGCGCAGCGCCGCATCGAGGTTGGAGAGCGGCTCGTCGAAGAGGAAGACATCGGGCTCGCGCACGATGGCCCGGCCGATGGCGACCCGCTGGCGCTGCCCGCCCGAAAGCTGGGCGGGGCGGCGATCGAGCAGATGCTCCATCTGCAGGACCCGCGCAACCGCGCGTATCTTGGCGTCGCGCACCGCCCGCGGCATGCCCGCCAGCTTCAGCCCGAAGCCGACATTGTCGTAAACGCTCATATGCGGATAGAGCGCATAGGACTGGAAGACCATGGCGACGCCCCGGTCGCGCGGCTCGACATCGTTGACCACACGGTCGCCGATGCGGATTTCGCCATCGGTAATGTCCTCGAGACCCGCAATCATGCGCAGCAGTGTTGACTTGCCGCAGCCCGAAGGGCCGACAAACACCACGAATTCGCCATGGGCGATGTCGAGGTCGACGCCCTTGATGACGGGCACTTCGCCATACGCCTTGTGGACGGAGCGGAGGGTGAGACCAGCCATGGACGGTACTCCTGTTAGCCCTTCACCGCGCCCTGCATGAGGGCAGCGACGAACTGGCGCTGGAAGACGAGGAACAACGCCACGGTCGGCGTGAGGATGAGAAGCGAACCAGCGCAGAGCAGCGGAATATCTGTGCCCCACTGCCCCTGGAAGGCGCCCAGCGCGCCGGCCATGGTGCGCTGCATCGGGTCCTGCACCAGGACCACCGGCAGGAGGAACTGGTTCCAGGTCCAGAGGAAGAGCAGGATGGTCAGCGACATGATGGCCGGTCGCGCCAGCGGCACCTGCACCAGCCAGAATTCCTTCCAGCGGGTCGCACCATCCAGCTGCGCTGCCTCGGTCAGGTCATGCGGCACGTTGAGGAAATGCGCCCGCATCCAATAGACCGAGAAGGGCATATAGAGCCCGATCAGCGGCAGGATGATCGCAAAGCGGGTGTTGAGCAGCCCAAGGGCGCGCACCTCGTAATAGAGCGGCGTGATCACCGCCTCGAAGGGCAGCGTCAGCCCGAAAACGAAGACGAGATAGAGCCACTTGTATTTGTTGCTCGTCAGCTTGGCCAAGCCATAGCCGGCCATCGTGGAAATCAGCACCGAAATCGGCACCACGCCCAGCACGATCAGCGTACTCGAGAGCAGAAGCTGGTCCATCCGGGCCACTTCGAACGCGCGAACGAAATTGCCCCATTGCGGATCGGCCGGCCATTGCAGGCCGTTGGGATAGGTGCCCTGCGGCGCCAGGGCCGCCGAGAGCATGGAGAGAAACGGCAGCAGGGTGACGATCATCAGCAGGATGATCAGCCCACGGGCCAGGAGCGTGTTGGGTGTCGCGGTCTTCATTTCTTGTCCCGCGTGAACCACTGGACGGGAGCGATGGTGATCAGCACCAGCACCATGAGCACGATGGCCAGCGCCGAGGCGAGGCCGACCTGCCGGTGGGCGAAGGCCAGGCGATAGATTTCGAGTCCCGGCACGGTGGTGGTGATCCCCGGCCCGCCCTGGGTGGAGATATAGACGATGTCGAAGCTAGCGAGCGCCGCAATGACCGTGACGGTGATGCAGACGCCGATTTCCTGGCGCAGGCCCGGCAGCGTGATGTAACGGAATTCGTGCCAGGGGCGCGCGCCGTCGAGCCGCGCCGCCTCATAAAGGCTCGGGTCGATCTTGGTGATGCCGGTGACCAGCAGCATGGTGCAAAGACCCAGCAGGACCCAGGCGCCGATAATGCCGACGGCCGGCAGCGCCCAGACGAAGTCGCCCAGCCAGCCGCGCGCCCAGCTTGAGAGGCCAATGGCCTTGAGCGTCTGGTTGACGAGGCCGGTGGAGGCAAACATCCAGCTCCAGGCGATGCCGGCGGCCACCAGCGGAATGACCTGGGGCAGGAACAGCACCGTGCGGGTCAGCGTCCCGAAGCGTCCATCCATGTGGCTGCGGATGGCCGAAGCCACGGCCAGCCCCAGCAGCACCGGGATCAGCGTGAAATACAGCACCAACTGAAAGGCATTGCCGATGATCTGCAGCAGATCACTGTCGGTGAGCACGGTGACATAATTGCGCAGGCCGTGGAAGCTGGCCTTGCCGATGCCATCCCAGCGCAGCAGCGAATAATATATGCTCATCCCCAAAGGCACGAGCACGAAGGCGGCATAGGCGAGGAAGGCAGGCGCCACGAACAGCCACGCTGCCTGCCGCGTCTTGCGGCTCCCCCTGGACGGAGGGAGCCGCCTTTTTTGCCCATGAGCGTCCGGAATGGACGTCTTGTCTTCAGTCATTGTTCATTCCGAACGCTGAGGGCTTCACGAGCCCTCTATTAGCGGGACAGCTGGGTCTCGTATTCTTCCTGCACGGCTTCGAGCAGGCCTTCCGGCGTTTGCTGCCCGCCCACCATCTTCTGCAGTTCGGGCGTCCAGCCCGCGGCAAAGATGGCACCGGTGGCATTGGCGATAAAGTCCATGGCGCCATTGTCCTCGGCCAGGGTCTGGCCGGCAGCGAGGGACTGCTCGGTCACCGAACCGGGTTCGACTGCCGGCATGGGCAAATCGGTCGGACCACCCGGGTTGGAACCACCGACGGCGACGTTGATCTTGCGTGCTTCCTCATTGGTCGCGACCCAATCGAGGAAGAACGCTGCACAGTCCGGATTGGCGGCATTGGCCGCAATGCCGAAAGTCAGCGGTGCCGACATGGTGGCGTGGCGGCCACCCTCTTCTTCACTGGGCATGATGAAGAAGCCGAACTTGCCCGCCGCATTGGCATCGAGATTGCCCGACTCCCAGTCGCCATTGAACATGAACAGGCCCTCGCCGCCCATGAACCGGCTCATCATCTGGAAATATTCGATGGCATTGGCGTCGGACGGGAAATAGCCCGCCTTGATCCAGGCATCGAGATGCTGGGCCGCTTCCAGGTTTTCCGGCGTGTTGATGGTGGCGCCGTCCTTCTGGAAGATCCAGTCATTGATCGGCTCGGGCGCGCCATAGGCACCCATCAGGTTCTGCAGCGGGAAGGCGAGGCCCGCCGTGCCCTTGTTCCACTGCATGATCGGCTGGATGCCGGCTTCCTTGGCCGCGGCCATGAGCGCATCGAGCTCTGCCAGGCTCTTGGGCGGCTCGGTCATGCCGAGCTGGGCCGCCAGCTCCTTGTTGTAGAACACGCCGGTCATCGAATAGTTGAGACCCATGGCATAGAGCGAGCCGGTGCCGCGCGGGCGCCCGCCCTCTTCGACGCGCAACTGCACCAACTGGCCGGCCGGGAAGGCGTCCCAGCCGAACTCGGTGAAGTAGCCGTCAAGGTTGAGCAGCAGGTCATTGGCGACCAGATCGGTCAGCGACGGCAGGCGGATCAGATCGGGCGCATTGTCCTCGGACAGGATGCGCGGCGAGTTCTCCATCATGTTGGCGAACTGGTCTTCCTTGATGTCAAAGGTGACATTGGGGAACTGCCGGGTAAACTCCTCGGCCAGCCTGCTGGGCAGTGGAAAACCGGTCTCGAAATAGGAATTGAGCACGACCGGGTCAGTGCCGCAGCTCGGCGCGGCCAGTGCCGTGCCTGCGGTGGCGGCGACCGACAGGCTCAGGGCGGCAATGCGAAGTGCGTGGCGGGATGAATTTCTCACGACTACCTCCTCCAGGGTAAAGTCTGCAGTGGATGTTTCCGTCTGCTAAATGGATTTAGCGCATGAGCACAAAGCGGTGTCAATATGCCCTTTGTACCCGGCGCGGCGACTAGACGACCTTGCGCAGAGCCGAGATGATCTCGGTTGCTCGCTGGTCTTCCGGCCCCATCATCCAATTGGTGACGAAGCCGAAACCGATCTGGCGCTTGGGATCGGCAAAACCGACCTGCCCCCCCGCGCCATCATGCCCGAAGCAGCCGGCGTCAAGATAGCGCCGCGCTTCGGAATCGAGCTGGAAGCCATAGCCCCAGCGTGAATAGGGAGGGTCGCCGCCAAACACCGAAACGCCCTCGCTGCGTGCGCGTGTCGCCTCGGCGATCACGGCGTCGTCAATCAATCGCACGCCCCCGGTCGGCACCACCGTCGCCGACCAGATCGTTGCCAGGGCCTTTGCCGAGGCGATGCCCCCTGCCCCCGGAATCTCCGCGGCGCGGATGCGCTGGCGGTTGAAGCCACCCTCATCGGTCACCAGGTCGGCCGGCAGCGCGTCGCCAAGCGTCATGGCCCGGTAGGGCCAGTTTGGCGCCGGCTTCTGGGCCTCCTCGGCCCAGAGCGCAGACAGAGCTGCACTGACCTGCAGGTGAGCCGGCCGGTCTGCCAGCGCCTCGGGCAGCCCAATCCAGGCATCGACGCCAAGCGGTTCGACAATCAACTGCTGGAAATATGTGCCAGGGGACAATCCGGTCGCCCGGCGCACCAGTTCGCCTGCCAGCCAGCCATGGGTTAGCGCGTGATAGGCATAGCCGCTGCCGATCGGCCAGAGCGGCGCCTGGGCCGCCAGCACCGACACCATGCGCTCCCAGTCGACGATATCGTCTTCGCTCAGCGTATCGCGCGGCGCCGATAGCCCCGCCTGATGCGCCAGGGCCTGGCCGACCGTGATCTCCGCCTTGCCGGCGGCGGCAAATTCAGGCCAGTAGCGTGCTACCGGCGCGTCATAGGCCAGCCGTCCGTCCTCGACGAGGCGCGCGACCAGGATCGACATCAGTCCCTTGGTGCAGGAGAACACCACGGAAGGGGTGTCCTCCGCCCAGGCCCGGTCCGTCCGCGCATCGGCGACGCCCGCCCAGAGATCGATGACGCTGCGCCCCTTCACCAGCACGTGGAGGCCCGCGCCCATCTCTGGGCGTCCGGCGAAGGCAGCGGCAAAGGCATCCGCCACCGCCTCGAAACCGGGCTCGAATGATCCCTGTATCTGAATGGTCATGATGCGCTCACCTCAAGATAGCCATCGGCACCGGTCTCGATGGGCAAGGGATCGCAGATTCCGCCCCCGAACCGGCCGGCGGCGCCGGCATTGTTGAAGGCCAATAGCCATGGACGCCCCTGCCGGTCCTTGGCGATCCTGCCGGCATAGAGCCGCTCATCCACCAGCAACCGAGCCTTCCCGAAATCGACCGGCCCCGGCAGGTCGTCGACCGGCAGGCTCCAGATGCCGCCGGCACTGCCAGCGCGCGCGCCACAGAGCTTGGCCCTGTCGCAGCAGAACAGCAAATGGTTCTGGCCGTCGATGTCGATCAGCTGGAACACTTCGAGATGGGCAAAACCGGACCCCGCCGCGCCCATCGGCGGCAGCGCGGTCCAGGTCTCGAGGTCGATCGAGGTCGCATGACCCATGATGCCGCGATCCGGCTCGGCGCCATTCTTGGCGCGCGCGGTGATCAGCATGTGCCAGCGGTGGTCGGCCTCGCGCCAGAACACCCAGGGATCGCGCCAGGCCTCCTCGGGCCAGGAGGAGCTGCCGAGCGTTTCATAGAGATCGCCATTCGCGCTCAGGACCGGCTCCGGCTGCTTATGCCAGGTAAAGAGGTCGCTCGATGTCGCAAGGCCGATGGTCTCGATATTGGCATTGCTGTCCGGGGACAAGAACCGCGAGCCGGTATAGAACATGCGCCAATGCCCATCGGGACCCTTCACCACGCACCCGGTCCAGGTGGCACTGCCGTCAAAACTCCCCGGCGCACCGGCATCGAAGGCCAGGCCATGATCGCGCCATGTGATCATGTCGGTCGAGGTCGCATGACCGATCCGCGCATTGCGGTGCCGGAGGTCCGGATTGCCCAGCGCCTTGGGAGCGTGCAGATAGAACAGGTGGTACAGATCGCCATCGTCGGCGAGCCAGAAGTCCCAGACCCAATGATCCGGCAGATGGAATGCCACTCCTCAGGCCCCTTTCCGAGGTCTTTGCTAAAACCATTTAGCACATGCTATGGTCTGTCAAACTTGTCAAGCGGGGGTCGCGTGGTTATCCAATCCATGGGGCGGCTACGCGCCGGGGGAAGGTTTCGAGGCTTTGGCAAAAAAGCGTGTAACTCTGGCGGATGTGGCGCGCCTGGCTGGCCTGTCGACGACCGCGGCATCCATGATTCTCACCGGCCGTCCGGATACCCGCCTCTCGCCCGAGGCGCACAAGCGGGTGCATGATGCGGCCGCGCAGCTTGGCTATCGGCCCAATGTGGCTGCGCGGGCGCTGCGCACCGACAAGTCCCGCTCCATTGCCTTCATCTCCGACTATGTCGCCACCACGCGTTTCGCCAGCGGCCTTATCCGGGGCGCACTGGCAGCCGCCGAAGATGCCAAGCATGTCATGCTCGTGCTGGAGACCGGCGGCGAGCCGGCCCGCGAAATCCAGGCGATCGAGGCGGCCCTCGACCGGCAGGTGGACGGGCTGATCTTTGCCGCAATGCGCGCGCGCGAAGTCTTCGTCCCCGACATGGCGATCAACATCCCCGTGGTCATGCTCAACGGCACCAGTGCGCGGTTTCCGGTTTCCGTCCTGCCCGATGAATATCGCGGCGGCCGCGCCGCAGTGGAGCTGCTGATCCAGTCCGGCATCTCGGACGATATTGTCCTTCTGGGCCACAATGCGCAGCAGGAAGAGGGCTTGTTCCGCTCCGAAACCATTGCCCGCCGCTTCGAGGGCATTCGCGATGCCATGTCGGAGGCCGGTCTTCATTTCGTCGAGGAACTGAGCTGCTGGAACTGGGAGCCGGGCTATGGCTATGACTTGACGCGCAAGCTGCTCAAGTCCCGCCGTCCCCGCGCCCTCCTCTGCCTCAATGATCGGCTTGCCTTTGGTGCCTACCAGGCTCTGGCCGAGGCCGGTCTCGGCATACCCGACGACGTCGCCCTGGTATCCTTCGACAACGACGAGATCGCCTCCTATCTGCGCCCGGGTTTGACCACGATCGGCCTGCCGCACGAGGACATGGGTCATCGCGCTGTCGACCTGCTGCTCGGCGCCGCGGAGGCTGCAGACGCCAACCTGATGCCAATGCCGGTCGTTGTCAGGGGCTCGCTCCCCACCAGACCCGCTTCGTCCGCCGTCAAGCCACCCCGCTGACCTTTCGGCCCAACGGCCCCATCCGGTCGGGATTGGCAGCGCCAATAGGTGCAATCCGCCGATGGCAGGATCAGTCCATCGGCGCGCGTCCTGCGGACCGGAGAATGGCTTCTGCCCGGGCCCGTAGCGGCTTGTCGATCATCTGGCCATTGAGGCTGACCGTGCCCTCGGTCGCAGCCACCGCCAGGGCCCAGGCGATATCGGCCTCGCTCGGTGCGAAAGCCGTATTGAAGATGGGCACCGCGGAGGGGTGAACGCAGGTCGAGCCGTCAAAGCCATGACGCCGCGCATCGCGCGCTGCCGCGGTCAGTCCATCGAGATCGGCATAGTCGGCAATGGAGCGCAGCAGGCCCAGCGACAGCTTGCCGGCCGCCTTGGCGGCGTAATGCACCATGAGCTTCGGTTGCAGCAGCACATCGGGGTCGGGCCGGCCACCCAGCGCCAGTGCAAAATCCTCGCTGCCCAGGTTCACGGCCCCGACTGCGGGATGACGTGCAATCGCGGCCGCATCCAGGAGTGCGGCCGGACTTTCAATCGTCGCCAGCACGGGCAGCCCGGGCGCTCCCGCGCGCTGCAGGCAGGAGGCCAGCTCATCCAGCGAAGCCAGGTCGGCCTTGGGGCAGACCAGCCAGTCGACGCCGGCCGCGACCGCGGCATCCACATCACCGGCGACACCCGCATTGACCCGCACCGCCACCTGGCTCTCGCCTTGCCGCAGGCTCTCGACAGCCGCACCAAGCCCGGCGCGGGCGGCATCCTTGCGCGCGTCCGCGACTGCATCCTCGAGATCGAGTATGATGCAATCGGCGTCCCGCTCATGCGCCTTGGCGATGAAGCGATCCTGGTCCGCCGGCACATAGAGCCACGAGCGCATCACGCCTGCTTTCGGAATTGGCGGTCAAAACCCAGTTCAGCCAGAAGTTCCGGCCCGTGCTGGTTCAGCGCAGGTGCGGGTCGACGAAACTGTCCCGGCGTTGCCGACAGGCGCGGCACCACATTATGCATCGGCATGGCGTCGAAACTGTCGTCATCGAGCTCGACCACGATTTCCCGCTCCACAAAATGCTGGTCGGCAAGGGCATCCGCAATATCGTAGACTGGGCCGACCGTGGCGCCCGCAGCGCGCATCTCCTCGAGCGCGACGTCGCGGTCGCGTGTCGCGAACCACTCCGAGATCACGCCATCGACTAGATCGCGATGCTTCACCCGGTCCGAATTGGTGGCAAAGCGCGGATCCGCGTTCATTTCCGGATGACCGATGATCTCGAAGATGCGCCGCGCCACCGCCTGGGTCGATCCGGAAAGGGCCACATAGGACCCATCGGCACAGCGATAGACATTGCGCGGCGACGCCGTATTGGAGGCGCTGCCGACGCGCTGCTTTATCTGCCCCGTCTTGCTGAAAATACCAGCTTCGGGCCCCAGCACGGAGAACATGGATTCAAGCAGCGACAGGTCGATCACCTGCCCTGCCCCACCCCGCGCATCGCGCGCATAAAGCGCCATCATGGCCGCCGAGGCGCCGTAGATGCCCGCGATCATGTCCGCCAGCGCCAGCGGCGGCAACACTGGCTCGCGATCAGGAAAGCCGGTGCGCGCGGCAAAGCCGCTCATCGCCTCGACAATCGTGCCGAAGCCGGGCAGATGCGCATAGGGGCCGGTCTGGCCAAAGCCGGAAATGCGCATCACCACCAGTTTCGGATTGCGCGCCAGTAGCGTCTCGGGCCCCAGCCCCATCTTCTCGAGCGTCCCGGGCCGATAGTTCTCGATGAACACATCCGCGGTTTCAATCAGTGCCCAGAGCACGTCCATCTGCGCCGCCTCGCGCAGATTGAGGCAGATGGACCGCTTGTTGCGGCCATAGGCCTTCCAGAAGAACGAGTGCCCGTCCTCCTTCCAGTCGCGCAGCGGATCGCCTTCGGGCGGCTCCACCTTGATCACATCGGCGCCGAAATCGGCCAGTTGCAGGCTCATCATATTGCCCGCCATCAGCCGCGACAGGTCGATCACCCGCAGCCCCGCCAGGGGGCCGGTCGCCTCGGCATCGAAATGACGTCTTTTGAGGCTCACGGACGCAGTCTCTCGCCGCTGGACTTGTCGAACAGCAATACCTTGTCCGCGTCGATGCCCAGCGCCATGGCCTGACCGGGCGAAAGCAGGTCGGCATCGCGGATCACGACGCTGAGCTCGGCCGCGCCGATGCGCGCCCGCACCTCCTGCGCCTCGCCCGTCGGCTCCACCACAATGGCCTCGGCGGCCACGCCGGTCGGGGCAAGCGTCATGTGCTGCGGGCGGACGCCATAGACCAGCGGCGTACCCGCTGCCAGCGTCAGGGCCCTGGGGATCGGCAGCTCGGTGCCGTTCGGCAAGGCGACGCTTTCCTTGTCCGGCCCCAGCGCGGTCACGTCCAGCAGGTTCATTTCCGGCGAGCCGATGAAGCCCGCCACGAACAGATTGGCCGGATTGTTGTAGAGTTCGAGCGGCGCCCCGGCCTGCTCGATCTTGCCGCCATTGAGCACCACGATCGTGTCGGCCATGGTCATGGCCTCGGTCTGGTCGTGGGTGACATAGATCGTCGTCTTGCCCAGCCGCTGGTGCAGCGCCTTGATCTCGCCGCGCATGCGCACGCGCAGTTTGGCGTCCAGGTTCGAGAGCGGTTCGTCGAACAGGAAGGCCCGCGGATTGCGCACGATGGCCCGCCCCATGGCCACCCGCTGCCGCTGTCCGCCCGAGAGAGCCCTGGGCAACCGGTCCAGCAGGTCCTCGAGCCCCAATATGCGCGCCGCCTCGGCCACCCGCTCCTTGCGCTCCGCCTTGGGAACGCCGCCGAGCCTGAGCGCAAAGCTCATATTGTCGGCCACGTTCATATGCGGATAGAGCGCATAGGACTGGAACACCATGGCCAGGTCCCGCTCCTTGGCCGGCATGTTGTTGACCACTTTGCCGCCGATCCTGATCTCGCCGCCCGAAATGTCCTCGAGCCCGGCGATCATGCGCAAAAGCGTGGACTTGCCACACCCGGACGGGCCGACCAGCACCACGAATTCCCCCGTCTCCATGCTGAGCGAGAGATCGCGGATGACTGTCATCCCGCCATAGCTCTTGCTGACATGCTTGAGCTCGATTTCGGCCATCCTCGCCTCCTAGCTTTCCGTGACCGCGAAGCGATCCACCGCCATCCGCCCGATCGAGCCGAGCCGCAGCCCGCTCATGCCATGGGCAAACCTGTCATCGGTGGCCGTCGCCACCACCGTGCCGTCAATGCTCAGCGTCAGCGCCGTACCTTCGGCCGCCAGCTCGATCCGATAGACCCTTCCTGCTTCAGGCGCGAACGGCACACTCGCCAGCACTTCCTGACCGAAATCGTGCCGGAGGATGACCGCCTGCCCATCCTGGAAGCCACCGGCATAGAACCGGTCGGTGCCCATGACCCGCGCCGTCACCAGATGCGACTGCCCCGCCAGTGGCTCGATATCGGCGCTGACCACCACGTCCCGCGCATAGTAATGCCCGGTCCACATATCGGCATTGGACGCCGCATGCGCATGGATGCGGCCGTCGCTCTTGGTCCAGTGCCCGCGGTTCCAGGTAAAGCGCGAAATCGCGCCCCATTCCTGCACCTCGGTCTTGGGATCAATCTCCAGGTGTCCCGGCCCCGACACGGAAAAATCGGCCAGGAACAACCGCCCCAGGAACTTGAGCCGCCCGAAATATTCGATTGAGATGCCGATCTCGTCGATGGCCTCGACACCCTCGGGCACCACGAATTCATAGTCCTGCCAGCCCGCGCTCGAGGGCACATCCCAGGCGCCGGTTTCCTCGATGGTCCCGCTCATGGTGCGCCGCACATAGGGCGCCACGCGCAGATTGCCGTCCCCGTTCCAGGGGTCGAGCCACAGCTTGAACCGTACCACCTGGCCCCCATCCACCACCGGCGAGAACATCGGCCGATAGCGTTCGTCGTCGAAGTCGCTGCGGCGATAGAAAGGCTTCCAGAACACACGCCCGCCCTGCCCGCGCTCCAGCCGGTCGAGCTGGATTTCCAGCGACCCGCGCGAGCGCTCGACATGGCGTTCGTCCGAATGCCGAACGCTGATCTGGTTGAACCCTTCGGTGCGGAACCCATGGGTCGAGCCGGGCAGGTCAAAATCGAACCGCAGGCCGCGCCGGGTGAAATCTTCCAGCCACAGGGCCGGCACATCGCGCCCCGCCAGCTGCAGCGCCAGCACTGTCAGCTCCCGCGCAAAACTCGGTATGTCGACAATATTGATCGACCCCACGATCCCCGACGCCACGAGGAAATCATTGATCGGCTTGCGATATTTGTCCCAGCTCGGATCGAGCCCCTGGAAGGTGCCGACAATGGCCGCCGCATTGCCCGCATTGCAGTCCGTGTCCCAGCCGGCCATGGTGGCAATCTCGGCCGTGCGCGGCAACGAACCCTTGCCATAAAGGATGGCCATGATCGTCACCCCGGCATTGGGGATGATGTGGCAGACGCCCGGATAGCGGTCATAACCCCAGTCGGCGGTCAGCATGTCACGGCAGGCCCGCCAGTCGTCCGGATTGACCCGATGGAAGTCGATCACGGCCCGGCAGACCTTCGCATAGGTCGAACCGGGATCGACCTGGGCCAGCGCCGTCTCGATGATCTCGTCGATGCTGCCCGCCTCAAAGGCCGCGGCAATCGCCGCCGCGCAGAAGCGCGCGCCATTGAGCCCGTCGCCATCATGGGCCACAGACGCCGCCATGGCCGACATGTCCGCCGCGCGCTTGGGATTGCCCGGGTTCACCCAGCCCCAGCTATCGATGAAGATCTGCCCGCCGATCTGCTCGGCCACGGTCGTGCCATTGGTGGCGATGGCGCCCGAAAGCGGCGCCGGCAGCCCGGCCTGAAGATTCTTGTAGGCGGTGTGTTCGGTCGAAACGCCGAACCCGCCCCACCAATACATGCCATGCTCCTCGGCGGCATAGTTGAGCCAGGTCTTGCCCACGTCCTCGGCGGTGCAGTCGAGCCCGTAGTCGCGTAGCGCGCGAATGAAATAGACCGGCCCATTGGTGTCATCGTCGGCAGCGAAATTCTTGAAATCGCGCAGATATTGCGTCACCTCGCCATAGGTGTCGCGAATGCGCTCATAGCTCCAGATGGTCGGCTCGACGGGCGCCCCCAGGCGCACGCCAATGGCCTTGGCGATGAAGCCGGCATAGATCTTTTCGAGGATTTGGGTGTCGGAGAGCATGGGCGGCTTTCAGGCTAGCGATAGTTGGGAATAGGCGGCGTCGCGGGCCTGGGCGGCCGCGCGGTCGGTGGCGATGATGCTGGCGGCCTGGGCGGCGAAGCCGTCGGCCTGGGTCATGAGGTCGAGACGGTTGGCGCTGTTGAGCAGGGCGAGTTCTGACGGGTCGATCACCGCCTCGCCATGAAGCGCCCCAAGGATGGCTCCGGCCATCACGCCGATGGAATCGGTGTCGCGGCCAGAATTGATGCCGTCCGCCACCGATGTTCGGAAATCACCCCCGTTCAGCAGGCAGAAGCCAAGCGCCAGCGGCAGCTCCTCGATGGCCCGGAGGCGTGACGGCTGATAGGCATCGGTCAGCCGGCCGGCCTTCTCGGCGCTGTGGTTGACGTCGTCGCCCATGGGCGAGTAGCGGCCGATGGCCTCGTGAAAGGCGGCCACGATGGCCGCGTGATCCCGGCCATTGCCCCGCTCGGCGCGCGCAATGCCGGCAATATCGGCAATCGCCTGCCGCGTCCCGTCCTTGGCCAGGAACTGCACCGTGTCCACGACAGTGTCGATATTGGTCCCCGGGACGAAGGCAGCGGCCACTGCGGCGGCAAGCACGCCCGCGGCTTCCAGGCCATAGCTTTCCTGGTGGCCCGAGGCAAAGGCGATGGCCTCGTCATAGGCGGCCCGCGGATTGGCCGCGTTCACGGCGCCGATCGGCGCCACATACATCGCCGCCCCGCAATTGACCATGTTGCCGATACCGCCCTGCCGGGGATCGCACGAGCTCAACTGGTGCCGCTGGAAGATCCACTTCTCGGGGTAGAACAGGCGGTCGAGCAGCACGGTTTCGCGCTGCAATTCGGGAATCCAGCGCGGAACCCAGGCGATCTGGCGCACCATGGCGTCGGCCATGTCCCAGGCGTCCAGATGCCGCCCGGTCTCGGCATAGACATCGCAGAGTGCCAGCGTCATCAGCGTGTCGTCGGTGACGATACCGTCGCCGCGCACCCGATTGTTCCGCTGCTCTGGCGGCAGGTCCATCTTGTGCCAGCGGGTATGCAGGCTCTCGACGCGCCCGTAGCGGCTGCGAATGGCCTCGGCCGAAAGCTTCTCCACGGGGGCGCCCAGGGCATCGCCCAGCGCCACGCCATAGATCATGGCTCGGATGCGGGATCGGAAAGATGGGGTCATTGTGTTCTCGTCATTTCAGCCGGTCTGGTCGCTTCCCTCTGAGGGGGGATATTCAGGACTTTGCCGCTCCTGCCCGCCCTCCCCCTCGAGGGGAGGGTAGCGTCGCTGGGCCCGTAGGGCCCTAGCAAAGCTGGGGTGGGGTAACCCGGTGGGTCACTGAAAGGACCCCCACCCTCATTCCCTCCCCTCAAGGGGGAGGGAGGCGATGGAGCCGCCACATCGTTCGCAGCGGCTCTGTCAGGACTACTCCAGCACGCTGCGCGCGTATTCGGCCATGCGTTCGCCACCCGCCGCATTGTACTCGGCAACGAACTGGTCCCACTGGTCCAGGCTTGCCTCGCCGGTGATGAACTTGGCGACCCAGGCGCGATAAACCTGCTCGGTAGCGTCCACATCGGCGGCATAGTCGGCCGGCCAGACAAAGGCATTGTCCGGGGTGAAGTCGCTCTTGAGATTGTCCAGCGCCTGCTGTGCGGTGTCGCCAAGCAGCGGGGTCGGCGGCTGCCAGTTGGCGGCGTTGAAGAAGCGCGCATACCAGGTCGAGATCTGGTCGGTGAACGTCACCTTGCCATCGGCGTCCTTGGTATATTGTGCGCCCTCAAAGCCCATGCGGTCGATGTTCTGGCCTTCGGTCGAGGCCATGAAGTCGAGCACCTTGAACGCCGTCTCCTTGTTTTCGGAAAGCGAGGAAATGGCAAAGCCGCGCGCCTCCTTGGAGACGTCGACAGCGGCCAGCCCCTGCCCTCCGGGCCCCTGCGGCGCGGGCAGCAGCGTCAGGCTGATATCCTCGTCCGGGTGGGCCTGGCGCATCTTGCCGGTATAGATGTCGATCACTTCGGGGGACGAGCCGAAGATCACGCCGGCCTTGCCCGAATAGAACTTGTCTTCCTTGACGTCCCAGGTGTTGGTGACGAATTCCTTGTCATAGAGGCCCTTGTCGGCCAGCCGCGCATAGAATTCGATTTTTGCCCTTTCCGCGTCGGTGACGCGCGAATTGACCCACTGGCCATCGGCATTCTTCATCCAGGTGCCGGTCACGCCAAAGGCCTGGTTGAACACCGAATCCAGTTCAGCCGTCGTGCCATAGCCGGTCAGGCCCAGCGTATTGCCCGTCGTGCCGTCACCATCGAGATCGGCGTCGTGAATGGCCTGGAACAGCGCCTCATATTCCTCGACCGTGGTCGGGGGCTCCATGCCCAGCTCTTCGAGCCAGTCGCTGCGCATCACCGGCTGGGGCGCCCGCGGCGGATAGATGTAGAGCAGGTATGGATAATGGGCGAGCCGGTCCACATTGTGCGGCCAGAGCGCGTCCTTGATGTGCTCGGAGTTTTCGATCCAGGGATTGAGGTCCTCGAGGATCCCCTGTTCGGCCATCTTCTGGTCGCCGCCCTGGAAGTAGATGATGTCCGGGATATCGCCCGAGAGCAGCATCACGCCCAGCGCGTCGGCATAGCCCGAGCCCGGCATATCGACGATCTGGATATCGACATCCGTGCCCTGTGCCTTGAGCCCGGCCTCGATGGCCTCGATTTCCTTGACGTCATCGGGATTGGTAGTGAGCAGGTCCTTGCTGACCAGACGAATGGTCGTCTGGGCCAAGGCGGGTGCCGCGGCCGAGCCGAGCAGCGCAACGGCTGTGGTTGCCAGGAACAGATTACGAAGCATGGTTTTCCTCCCTTTTGCTTTCGCTTTTGGTGACGCGCTCATCCCTTCACCGCCCCGGACATGGTGCCCTTGGTGAAGAATTTGAGGATGAGCGGGTAGATGGCCAGGATGGGCACGATGGTGATCAGGATCATGCCCGCCTTGAGGGCGCGGATATTGATCTGCGCCAGGCCGAGATTGTTGTTGACGTTGTTCGCGCCCACGATGGCGACCTTGTCGCCTTCGATCACGAACTGCCGGAGCACGACTTGGAGGGGCCATTTGCTCTGGTCGTTGAGGTAGATCATGGCCCGGAAGAACTCGTTCCAGTGCAGCACGAAATAGAACAGCGCGATGGTGGCCAGGGCCGGCTTGGCCAGCGGCAGCACGACCATGAAGAAGGTCTGGAACGGATTGGCGCCGTCCAGCTCGGCCGCTTCCAGCAATTCCTTGGGAATTTCCTCGAAGAAGCGGATCAGGATGATCAGGTACCAGGCGCTGATCGCCTTATACATGATCACCGACCAGGGCGTGTTGAGCAGGCCCATGCGCTTCATCAGGAAATAGTCCGGAATGATGCCCGGCTCGAAGACGATGGTCACCAGCACGAGGATGAAGATCAGCCGGCGCCCCGGCAGGCCGGGCCGCGACATCCCCCAGGCCATCAGCGCGGTGAAGAACACCCCGATCACCACGCTGGTCGTGGTCATCCAGACCGAATTGAAAATACCGCGCTGCACATTCGGGTGCTGCAATAGCAGCATCCAGACATCGGGAGAGAACCCGTCCGGGATGATCGAGAGCCCCGAAAAACCGGCCACGTTCTCGGGCGCCGACAGCGACAGCGCCAAAAGGTTCAGCAGCGGCTGCAGGGTGAACACCACCAGCAGCATCAGGGTCGAGACAATGATGATATATTCGATGCGCTCAAGCGGCGTCCGGCGGCTGTTCATGGCCATCACCACACCCCCTTCCCGGTCAGCCGCTTGCTGACCAGGTGCGAGACCAGCACAAGGACCATCCCGATCACCGCCTTGAACAGGCCCGCCGCCGTCGCCAGGGCATATTCCCCCGTCGATAGGCCTAGCCGGTAGACATAGGTGTCGATGATATCGATGGTGGAGGCGTTGACGGCATTCTGCATGTTGATGACCTGGTTCAGGTCCGCCGACAGGAACATGCCCATATTGAGGATGAAGAGCGTGGCAATGGTCGGCACGATGCCCGGAATGGTCACGTACCAGATTTTCTGCCAGCGATTGGCTCCGTCCATCTCGGCCGCGTCGTAGAGTTGCGGGTCGATGGCGAAGATGGCCGCGAGATAGAGCAGGCTGTCCCAGCCGGCCGAACGCCAGATTTCGGAGACCACCAGCACCCAGCGAATCGTGCCGGTATTGGTCATGTAGTTGATCGGCTCGAAGCCCATGGCCTGGCCGATCTGGTTGACGGCGCCGTCGGTCGGCGACAGCAGCGCGATGAACACGCCCGAGATCACCACCCAGCTCAGGAAGTGCGGCAGGTAGACCGCCGATTGGATGACGCCCCGCAGCTTGCCGCTGCGGATTTCATTGAGCAGCAGCGCCACGATGATCGGCACCGGGAAGACGAAGAGGATCTTCATGCCCGAGATGATCAGCGTATTGGCCAGCACCTGGTAGAAGATGGGCGAGGAGAACAGCACCTGGAAGTTCTTCAGCCCCACCCAGATATTGGGCGGGATGATGCGAACCTGCTCGAAGGCCATCTTGGCCTCCCAGATCGGCACATAGTGCCAGACCACGAAGAACAGCAGGCCGGGCGCCATCATGGCGTAATAGGGCCACCATTGCCGGATTCCGTTCAGGACTCGTTCATTAAGGCGATCCTGGCCTGGCGCCGGAAAACTGGGAACGTTCCCACGTCTGGATGCAGAACTGCCCACTCCCTCCTGCCGGTCACTCATCCCGAACTCTCCCTAGCCCGCCAGCTTGCGGGGTTCGCGCGACAGGTCAGCCAGGGAATCCCGGTCGATCAATCGGCACGGCATATAGACGCGACCGTGTTCCGGCCGTCCTTCAATTTCATCGAACAGGCTCTCCACCGCCCGCACGCCGATATCCCGGCCCGGCTTGGCGATCGTGGTGAGGCCCGGAAAGGTGAAAGCACCCGAGGGAATCCCGTCGAAACCCAGGATCGAAACATCATCGGGGCAGCTCAGGCCGCGTTCGCGCACGGCCATCATGGCGCCAATCGCCATCATATCGTTGGCCGCAAAGATGCACACATGGCCCAGTCGCGGCCGGTCGAGCACCCGCAGCATGGCTTCCCGGCCACCTTCGAGCGTATATTCGCCGTCCTCTATCAGCAGCTGCGCCGGGTCCACGTCCCGCGCGATGCAGTGGCGTTGCACGGCATTGAGGAACCGCGTCCGCGCCAGGCGTGACCGGGGCCCCACGATCAACGTGGGCGCATGATGCCCCTTGGATACCAGGTGATCGAGCCCCAGCCGCACGGCCTGGCCGATATCCGAGCCGACGCTTGATACATCGGCAAAGCGCTCTGCGCTCGACCCGATCAGCACGAAAGGCAGGCCGAACCGATCCAGATCGTCCAGCGCGTCCGAGACCGGATTGACGATGGCACCATCCACTCGCGCGCGGCGCAGGGCGCGCAAATGGCTTTCTTCCTTGGCCGGATCCCAGTCCGAGGAAAATACCAGGAGCGACACATCGGCCTCGGCGGCGCGATCCTGCGCGCCCCGCGCCACATCGGCCCAGAAAGGGTTGGTGATATCGGGAATGACCAGGCCCAGCATGCCGGAGCGTCCCGAGCGCATGCCCACCGCCAGGTGGTTACGCTCATAGCCCACGGCCCGCGCCGCTGCCAGCACGCGTTCGCGCGTCTCCGGCAGAATGTTCTCGCCGGCCGTCAGCGCCCGCGCCGCAGTGCTCTTGGACACCTTGGCACGCTCGGCAACATCGATGATCGTTGGACGGCGTTTCCGCACCAATTCACCTCCCGCCGCTCTACATGGCGGCTCATGGGAACGTTACCACGCACCATCACTCTGTCAAGTGCGATAGCCCAAAAGGCAAATGACCCTTAAGGGTCAATGAGATGGATCAAAATTTTAAAGGATAACTGGAGCGGGTAGCGGGAATCGAACCCGCGTATTCAGCTTGGAAGGCTGCTGCTCTACCATTGAGCTATACCCGCCCGAAGGGCGAAGCCACAGGCACCGATTAGCGCGATCCGCACCCGGCTGGCAAGAGCGAGCGCGCCCGGCTTCCCACAAAATGCGCGCCGGGCCAAAATCTTGCTGGAGAGACGAGCAAGGGTGTTGACACCTTTGCGACAGGCCACCATAAACCGCCCGACGAAACGCGACGAGCGCTTCGTTTCCTGCCCGGAAAATGTGGAGGGGTGGGAGAGTGGTTAAATCCATCAGACTGTAAATCTGACGCCTCAGGCTACACTGGTTCGAATCCAGTCCCCTCCACCACCCCCCTCAATAGTCATGTGAAAATGCCCGCTCGGCGCGCGGCCAATCCTCTCGACAGGACGGCCCGGCTCTGGTTCATTTCGACCAGTTCATATGTCCTGGAGGGGGACCTGAATGGGTAGATCGGGTTTGCTGCCTGCGCTTGCGGGACTCGCTTTGGCAGTGCTGGCCGGCATTCCGGCAGCAGCGCAGGACACCCGCAATTGGGGCGAAGTCGGGGGATGGACGATTGCGGTCGACCCCTCGCTGAACAATTCTTGCTTTGCACTCAACGAATATGACGACGGGACGGTGCTGCGCATTGGCCTGGACATGTCCGACCCCGAGGGCCGCTGGTACATCATGTTCGGCAATGACGCGTGGCGCTCGATCGAAGAAAATGGCGAATATGACGTTGCGCTGCAGTTTGACCGGGAGGCCGAGTGGACGGCGGTCGCCTCGGGCGTCAACATGGGCGGCGAGACGAATTTCCTCTACGTCTTCGGGTCCGATATCGACTTCTTCGACGAGTTCATCCGCAAGAACACCCTGACCCTGTCCTATGCTGGCCAATCCATCGCCAAGGTGAGCCTGGCGGGCAGCGCCCGGGCAACCGGCGTCATGCTTGATTGCCAGGACCACCAGACCACGGCCCCTGCCGCCGACCCATTTGCCAGCAAGAAGAGCAAGGCGAAGGCCGATCCGTTCGGCAACTGAGGCCCTTCAGGCTTCTTGCGGAATGCCGGCAAACCCGATACCGCTCGCCCATGAGCCGCAACAAGTTTCCGCCCAAACCGAAATATGATCCCGACACCGGGCCGGTCTATCTCTATGGCCTGCACACGGTGCGCGCTGCGCTGGACAATCCGGGACGCATCAAAAAGGTGCTCCTGGCAACACCCAACGCCCTCAATCGCCTGAAAGAATCCGGCGACATCGGCAAGGTGCCAGTCAAGGAAACGACGCCCAAGGAGCTTGATCGCCTGCTGGGCGGCGAGGCGGTGCATCAGGGCGCAGCCCTCGAGGTCGACCCCGTCAGCCGCTTCGGACTGGACGACATCGCCCGGCTCAATCTCGTGGTCGTGCTCGACCAGCTTACCGATCCGCATAATGTTGGCGCCATCCTGCGCACCGCCTGCGCCTTTGGCGCGGACGCCGTCATCACGACTGCGCGTCACTCGCCACGCGAGACGGGCGTCATGGCCAAGGCGGCCTCTGGCGCGCTTGACCTGGTGCCGATGATCGAGGTGCGCAACCTCGGCAACACCCTGGAAAATCTCAAGCAGCGCGGCATGTTGGTTCTGGGTTTTGATTCAGAAGCTGAAGCGCCGCTGCGCCCGCGCACGGATTCAAGGCCCATGGCGGTGGTGCTCGGCGCCGAGGGCAAGGGCCTGCGCCAGCGCACCCGCGAGCTCTGTGATGAGATGGTGCGGCTCGATATGCCCGGCCCCATCAAGTCGCTCAATGTCTCCAATGCCGCCGCGATCGCCCTGTTTGCAGCGACTGCCGGACGGACACCATGAGCAGCTTCGAGCCCTTTGCCATGGCCCTGCGCCTGTCCGGCGTCACCCTGCCCCAGCGTGAGCTCGACACTGCTCTGAGGCAGTTAAGCGTCCGCTATGAACCGGAAGACGCCGACGACAGCTTTTATGCCCAGATCGACGTGCCCGTGGCCAATCCAGTGCGCGCCATTCTCGAACTGGCCGAGCGCTCCGGACCAACTCTCGCCGCCATGCTTGAGGACCGCCGGATCGGCAAGGCCGTGCTCGACATCGCCTTCGACTATCCGGCGGAAGGCGAAGCCATGTCCGCCCGCCTGCCGGCGCATGCCGCAGCGGCCATCGCGGGATACGGCATCGATATCGAGATTTCGGTCTATCTCACGGATGTCGAGGACGACGAGGACGCATGAGTGACACGCTGCGGAACTGGGCCGGAAACATTGAGTTCTCGGCCGCGAGCATTGCCCGGCCGGCAAGTGTCGATGAGCTGAGCGAAACGGTCCGCCGCGCGGACAAGGTTCGCGTGGTCGGCTCCGGACATTCGTTCAACCGCATTGCCGACACGGAAGGCACGCTTCTGTCTCTTGGCCAACTGAAGCGCGCGATCCAGATCGACCCCGATTCCCGCACCGTGACCGTGGATGGCGGCGCCACCTATGCCGACATTGCCCCGACCCTGCACGAGGCGGGGCTGGCGCTTGCCAATGTCGCCTCACTCCCCAATATTACCATTGCCGGTGCAGTAGTTACGGCAACCCATGGCTCGGGCGACCGCAACCAGAACCTCTCGGCGGCCGTCGCCGCCCTGAAATTTGTCACCGCCAGCGGCGAGATCGTCTCGCTCCGCCGCGGCGACGCCGACTTCGATGGCGCGGTGGTCAATCTGGGTGCCTTGGGGGTCATCGCCGAGATGACGTTGGACGTGGTGCCGCGTTTCGACGTCAGGCAGACCGTCTACCTGGACTTGCCGGCGGCCACGGTCATCAAGAACCTCGATGCACTGACATCCAGTGCCTACAGCGTCAGTCATTTCACCCGCTGGCAAGGCACCAACATCGGTCAGGTCTGGGTCAAGGCACTGGCTAGTGCCGGCGAACCGGCCGCAGATATTCTTGGCGCCCTGCCCGCCACCGCCCCCTGTCATCCCATTCCCGGCATGGATGGCAGCCTCTGTACCGGCCAGATGGGCGTGCCCGGCCCCTGGCATGAGCGCCTGTTTCACTTTGCCATCGGCAACACTGCTTCGGCTGGCGCCGAACTGCAGTCCGAGTTCTTCGTGTCCCGCGCCAACGCGCCGGCCGCCATTGCAGCGCTGCATGCGGCCCAGGACCAGTTCAACAGCGCTCTGTTCATCTCGGAAATCCGCTCGGTTGCTGCAGATACGCTGTGGCTCAGTTCTGCCTATGAACAGGACACGATCGGCTTCCACTTCACTTGGCAGCCGGACTGGGTCAAGACCATTGCGGCGGTTCGGGCGGTCGAACTGGCCCTCGCGCCCTTCAATCCGCGTCCGCATTGGGCCAAGCTCTTCACCCTGCCGGGCGCCCAGGTGCAGTCGCTCTATCCGAAGATGGACGCATTCAGGCACTTGGCGCAGCGGATGGACCCGGGCGGCAAGTTCCGCAATGCCTTTGTCACTGACTTGCTGTTCACCTGACGCCTATGCGTCACTGCCCGCCCAGTTCGGCAGTGATGACGCTGCGACCGAATATTCCGGATGACTTGGGCACGAGGCGCACCACCGAATAGCCGCGTTCCTCGAGTTCGGCGAGAAATCCCGGCAGCATATCGACCGTGCGTTGGTGGATGTCGTGAAACAGGATGATACCGCTGCCGCGTGCTTCCAGCCGATCCAGGGTACGCGCCGTCACCACGGCGACGCTGTCGCTGTAATAGTCCTTGCTGTCGATATCGACGTCGAGCACCACCATGTCGCCTTGCAGCAGCGTCGTGCGCAGATAGCCAGTTTGGGACAGATAGGGAAAGCGGAAGAACGGCGAAAGGTCCTCGTTACCCAGTGCTTCGGCCACCGCCGCCTCGCCCCGTGCGATCTCGTCGAGCGCCGCCTGCCGGGACAGCTTGCCCAGGTCAACGTGGTTGTAGGTGTGGCTGCCAACCGTATGGCCGTGTTGCGCCACCTGCCGCGCCAGCGCGGGATTGGCCTTCGCCGCCGAACCCAGCATCAGGAACGTCGCCTTGACTCCATACTGGTCCAAGGCATCGAGGATGGCAGGGGTTTTGCCCGCGCGGGGGCCATCATCGAAGGTGAGGATCACCTCTCCCGGGCGCAGCACAATGTCGGCTGTGGTCGCGACGGTCAGGGTCCGGCCTTCAAGATGCCCTGGCTGAAGGATCCGGTTCGGGATGGGTTGGGTTAGGCGGGCGGACGCCATTTGCATCACGGCGCCGGTCGTCATGCGGTCGGCGACGACCTGGGCGTCAGCCGACACATCCGTATGCCGGATCGGCTTGGCGCAGCCGGCCATGGCAGAGGCCAGCAGGCCCGCAACAACTAGCACACGCAACAACCGCAAGTGAGCACCCATCCCGCAAAATCAACGGGCTCACTTTTTGCGATTATGGTTAATATTCCCCTCGCAATAGCTTAAGAACTACTTACCCGCCAAAGTTTTCGCCTTGCGACCAAGGGTGTCGAGCGCGCCGAGAAATGCCGATCGATCGGCCGGCTGGAAGCCCGGATTGAAACCCTGGATTTCCCCCGTTTCTCGCAGATGCTGCTTCAGGTCGCGCATGGCCAGCGCCATGCCGATCGAGGCGGGGGTGAATGGCTTGCCCATAAAGCCCAGCACGTGGCAGCCTTTGTCGATCGCCCGGCTCGCCAAGGGGATATCGGCCGTGAGAACGATGTCGTTGGGCTGGGCCTGTTCGACAATCCAGTCATCCGCCGCATCGGCGCCCGCGGGCACCACCACAACCTTGACCATTGGATCGCGTGACGGGCGGATGCCGCCATTGCTGACATAGGTGATCACGAGGCCGAGGCGCTCCGCCACCTTGCGGGCCTCGTCCTTGACCGGACAGGCATCGGCATCGACGAAGATGGCCGGCTCAGGCATGGGCGATAACGTCCATCATGAAAGAGAGCCGCCCGCCCACCGGGACCTTGGGCAATTCGACAATGCGATAGCCCAGTTCCTCATAGGCGTCACGCATGGGGCCATAGATCCTCTGGGCGTGTTCCCAGCCCTCGGTGCGTTCGGCATCGTCGGCATAGATCTCGCGCCACGGCGGGGCGAAGAATACAATAGGATTGTACCGGTAAAGCGCCGCCGCACGCGCGAAGTGCCCGGTTTCCTCCAGACCCATGATACGGCCATAGGCGACAAGGTCCGGAATGCCACGATCGCACAGGGCCGGCCCGGCTACGGCACTCAGCGCCTCGTGGGTCTGGATGTCCCGGTCGAGCATCAGTTCGGCAAAGCGCGCCGGATCGCGCCATTGCAGCGCCGGTCCGTCGATGGCTGTTTGGACTTGGATGACTGCCCGCGCGGCCTCCCGCCCGATGCGCAGCCCTTGTGCGGCAGCGGCATCGAGAAGTGTGGTCTTGCCGGCACCGGGCGCACCAGTGACAACGAACAGGCGTTCAGCAGCATTTTTCATGCTGTTGCCTCGCAGAAATGTTGGGGGAGCGGCTTGCTCGCCGCGCCCCATTCCTAGCCGGCAATCTCCAATCAGTAAACCACCACGCTGCGGATGCTCTCGCCCGAATGCATCATCTCAAAGCCCTTGTTGATGTCTTCGAGGCGCAGCGAATGAGTAATCATCGGGTCGATCTCGATCTTGCCATCGAGATACCAGTCCACGATCTTGGGAACGTCCGTGCGGCCCCGCGCACCGCCAAAGGCCGTGCCCATCCAGGTCCGCCCGGTGACCAGCTGGAACGGACGGGTGGAAATCTCCTGTCCGGCTCCCGCCACGCCGATGATGATGGACTTGCCCCAGCCCCTGTGGCTGGCTTCGAGCGCCTGGCGCATCACCTTGGTATTGCCGGTGCAGTCGAAGGTGTAGTCCGCGCCGCCAATCAGGTCCCCACGTCGCTTGGTGAGATTGACGAGATAGGGCACGATATCTTCGCCGATTTCGGTCGGATTGACGAAATGGGTCATGCCGAACCGCTCGCCCCATTCCTTCTTGGAATTGTTGATGTCGACGCCGATGATCATGTCCGCGCCCGCCAGCCGCAGGCCTTGGATCACATTGAGCCCGATCCCACCGAGGCCAAACACCACCGCGGTGGCCCCCTCCTCCACCTTGGCGGTGTTGATGACGGCACCCACGCCGGTCGTGACACCGCAGCCGACATAGCAGACCTTGTCGAAGGCTGCTGACGAGTCGATCTTCGCCACGGCAATCTCCGGCAGCACGGTGAAGTTCGAAAAGGTCGAGCAACCCATATAGTGGAAAATGGGCTTGCCCTCGAAGGAGAAGCGCGAGGTGCCGTCGGGCATCAACCCCTGCCCTTGTGTGGCACGGATGGCGGTACACAGATTGGTCTTGCGTGAGAGGCAGGACGGACATTCACGGCACTCGGGCGTATAGAGCGGGATGACATGGTCACCCTTCTTCACCGAGGTCACGCCCGAACCCACATCGACCACCACGCCAGCACCTTCATGCCCCAGAATGGAGGGGAAGAGTCCCTCAGGATCCGCACCAGACAGCGTGAAGTCATCGGTATGGCAGATGCCGGTTGCCTTGATTTCGATCAGGACCTCACCGGCCTTGGGACCTTCGAGATCAACCTCGACGACCTCGAGCGGCTTGCCGGCAGCAAAGGCAACGGCGGCACGGGTTTTCATTTGTAGACGTCCTCCAGATTCAGTGCCCGGAAGATGGCACGCGCCTGACGCGCTACGCAACCGCTAGCCGCCACCACCACCGCCCAGGCTCAGCATGACATTGACCGCAGAGGCGAGGATGATCGTGTTGTAGAGATGCGAGAACACCAGGTGATAGACGACCAGTCTTCGCATCCTGCTGCTGGTCGTCTTGGTATCGGACGTGGCGACCGAGGTACCAACGGTGTAGGAAAAATACATGAAGTCGGCACCATCCGGATCGCGGTCGCCCTGGAACTCCAGGCCGCCTTCCACCGCTCCGTCCTCGCCGGTGTCCGGCGCCTGGTAGTATTCGTACGCGTAGTGCAGCGCCCCCAGCGTCTGCACGGTGAACCACCCCAGAAGTACCGACACCACACTTGCCGCCACCTGCCAGGGGTCAGGTTGCTGTCCCCCGCTCAACGCCAGAAACAGCGAGACGATCGAAGCGGCGACAACGATGAACGCGATGAGGAAAATCCCACCCGCTGGCGTGTCCTCCTCCTGCGCATGCTTGCGCAGATAGGCCGCCGTCAGGTGTGGCAGCTTGAAATAGGTGAGCAACAGATAGGCCACGAACAGGCTGTTGCTGCCAAGGCTCACCGCATATTCCGGCGCCAGCCACCACCCCAGCAACAGGGCCACGACGCCCAGGGCAAGGCTGACGTAGAACGGTGTGTGGCGCGGCATCAGCCGCTCCAGCGCCTTTTGCCGAAAAGGGCTGGGCGTCTGCTGTTCCGGCTTCGGTTGGGTGCGCGCCCTGGAGCGCTTCGGTTTCGCCTGTGCTTTTGCCATCGGTTCACAATGTCACTGCCGGTTTCGGCCCGGCAGTGCATGTAACGCCGATCAGCCGGGGATGGCTCCCGGGCCGGGCCGGGCGCCTGGCGGCACCTTGCCCATGATGATCATGCCGAGCACCTCGTCCTTGGTGACATCGGACGTTTTCGCTTCACCGACCACCTGTCCGTTCTTCATCACCACGACCCGGTCCGCCAGGTCGAAGACGTCATGGATATCGTGGCTGATGAGGAAGATGCCGATGCCATCGGCCTTGAGCTGCTTGATCAACTCGCCCACCTGCGCGGTCTCCTGCGGCCCCAGGGCAGCAGTGGGCTCATCCATGATCAGGATGCGGGCATTAAACAGGATGGCGCGTGCAATGGCCACCGACTGGCGCTGGCCGCCCGACAAGGCCTTCACCGGCTCCTTGAAGCGCCGGAAATTGGGGTTGAGACGCCCCATGACCTCACGCGCCTTGGATTCCATGGCGGCATCATCGAGTGTTCCGAGAGAGGTGACCATCTCCCGCCCGAGGAACAGGTTGGCGGCCGCATCGACATTATCGGCAACCGCAAGCTGCTGATAGATCGTCTCGATGCCATAAGCCTTGGCATCGCGCGGATTGTTGATCGTCGCCGCCTCGCCATTGATGCGGATTTCGCCGGCATCGCGCTTGTAGGCACCCGAGAGGATCTTAATCAGCGTCGACTTGCCGGCCCCGTTGTGGCCGAGCAGCCCGACCACTTCCCCACGATGCAGATCGATAGAGGCGTGATCGACGGCGCGAATACCGCCGAAGGAGATGGAGATGTCGGTCATTTCGACCAGTGGCGCGCTGGTATCCAGCATGAACGCTACTCCTAATGCTTGTTCCGGCGGTAGAGCGTGTCGAGCCACACCGCGAAAACCAGAACGATACCAACCACGATGGATTGAAGCGGGCTGTCGATGCCCATGAGCACCATGCCCGACTGCAGCGATTGCATGACCACCGCGCCCAGCAGCGCCCCGGCTATGGAGCCGACGCCACCGGCCAGCGAGGTGCCGCCAATGACGGCTGCCGCGATGACATAGAGCTCGTCGAGCGTGCCCAGGGCATTGGTCGCGGCATTGAGGCGCGCCGTGGAAATGGCCGCCGCAATGGCGCAAAGCGCCCCCATCAGCATGAAAATCTTGACCGTGACCCAGCGCGTATTGATGCCGGCCAGCTCAGCAGCTTCGGGATTGCCACCCATGGCGTAGACATAGCGGCCAAAACGGGTGCGCGTGGCCAGGAACGTCATGACCACGCCGACACCCACGGCAATGAGCACCGGAATGGCAATGCCGTGCGAAATGAACAAGCCGCCCTCGGGCACCGGGATGCCGTTGGCTTGGGCGAAGTTTTCGGCAATGCGGACCGGCCAGGGATAGGCATTGGCCACCCAGACGGCAGCCAAAGTGGCGCCGCAGCCAATAACGGCGAGCGAAACTTCGGCCCAGACGGGACGTTGCGGGAAATTGAACCGTTGCCGCTGCCGCCGTCCGAAATAGAGACCGATCACGATGGCGGCACAGGCCACAACGGCCACGACCCAGCTCCACATATTGCCGACGGCACCGGCGGGGCCACCGCCCATCAATTGGAAGGTGGAATCCATCGGTGCAACGGTGCGGCCGGCTGTTACCCACCAGGCGGCGCCGCGCCAGACCAGATAACCACCGAGGGTGACGATGAACGCCGGAACGCGCAGATAAGCGATGATAGTGCCCTGCAACGCCCCGATGCCGACGCCTACGGCGAGGCCTGTGGCCAGAGACAATACCCAGATCAGCGGATGCCCGAGTCCCAGCCCAAGCTGCACCGGCAGGATCTGGGTCTGCATGACGCCCATCACCATGCCCACCACACCCAGGATTGAACCAACCGAAAGGTCGATATTGCGTGTGACGATGACCAGCACCATGCCAGTCACCATGACGGCCACGGACGCCGTCTGCACCGACAGGTTCCACAGGTTGCGCGGCGTCAGGAACAGCCCGCCCGAAAAGAAATTGAATCCCACCCAGATAATGGCAAGTGCACCGATCATGCCCAGAAGGCGTGTATCGATCTCGGTTGCCATCAGAAAGCGCTGGAGCGGATTTTGCACCATCTGGCTCGGATGCGTGGTGCTGGACATGGCGCGCGGCTCGGCCATCGAGTTCCCCCTAGGAAGCGGCGCTCCGGCGGACCGGGGCGCAATCCGGTTGTGGAAGTGCCGCAGCGCGTGACGCCGCGGCACCTCTTCACCAGTCTATGTCAAGACGGCATCAGTTACACGCAGCAACCGAACCGGCAGCTACGCCCTGGCAGACCACGTCCTTGGAAACCCAGCCGGCGTCGATGACGACGTTGAGGTTGTCCTTGGTGATCGGCACGGGGGGCAGCAGGACGGCGTTCATTTCGACGCCGTTCGGGCCATCGGAGAACTTGGTGGCGCCGGTCACGCCATCGAGCGCAACGCCGCCAGCCAGTTCGACGGCAATCTCGGCCGCCTTCTTGCCCAGCTCGCGGGCGTCCTTCCAGACCGACACAGTCTGGGTGCCCAGCGCGATGCGGTTGAGTGCGGCGTGGTCGCCGTCCTGTCCCGACACCGGCACGGATCCAGCCAAACCCTGGGCGCTCAGCGCTGCAATGGCGCCGCCTGCGGTACCGTCATTGGAGGCTACGACAGCGTCGACCTCGTTATTGTTGGCGGTCAGGAACTGCTCCATGTTCGCCTGGGCGACTTCCGGGTTCCAGTTGTCGGTATAGGCTTCACCCACATTCTTGATGGCGCCCGAATCCACCGCAGCCTGCAGCACTTCCATCTGGCCGGCGAACAGGAAGTCGGCGTTCGGATCAGCCGAATTGCCCTTGATGAAGACGTAATTGCCTTCCGGCTGCACTTCGAACACGCCGCGCGCCTGCATGCGGCCCACTTCCTTGTTGTCGAAGGTCAGGTAGAAGGCGTCGGGATTTTCGATCAGGCGATCATATCCAACCACCGGAATGCCCTCGGCCACGGCTGCGGCAACAGCAGGTCCGATGGCGTCGCTGTCCTGGGCCAGAACGATCAGGGCGTCGGCACCCTGGCTGATCAGGCTTTCGATATCGGTCAGCTGCTTGGACGCTGAAGACTGCGCGTCAGCCGAAATATACTGTGCGCCAGCGGCATCGAGTGCGGCCTTGATGGCGGCTTCGTCGGTTTTCCAGCGCTCTTCCTGGAAGTTGTTCCAGGAAACGCCGACCACGATCTGGTCCTGCGCGATCGCGGTTCCAAAAAGGGCCGTCGACGCAAGCAGGATCGCTGCAAACTTGTTCATGATGTCCTCCCAATGGGCAGCGATGCTGCCCGAAATGCAAGTTGGCGGCATAACCCCAACCAGGCGCCGCCTCCCTGCGCCTCTGAGCATTATTTTTACTGCTCGAAAAAACCTCTCGCATGTTGCCTTGCAGCATGTCAACGTCAATTTCGAGCCTCGAAGATAATCATGGTTGCGATGCGACCAATTGAATGCTGATTTGTGCGCGGGGTTGGGAGGAGCGTGCTTGACGCGAAACGTCAGCGATAGTGATAGCGTCCGGCGGCAAAATCGCGGGCTTATCCTGGCCGCTCTGCGCTCGGGCGGGCCGCAATCGCGTACGGCCCTGGCAGGCCTCACCGGCCTCAGTCATGCCAGCGTCACGGCCATTATGCAGGATCTGCTCACCCAGCGCGCTGTTGAGGAGCTGAGTTCCGACCGCCCGGACGGGCGCATGCGCGGGCGGCCCGCTACCTTGGTGGGCTTCAGGCGATCGGCCGCCTACGTGGCGCTTTTCGAACTGGACGTGAACCGCCTCAGGGCCTCGCTGGTCGACTATTCGGGCGTGCTGGTGGATCGCATCGAAACCAATGTCACCCCCACGACATTTCTCGACACCTCTCCCACCGTCTTCTTCGCCGAGCACCTTGAGAGCCTGCGCCAGCGCACGCCCAAAGCCGCGCCGGCCCTGCGGCGCATCGCCATTTCCGTTCAGGGCATCCTGGACCGCGATGGCGGGGGTGGCGTGCGGTGGTCGCCTGTGGCCCACCTGGCCGGAACGGCCTTCGCCACCGACATGGCGCAGCAATCCGGAATTCCGGTCGAGCTTCACAAGCGCGGCAGATTGTTGGCCGAGGGCACGCGCTGGCTCGATCCCGCATTGCACGATCAAAGCGTTGCAACGGTTTTCATCGGCTCGACTGTGGCCATGGGCCTAAGCCTGCGCGGTCAGATCACAGGGCGCAGCGAGGGCGGCGCGACCGAGTTTGGCCACATGAACCACATGCCGAACGGCGCCCTGTGTCGTTGCGGCATGCGCGGCTGCATCGAGGCCTACGCGGCGGACTATGGAGTGTTGCGCACCAGCTTCTCCGTGCCGGATACGGCCCACCCTGCCCCGGCCGTACCGGCGCAACAATATGAATCCCTCGTGCAGCGCGCCGAGGCCGGAGACCGTGCGGCAACTCATGGGTTCAACATGGCCGGTCGGGCGATCGGCTTCGGCCTGAGCCGCATGTTGGCAATGTTTGACCCCAGCCACATTCTGCTTGTTGGTCCGGGGGCGCGAGCCTTGCCGCTGATGCGCGCGGAAATTGAGGCCGCGCTGGCCGCCTCCCTCGTATGCCGCATCAACGGCGTGCCTCGGATATCCGCACATATGGACGAAAAGGAACCCATCTTCCGCGGCCTGATGATGAAGACGCTGAGCGCGCTTGATCAGGGCGACATCGCGGGGTTGGAGAGCGGCATTCGCTTGTAACGCCGCCAAGACCGATATGGGATGCATGCATGCTCCATGCTGCAATCCTCATGTAACCATTAAGAAGACGGCTCCGCTTGCGGCGCCTTTTGACTCAGAACTTGAGGAATAGGTGAAGCTCGTCGGCGAGTACCGCGGGGTCAGCTTCGGCCCCGTGCAGTACCAATTCAGGATCATCGGGCGCCTCGAACGGGCTGTCGATACCTGTGAAGTTCTTGATCTCTCCGGCACGAGCGCGCTTGTAGAGCCCCTTGGGGTCGCGCGCTTCGCACACTTCGAGCGGGGTATCGACATAGACCTCGGTGAAGTCGATGTCGCCGGCGATCTCGCGGGCCAGGCGCCGTTCCTTTTCGAAGGGCGAGATGAACGAGACCAGCACGATCAGGCCGGCATCGGCCATGAGCCGGGCAACCTCGGCCACGCGCCGGATGTTTTCGACCCGCGCCGCCTCGGTAAAGCCAAGGTCCTTGTTGAGGCCATGGCGGACATTGTCGCCATCCAGGATATAGGCATGGCGACCCTCGGCGGTCAGCCGCTTTTCAAGCAGATTGGCGATCGAGGACTTGCCCGACCCGGAAAGACCGGTGAACCAGACGATGCGCGGGGTCTGCCCCTTCATCCGGGCCCGCACCTCCCGGTTCACGTCGAAGGACTGGTAGGTCAGGTTCTGCGCGCGCCGCAGGCCATATTCGATGGTGCCCGCCGCCAGCGTGGCATTGGAGATCCGATCCACCAGAATGAACCCGCCGGTTAGCGCATTGGTGGCGTAGGGGTCAAAGGCGATCGGCTTGTCGGTGGCGATGGTGACCGTGGCCACTTCATTGAGGTCGATCTTGGTCGCGGCCGTATGTTCGAGCGTGTTCACATTGGTGCGGAACTTGAGGTCGGTAATGGCCGCCGGCACCGTCTGCGAGCCGATCTTGAGCAGGTAGGAACGCCCGGGAAAGGCGGCCTCCTCGTTCATCCAGATCAGCCGTGCCTGAACCTGGTTGGAGTATTCGGGCGTTTCGCCGGGATGGCTCAACACGTCGCCGCGGGAGATGTCGACCTCGCGATCGAGCACCAGCGTCACCGCCTGCCCCACAATGGCGCGGTTGAGCTCACCATCCATGGTCACGATGCGGCTCACGACCGCCGGCTTGCGCGAGGAAGCGATCAGCACCTCGTCACCCACCGAGACCGCACCAGACGCCACCGTGCCCGAAAAGCCCCGGAAATCGAGATTGGGCCGGTTCACCCACTGCACCGGGAACCGGAAGGTCTGCGCCGTACGATCTTCCGAGACATCGATGGTCTCGAGATAGGGCACAAGCGCTTCGCCACGGTACCAGGGCGTGTTGGGGCTCTGTTTGAGGATATTGTCCCCGCGCAGGGCCGAGACCGGCACTGCGTGCAGGCTCTTGAACCCGAGCGGTTCGGCAAAGGCGCGGTATTCGGCCACGATCCGATCGAAAGTGGCCTGCTCATAATCGACCAGGTCGATCTTGTTGACCACCAGGACCACATGCTTCACCCCGATCAGCGACAGAATGAAGCTGTGGCGGCGGGTCTGGGTCAGCACGCCCTTGCGGGCATCGATCAGCACCAGCGCCAGTTCGGCATTAGAGGCCCCGGTTGCCATATTGCGGGTGTATTGCTCGTGGCCCGGCGTGTCGGCCACGATGAATTTGCGCTTGTCGGTCGAAAAGAACCGATAGGCGACGTCAATGGTGATGCCCTGCTCGCGCTCGGCCACCAGCCCGTCCACGAGAAGCGAGAAATCGATCCCCTCCTCGCCCACGGTGCGGTTGTGGCTTTCCTTTTTAAGGCTCGCCAGCTGGTCGTCGAGAATGAGCTGGCTGTCATAGAGCAGACGGCCGATCAGGGTGGACTTGCCGTCATCGACACTGCCGCAGGTGAGAAAGCGCAGAAGCGACTTGTCCGTCTGCTGGGCCAGCCAGAGATCGAGGTCGGTATTGGCGGTGGCCATGGCAACGCTCATCCTAGAAATACCCTTCCTGCTTCTTCTTTTCCATCGAGCCCACGCTGTCGCTGTCGATCAGCCGGCCTTCGCGCTCCGAGGTACGGCTGGCCTGCATCTCCATGATGATCGAGGGAAGGTCCGAAGCTTCCGAGCGGATGGCGCCGGTCAGCGGATAGCAGCCAAGGGTGCGGAACCGCACCATCTCCTCGCGCGGCGTCTCGCCCGGGTTGAGCGGCAGGCGCTCGTCATCGACCATGATCAACGTACCCGAGCGCTCCACCACCGGACGCGGCCGGGCGAAGTAGAGCGGAACGATGGGGATCTGCTCGGAATAGATGTAGGTCCACACATCCAGTTCGGTCCAGTTCGAGATCGGGAACACCCGCATGCTCTCGCCAGGGTTGAGCCGCGTGTTGAAGGTCCGCCAGAGCTCGGGTCGCTGGTTCTTGGGATCCCAGGCGTGGCTGGCATTGCGGTGGGAAAACACCCGCTCCTTGGCGCGCGACTTCTCCTCGTCCCGACGCGCACCACCGATGGCGGCGTCATACTTGCCGGCATTGAGGGCCTGGCGCAGGGCCTGGGTCTTCATGATGTCGGTGTACCGGGACGAACCGTGGTCGAACGGATTGATGCCGTCGCGCACCCCGTCCTGATTGGTGTGGCGGATGAGATCGAAACCATACTCTTCGGCCGTCCGGTCCCGAAACGCGATCATCTCTCGGAACTTGAAGGTCGTGTCCACATGCAGCAGCGGGAACGGGATCTTGCTCGGATAGAAGGCCTTGCGCGCCAGATGCAGCAGCACGCTCGAATCCTTGCCGATCGAGTACATCATCACCGGCCGCTCAAAACTGGCCGCTACCTCGCGCAAAATCTCGATGCTCTCGGCCTCGAGGGTCTGCAAATGTGTCAGTCGATTCTGGTCCAAGATCTTAATCCAGCGATGAACTGCGCTCCAGCGGCAGCGACGCTGTAGGTACCCCTGCGTCCTGACCCGTATCAAGCCTCAAACGGGCCAAATGTCCGGCAATGCGGGCACAAAGGCAAATTCGTCCTCCAGTGAGACACTACTTATGAAAGAGCACCACTTAGGCTTTCAGTGTCGGTCCGGACGGCGCGCTCTAGCAGGATTAAGCAGAAAAATAGTTCAACGCCGTGATACCCTGGCCATTGCCGCATCGTCGTCGGTTCGTCCCGCCCCCCCTTGGCATGGCTCCATTCTTCTTGCGCAGGGCACGAACGCAATGATAGATGCGATCCTGTGCCGGTATAGCTCAGTTGGTAGAGCACCTGATTTGTAATCAGGGGGTCGCGGGTTCGAACCCTGCTGCCGGCACCAGAAATATCCAGCGTTGTCGATCCAAAAAATCGTTGAGTCGATTCCAAAGCTTTGTGAGCCGATTCAAAACAATTTTGAAACGGTTAAGCCGCGGTGGCTATATGATTTTCTTCCAGAATCGCCACCCGGAGCCGCTTACCCAGACCCATCTCTAAACGGTCGATTTAGCCGCTCTCGCCTTGCGTTGAGCGTAGTGCCCATTGTTCGGTTCGAAGTCGGCCTACTGATCGGCGAACCGCCTGGGGTAACCAGGCACTTTCAGCAGACTGGGCCAACCTTGTGGCTTGGCCCAGTGCAGGTCTCCCGGCAAGGCGTTGGCAACTTGTGAACGCCGTCCCACGGCTGAGAGCAGTTGTGACGGAATGCGTGTCCCGGCTGCCATGTCCGTCATATACGCGGGCCAGAACCTAGATTTAGATCCATGGCTTTGAACCGAGGTTTCGGATCCAGCGTGTCGTAGATGTCGGCCAACGCCAAAACCGGGACCAAGAGTCTCGCTCCGTGGTCAAATCACGACCGGCCATCGACATGTCAAACTGAATTGCTGGTGTCTTCCCCGCTCCCTAGAATGCCTGCATTGCGAGAGCTAGGAGGTCGGAGATGGACCAGGATGTGGCATGGGTCGATGGCTGGGAAATCCGCCGCCGACCAGACGGCAGCTACGGCGTCTACGATAGCCACAGCTTGCTGGATGGGCCGTTTGGAACAGAGAGTGAGGCGATGGCAGCGGCACTGCGGTTGCCTCACCCGTTTGGCTATAGGCTCCGTCCACCGAAGGTAAGTTCGCCTATCGCTAAAATGCCGCCTGCCGGTTAAAGCACCCGTCAGCCTCCCCCCGCTACCAACGACCCGAGCGCGGCCCTGAGACCGGAACGGGATGGTCCCACCCCGGCTAAGGGCCAGGGTTGCGCTCACTCTGGATATCTTATGGGAACCCCGTCGCCCTGCGCACGTTCTGTCGGGGCGTGGTGAACTTCCCCCGGTGATCTCACGCGCTGCCTTGGTGACTCCCATCGCCAGGGGCACTACCCCCCCCCCCAATCTTCCCCATGACCCCGACAGCTTGCGCTGTTGGGGTTTTTGGTCAGGATCGGGGCCTGCAACTTGCGCCGCCTTCCGCGTTTGTGCCGCTACGGCACGACGCTCGGCGCGGGAAATCTAGTATCCTGGCGGAATGGACATTGACGCCTTGCCCGGCGCAGAGGGAGCGCAGCATAGGCCTTAGCCGACTGGGCCGTCCGCGCCGATCTCCGTGCTGGCCTCGGCGGAGATGCTACCAAGGCGCTTTTACCGGGGACCACAAGTATCTGGCTGTCAACTCAGTTGTTCATATTGGACATCGCGTAGGATCAGGCGCATTATCCTGCCGCTCGATCGTGTCTTTGGGGGTGCGCGATGTTGAAGTGGCTTCTTCTGGTCTTGGGTCTGTTGCTGTTCACCAATGGCATGTTCACTCGAACCTTCAGCTTTGCCGAGCCGGAGCAGCACTGCTTCTACATGGATCTGATCAACATCAATGCGTGTGCAGCAAGCCCCGCGATGCCCCAGCTCGTGGTCTGGTCCAACCTCGTCATCGGCGGCGCGCTGATCTTGGGCTGCTTGCTCTATGCACGAGCCAAGAAGCCGCAGCGGCGAACTTAATTTACCTGCACCGGATAGCCGAAGCGCACTAAGACGGCGTCGATGTCGACGCGGCGGCTGGGGTGCAGGTCCCGAACCTCGAGCAATAGCACCATGGTGGACTCAAAGGCCGTCAGCGCATTTTCTTTGTCGTCACCCCGATGGAAGTCAGTGCCATGCGCCTTGAGGGCAGCGGCGCACCGTTTGATGAGGATTCCAACCTCGCTGTCAGACAATTGACGCAGAGCATCACCGGACTGGCCGGCCTCACCCAATGGCCCTCCACACTTCGAGAACGTGGGAACACGCGCCATTAGTTCGCCGCCACGACTTCGTCGGCAATAGCCGCGTCGATTGCATCCTCGATCTCAACGAAAACTGCAGCGATGACGGCCCTGCGCTCCACGTCATTGATCGCTTCGCGGGCCTCGACCTTGATTACGAAGTCGCGCAGCTTGTGGTCGGATCGCAGCGCAAAGCCTGTGCGGAACTCGATGAAGCCGTGGTCGCTCCAAAGATCGACCATGAAGGTCTCGAGATAGAGCTTGTACTGGTCGATCAGACTCTCGCTGAGCATGTCGATGTAGACCTTCATGGTACCGCCTTCCATGGGAAGTCGAGACTAACCATCTTATCCCCGGCCCGTCACGCCCGCTTATTCTGCGTTTGAATGGCAAGGAGGCGATAGCGATGAAAGCAAAGAAAGTTTTGGCTCAGATCTTGGCGGGTCTGGCGGTGGCCTCGATGTCCACCCTGGTTCTGGCACCACTGTCCGGGGCAGAATTCGATGTTCGGCTGGCTGCGGTCGGGCTGCTCCTCGTTTTTGTCTTCGGCGGCCTGGCCACCTTGCTGCACCGTTGAGAGCTTGTGAACAAAACAGGAATGCGATCATCTGGCCCGACTACTCGGAAGGATCGATTCGTGCCTGGTGATGTCGCCTATCTCGATAGCCTCAATGCTGGGCAGCGCCGGGCCGTCGAGCATGGAAGCTCGACCCCTCAAGCCGGCCCCCTGCTCGTTATTGCCGGCGCGGGGTCCGGCAAGACCAACACCCTTGCTCACCGCGTCGCCCACCTGATCGTCAATGGCACCGACCCCCGCCGCATCCTGCTCCTGACATTCTCCCGACGCGCGGCAGCAGAGATGATCCGACGAGTCGAACGTATCGCCACCAGAGTGCTCGGTGTGGGCTCGGGCGCAATCACCGACAGTCTGACCTGGGCGGGCACCTTCCATGGGATTGGAGCCAGGCTCCTGCGGGAATATGCTCATCACATTGGCCTGGATCCTGCCTTCACCATTCATGACCGCGAAGATTCTGCCGATCTGATGAACCTCGTCCGGCATGAGTTGACCTTCAGTGAGACCAAATCGCGCTTTCCCACCAAGGGGACGTGCCTCGCGGTCTACTCCCGCGTCGTCAACAGCCAGGCCGATCTCGAAGAAATCTTGCAGTCGGTCTTCCCATGGTGCGCCATGTGGTCCGCCGAGTTGCGGAACCTCTTTGGCGCCTACGTGGAGGCGAAGCAGAAACAAAACGTCCTCGATTACGATGACCTGCTGCTTTATTGGGCCGGGATGATGGCCGAGCCTATGATTGCCCAGCGGGTCTCAAGCCAGTTCGATCATGTGATGGTTGACGAGTACCAGGATACCAACCGCCTCCAGGCCGCCATTCTCTTGGCAATGCGGCCCGAAGGCAGAGGTCTGACGGTGGTCGGGGACGACGCCCAATCCATCTACTCTTTCCGGGCCGCCTCTGTCCGAAACATCCTGGACTTTCCTACGACATTCGACCCACCGGCCGAGATCGTGACACTCGATCAGAACTACCGGTCCACCCAGCCCATCCTGGCCGCCGCCAACGCCGTTATCGAGCAAGCAACCGAGCGCTTCACCAAGAACCTCTGGTCGGAGCGCGTCTCGGAGGCGAAGCCAAACCTTGTGACCGTCAAGGATGAGGCGGACCAGGTCCGCTATATCGCCAGTTCGGTGCTCGAGGCGCGCGAGGCCGGCACACCCCTCAAGCAACAGGCGGTCCTTTTCCGGACATCAAGCCATTCCGGGCCGCTCGAGATCGAGCTGACCCGTCGCAATATCCCCTTCGTCAAGTTCGGCGGCCTCAAGTTCCTCGACGCCGCCCACGTGAAAGACCTGCTGGCGGTTATGCGGTGGGCAGAGAATCCACGCGACCGCGTGGCGGGGTTCCGTGTGTTGCAATTGATGCCGGGTATCGGGCCGACCACTGCTGGGCGCATCCTGGATGTGATCGAGGCGTCCACGAACGCAGCCTGGGCACTGTCCGAGGTTCCGCCGCCGTCCAAGGCAGGACAGCACTGGACTGATCTCGTCACCCTCGTCTCTCGGTTGTCCGGCCGAGAAACCGGCTGGCCCCTGGAGCTGGCGCACGCCCGTCACTGGTACGAGCCTCTCATGGAGGACCGGTACGAGGACGCTGCGACCAGAACCGCAGATATCGTGCAGCTCGAACAGATCGCATCGGGGTACCCGAACCGCGAGAAGTTCCTCACGGAACTGGCCCTCGACCCGCCAGATGCCACAAGCGGCCAAGCGGGCGTGCCGATGCGCGATGAGGATTATCTCATCCTCTCGACAATTCATTCCGCCAAGGGCCAGGAGTGGAAATCGGTCCACGTCCTCAACGTTGTTGATGGCTGTATTCCGTCCGATTTGGGAACCGGCTCAACGCAAGAACTGGAGGAAGAGCGGCGGCTGCTTTATGTCGCCATGACGCGGGCCAAGGACGAGCTGCACTTGCTCGTGCCGCAGCGGTTCTATGTCACCCAGCAGACCCGAAACGGCGACCGGCACCTCTATGCGCAGCGCACGCGCTTCATCCCTCGCACCATGATGGTGCTATTCGAGGACTTCTTTTGGCCGCCAGTGGCGTCTGTTCGGGACGGCGCGTTGCCGGCAAGTCCGGTGGTGGTGGACTTGGGCGCGAAGATGCGGGGAATGTGGTAAGACGGGCAAAAAATTGGTGGGCGCCAGATATTCTCCGCCGGAGCGCTGATCACGGCTCTTCACGCTCGGTATGCCAAAGACGCAAACGCAAAGCACCACCGCGCCGGCGATTCAGCCAAGCAGCGGTGCGGTACGGACGGTTCGAGAGACAATGAAGAGAGAGACAGGAACACCACTGGTCTCGATTTGGCCCCCTCGCTCAAGCCATGCCAGCAATTTTGCTTTTCATCGGTCGTGATCTCGAACATCACCAGTCGACCCGTCTCTGCAAGTGCGGTTATGCTCGCCTTCGGCCCCGCGCTCATGGCCCAGCTTGAGCTCCAGAGGTTCGAGCAACAGTCTGATTTCGAAGCCAGCAGCAGTAAGGGCGGCATAACCGCTATCGGGAACGGCCCCTGGGTCCTCCTGATGGTCCCGCGGCGGGACCGATTGGTCGATATGCGCCTTGAGATCAGCAAGAGCTTCGGGCGAGCTTACGGTCCGCCCAAGCACCCATGCCAGTACTTGGCGCTGCGCAGAAAGCCGGCCTTCAAGTTCGAAATTGCTCAATTCTCCGTTGGACATCGTCCCACCTCGTCCGTTATGGGCGCACGCGTCACTGAACACTACGCAGCGCAGTCTCCTTGCTGAATTCGAAACGCCAGGGCTTCGAGAGCGTTGCCCTTCGAGCGGTGGCGGAGTCGACTCGTCTTGTAGCGTTGATGCAGCTACCGAGCTTGGATCTCTGCGATCTCAGGACCCACCTCAGTAAAAAACCTAGCGCTGTTGCGCAAAATCGTCAGGCGGCAGTATCCCAAACTCGTTGCCCCAACTATTGCGGATATAGGTGGCAATCGCCGAGAGCTGGAGATCGCTCAACTGGTCGCCGAAGGGCGGCATATAGCCAAAGCCGTGTACAAGGGTGCGCGCGAGATACTCGTCGTCATCCAGGGCTTTGCTGCCGGCCAGTGCCGGCCCCTGCGCTCCTTGACCATTGACGGCATGACAAGCGGCGCAGTTGATGCCATAGAGCGTTCGGCCATTGTCGAACAGCTGATCGAAGCTGGTATCGACGTCCGTTTGGGCGGCGCGCTCAGGCGCCTCTGCGCCAATCGCGTCACCGCCAGACATTTCCTGCGAGCCGACGCTTTCGTTGCTCCCCTTTGTGGAGCTCTCGCCTTCCGCTGCACTTGCCTCGCTCGATGGCTCACGTTGCCCGTCCAGTTCCTGGTCGGAGGCGGGTCCCAAGCCCAGCCCTGACACCGCCTGGGCCTCCGCCAGTTCTCCTTGATATGTGAAAGTCAGGATTGTCCCAGGATTGTGCAGCACGTTGGTGAAGCCGCGCTCTCCGTAGATTTGGGCGGCAGTGCCGAAGCCATCTGTGGCTATAAATATGGTACGGTTATCTGGCCCGATGGCTGTGTCGCGGTATCGGTTCTGTGTACTGAACCAGGCCGTGGGACGACCATCGGCCGCAAGACCATCTTCGCTCAGAGGTTGCACGTATAGGGTGCCATGCTTGAGCGTTGGCAGTAGTACCGAATTGTCCCATTCGGGGATGCCACGCTCGCCCGCCGCGTAATATTGGATGGAGCCGGGCGCGATCGTCGGGTTGCAGATCCACCCGCAATTGCCCTCAAAATCGTAGTCGTCGCCCACCGTCCAATAGGTCGCAATCGGCTCAATGATATCCGGCTCGAACTCGCTTTCGGGATACTTTGGCACCTCTTCGGGGATGTCCCGGCCCGTGTAGCGCAAATCAGCGGAGGCCTCGCTCCAGTTGCCATAGACATAAGCACTGTCATCACGGTAGCCGGCGACGAACGGCCAGCCGTAGTTTCCCCCCGCTTCCGCAACGTTGAGTTCGTCATCGGTGTCCGGACCGTGTTCCGAGACATAGATAGTGCCACCCGGCCCAAAGTCGATCCCTTGCGGGTTCCTGTGCCCGTAGGTGAAGATGTGGCTGCGCACACCGTTGATCTCCGGATTGTCGTCTGGAATCGACCCGTCAAGATTGAGGCGCAGCACCTTACCCGAATAGGTATTCCAGTCCTGGGCCTTGACCTCCTCCTGCGTGGGCAGCTCCTGTGCACGGTTGGGGCGTTGGTAGTTGCCTCCAAAATTGGCGCCCTGCTCGCCCAATGTGTAGTAAAGTTTCAGGTCGGGGCCGATCTTCACCCTGCCGGCATTGTGGTCGTTCCACGCTGGCACTCCGGAAATCAGTTCGAAAGGATCGGCCAGGACCTGGTTGGCCTCGTCATAGGTGTAGCGCACCAGCTTCTGGCGTGGATCAGGTGACAGGGTAGAGCCGGTCTCGTAGGTATAGGAGAGATAGACATAGTCATTGCCGCTGCCCTGCAGCAGTTCCGGGTGCAGCGCCAGACCCAGTAGCCCCTGATGCTGCACGTCAACACTCAGATCCTCAATCGTCAGGAGTGTCTGTTGCTCGCCGGTCCGCGGGTCGACACGTGTCACCTCCCCGGACGAACGCTCCGTGACCCAGAGCATGTCGTCGGGGCCCCAGGTGATTTCCCACGGGTTGGACAATCCCGTGGTGAGCACACGACCCGAAAAGAGCTGATCTTCGCCCCGTTCGATCTCGACAGGATTTTCCTGGGCGACAGCTGACGCACAAGTCAGGGCCACGCCAAGAGCAACTCCGCTCATAAGACAGGACAAAGGTTGCTGATGGCGTGGTTTGCAGGCGGACATTTTCATCTCCTTGGATCGATGTCTGGGCTCCTTCCCCAACGGTTCAAGCCGCACTTCGTTCGGTTGCAAAGTGGCGGAGGCCTTTCACAGCCTCCGCGGCCGGTTCGCAAGTCCTTCAGGACCAACCGACGTTCACCTGGGTTAACCGAAGTGGTTCGTCTGCCCGGCTCTGAACTCCTGCTGGGGGTGAGGCATTTCCCGGCCAGGTCAACCGAAAGAGGATCACGCCGTGAAACGCACAGCACTCAAATCTGCGATCGCTACCGGCATTCTGCTCTCCGCAACCAGCGCCTGGGCCGCAGACCATCGCATAGAGATGCTCAACAAGGACTCTGAAGGCCGCACCATGCAGTTCGAGCCGGCGTTCCTGAAAATCGAGCCGGGTGACAGCGTCACCTTCGTTGCCTCCGACAAGGGCCACAACTCCGAGTCCATCCTGGAGATGATCCCGGCAGAGGCGGATCCCTGGAAGGGCAAGATCAATGAGGAGATCACCATCACCTATGACCAAGAAGGCTTCTACGCTTTCAAGTGCCAGCCCCATTTAGGACTAGGCATGGTCGGTTTGCTGCAGGTCGGAGACAATGGGCCCCAGATAGACGCAGAGGAAATCGACAAGCTGCCTGGCCGTGCCGCAGCCCGTTTGGCCGAACTGATTGCACAGGCGGACCAGGGCGGTGAGGAGCAGCACAGCGCTGACGATCGGCCGCAGTAATTACGCTATTCGCGAGGTTCAATTCTTTCGCCTGTTTTCTAGTCTCAACGGGCAGGAACTCAAGACCATCGATAGCAGGTTTCCCGCCACGGCGCTGGCGGATCCGGGCTCTGAGGCGGCCTGGAAAGGGGAACCGAGCTGGAATGGTGTCGCCATCCTCGCCCGCGGACGCACACCGGTCCTAACAAGGGATGCACTTCCGGGGAGTTCGAATGATCGCCACGCGCGCTACATCGAGGCGGCCTGCAATGGCGTCATCGTCGGCTGTCTTTGTGCACCGAACGGCAATCCCCGACCCGGACCGAAGTACGACTACAAACTCGACTGGACCGAGCGTCTGGTCGCACATGCTCAAGAGCTTTGGTCGAGCGAACTGCCAATTGTGCTGGCCGGGGATTTCAATATCGTTCCAGAACCATGCGACATCTACGCGACAACTTCATACAAGGACAATGCTCTCGTCCAGCCGGAGAGCCGCGCATTATTCCAAAAGCTGTTGGAGCAGGGCTGGACGGATGCCATCCGGCGCCAGCATCCAGAGGCGACTATCTATACCTTCTGGGACTATATGCGAAACCGTTGGCAACGTAACGCGGGGTTGCGTCTAGATCATCTCCTTTTGAGCCGCCCACTTGCCCGCAAACTCAAGGCGGCGGGCGTCAACAAGGAAGTGCGCGGCGAGGCGGGCGCAATCGATCATGCCCCCGCTTGGATCCACCTGTCGCAGCGGTCGCCAGCCAACGCTGTGGCCGTGCTTTGGAAATAAGGCCGCAGTATACGCCACGGACCAGGTGAACGACCACCGGATCATACTACTTTCAACCCGGTCCTTTGCGGCGGCGTCCCCGCGCATCGTGGCCACCACCTTGTGCTGCGGCTCGATCTGGCCGCTTCGGAGATCGACGACCAAAGCATTGGCTCCTCCAGAACAGCGACGATTGCGCAGGACCTAAAGGATTTCAGGGCTCAACCTGGCGGCCGCCGCGCATTCAAACCCGCAATCCGTTACACTGGCCACCCCGATGCAGCGCTGATCCCGGAAAAGATCCACGCGCAAGCCAGGAAGCGCAGCAACGCCCCAATTCTCCGGCCCAGCATGGCCTCCTTCGCACGGCCGCGCCTGCGTTATCCTTAACCGTCAGAACCATTTTCACCGGCCCGTGGCGTGAAGCATATTGCGCTTCCGAAAGGACGACTGCCATGAACCGCAGATTTGATCATTTGGCGAGCTCGGAAGCATTCCCGCCCGTTCAGGGGATGAGCGCTTCGCTCCTGCGCGCGTTCACCGAGTGGCGCCTTCGGCAAACGCCACCGCTCACGCCAAACCAGGCCCTACTATCGTTGTTGGCACTTGCGCTGTCGGTCGAGGGACACCTGGTGCTCGGTCCGCAGATTGCTGAGCCAGAAGAGGATCGTCAGATCGAGGAACTCGCAGAAGTCATGCGCGAGCTCCACAGAAAGTAAATGCGAGTCTGGTGCTCAACATCGCCAGGTCGTTGTCAGCGCGCCTGCGGCTCCCGTTCGCCGGACCTTCGGGCAAGCACCCGTCCAATTCCGAGTCCGATGATGAGCGCCCCCGACTTGACGGCAGCGTCGTCCAGCCGCCCATGCCGGTCTACCAGCAGTTGCTGGGACCACTCGAGGCAGCCTATCCCAAGGAGCAGTCCTCCGCCAACCAGCCAGATTCTGCGCGGGTAGCCGCAGCCGAAGGTTATGCCAACCAGCAGGAGGGCCAGAGCTCTCTCGATGGAGGGATCGTCAACAATTTGCGGCCGAAGCCCGATGGGCGACAATGTCGCAAGCGTCACCAGGATAAAGAGCCCCCAGGCGATGACTCGCCAAATAGATGTTCGCATCGAATAAAATCTACCAGAAGGCTGACGGGCGGCCAATGGACGTTTGGACAGGCCAAGCTGGCGCTCGCACTTCGCGATCGACTGTGGCTTGGGAGAAACCTGATGTCCCCATGAGGCATCCGGGCAAACGTCAACTCCGGCATCCCTGGCCAAGAGTGGACGCAGAGGTCCAGAGCAGCGAACAAAGCGCAGCCACTTGGCTACCTCAAACGCGTCAGGCGAAGGTTGGCCGGCAGTCGACACCGAGGCCCCCTAGACCTATGCAGAAATCGGAGGGCAGCAACGGCTTAACCCTAGTTGCAGCATTTTCTACAATAGATAGAAACTCAATTCGTTTGGTGGCAATCTGGCGCCGCCCCGGAGTCGGCAATCTTCATGCCATCGATTGAGAGCGACCAGTACGGCAATTGAAGAAATCTGATACTCAAATCAATCCTTCAACTTTTTGGCCATGTCGTCCCCTTGGATGCCCGCGGCCGTTGGATTTGTTTTACTGATGTTCGCAGCGGCAGGTTCATCACCCGCCTTACCAGAAGCCGGGCTGCCGCGAGTGCTGCCCAGGTCGTAGAACCGCCAAGATAAAGATCACGAAAGTAGCGTTATGGAAGAAAGTGAAATCGACATCCGCGGCATCCTCGGCCTGCTTCGCAGGCGTATGGTGCTCATCGTGTCGACGACCGTGTTGGTCGTCGCGGTCGCGGCAGCCGTCGCCTTCACCCTGACCCCGCTCTACACCGCCTCCGCCCTGGTGCTGGTAGACCCTTCGCGCAAGAACATTCTCGATGACAGCGCCATTTCCGGCGCCTCGTCCGCAGCGGACAATGCGCGGATCGACAGCGAGGTCGAGTTGGCCCGGTCCGACAATGTCCTTCTCAAGGTGATCCAGCGCGAGCAGTTGATTTCGGATGACGAGTTTGGCGTCTCGATTGGCCTCACCGCGCGCCTGCTTTCCTTTCTTGGTGTACCGCCCCCCGACCTGCCCACGGGGCAGGAAGCGCTCAACCAGAGCTTGAGCAAGTTGCGCAGCGCAGTCAGCGTCCAGCGCAAAGGCCTCACATACCTCATTTCGCTCCAAGTTCGGTCCGAAGAGGCAGGCAAGGCCGCCGGTCTCGCCAATGCCCTGGCCGAGGTCTACATCCAGGACCAGCTGTCTTCCAAGATATCGAGCGCCGTTGCCTCCCTTGAGGTCATTCAAAGCCGGTTGGAGCAGGCCCGAACTGGAATCGTCGCATCCGAAACCGCCTATGATCAATTCATTGCCGACAATATCGATGCGATAGCGCGTGACAGCGGCCGAACCGACCTTGCCAATATGCAAAGACAAATCGCGGCTCTGGAATCGGCGCGTGCCCAATCCGCTTCGCTGGCGAGCACGGTACAGGTCGCCATTGCCGACAACGACATCAACGCCATCGTCACGAACCTCCAATCCGAAGCCCTTGACGCCCTCGAGCAGCAGCGCGAACGCCTGCGTCGGGACCTTGCCGACCAGGCGGGCACCGCCAGCGAGTTGGACCTGCAGGCCGAACTCTCCCGCATCGAGCAATCCATAATCGAGACTGCCAACAGTGAGGTCACGGCACTTCAGGGCGAAGTGCAACAGGCCCAGGATCAGACGGCTTCGCTCCGCCAGACCCTGCGGTCCGAAGTCATCGGTTCGGCCCTATCGGCCGACACGCTGACGCAGATTTTCGAGCTGCAGCAGAACGCCGAGCTGGCGCGCCGGCAATACCAGACCCTGCTCTCCCGGGCGCAGGACCTCGAGGCGCAGGCCGACCTGCAGTTGGCTGACAGCCGCATTGTCTCGACGGCGCTGGCCCCAGAAGCCCCCTCATTTCCAAATAAGCGTCTCATCCTGATCCTGGCAGGACTGGCGGGACTGGGATTGGGCGTCGGCCTGGCCTTTCTCTATGAAAACCTGGTCGGTGGTTTTACGACCGACGAGCAAGTTGCAACCGTCCTCAAGCGTCCTGTTGCCGCCACCGTGCCGCGGCAGCAGGGAAAGGCTGAAAGCGACAGCCATGCCGATCTCGTCGTGTCCTCGCCCCTTTCTATCTTTTCCGAATCCATTCGCCGGGCTCGTGCCGCAGTTGACCAGGCCATACGCCATGCGCAGCGGAGCACCGACGCGGAGGAACGCGGGCGGATCGTCCTGGTCACCTCCTCCAATCCCAATGAGGGCAAGACCACCATGGCGCTGGCAATGGCACGATCGGCGGCGATGTCTGGCCAGTCCGTGCTGTTGATCGACTGCGACCTGCGCAAGCCTTCCGTTCACCGCCATCTGGGGATTGCGCCCGAAACCGGCCTCTTGGATCTGCTCCAGTCCGATGAGGCCGACCAGATGGCCTCATTGCGCCACATCATCATCAGTGATCCATTGTCCAGGGCCTCAGTCGTAGTGGGATCGCGGCGGAGCAACGCGCCCACGGACCAGCTCCTCGACAACCCATCGTTTCACCGGATCCTCAAGGCCGCGCGGCGCTCATTCGATTATGTCATTCTCGACACACCGCCGGTTGGGCCGGTTGTCGATGCGCTCTATCTCTGTCGGCAAGCCGACGCGATCACCTTTGTGATCAAATGGGCCAGCACTTCTCAAAGCGAAGTCAGGAAGAATATCGATGCTCTGGTCAATGCCGCCGGCGAGGACATTCCGCTTCTCGTCGCCCTGACGCAGCAGGAGCAATCGCGCTCCGAATACTACAAGAAGTATAGCGGGTACTATTCCTACAGCGCCTAATGAATACCCATGCGTGGTCGGGGCCAATTGGAGCGCCCCGAGCCGCCCAAGGCGCCTTGGGGACACGTTAGAGCAGGACCATAGAGGGAAGCCGGACAATATGGCCAAGAACCAGACCCCGCTCACCTTTGCCCTGCTCGCCATGGCGCTCGGCTGCCTTTCCCTGGGCGCGTTGACGCTTCGTGCCGAGGCGGGCGCCACGGCATTGGGTGCGGGATCCACGCAACTGCCGCAGTTCCTCGCCATGATGGAACAGGACCTGCCGCTGCCCCTTTCTGTCCAGGGACGGCGGGTCCTGTTGGAGAATTGCGAGATGGCCCTGCAGGCGACAAGCCCGCTGGCGCTTCGGTTTGCCACTGACGCGCAACAGGCTATGGTCGGGCCCTTCTGCCGCGCGCTTTCGGAAGAGGTTGTCGCGGCCGCCCCCACCGATGCCTATGCCTGGCTGGTTCTTGCCATGTCACAGATCCGCAGCGGCGAAACGGACGAGGCCAGTAGGAGTATCGTCTGGTCTGGTCTCACGGGCCGCAATGAAAGCTGGATCGCCCAGCAGCGGTTCGACCTCGTTCAGGACCACTACGCTGAGATTTCGCCTGCTGCCCGGGCGGTAGGTGACGCCGACACTGTCCTGCTGGTCCCGAGCAGTCGGGGGGCGGTTGTGGCGCGGAGATATGTGCTGGATGAAGCGTTTCGCCAGCGTGCCGAACAATTGATCGAAGCGCAGCCGGAGGACGTGCAGCGCCGCTTCGTCTCACTTATCCGCCGTCAGCTTTAGGAGCGGAGAGATGACCATTTCCGCCTTTGCCGCCGCCCGCCCCCGCGCTCTCACCAGCCGCTCCGCCGGCAGGCCGCAAAATGGCTTTGCACTTTGGGCACTGCTAGTGCTTTTTGCCCTGGCGCCCCTGCCCCTTGCCAGCGCCCGGCCCTTCCTCTGGGCGCTTTGGGCGTCCTACACGGGCCTGGTGGCCGTGGTTTTCCTTGTCTGGCAGTTGCGCTCGGGTAACCCATTGCGGGTCAGCCCGCTGGACTTCAAGTCCCCGACTTTTTTAGTTCTCCTGACACTGGCTGCCCTGATCCTCCAGCTCCTGCCCATTGCACCCTTTCCGATCGTGAGCGCTGAAGGAGCCACTCTGGTATCGGCGCAAGTGAGCGTTGCGCCAGGGCAGACCCTGTTGATGCTGACGCGTCAGTTGACCTATGCACTGGTGGCGTTTCTGGTGCTGCAGGTGGCCGCCAGTGACAGACGGCGCCCGTTCCTTCTCCATGGCCTGATCGCCATCGCCTTGGCCTATGCCGCCTATGGTCTTGTGGCCTTGCGCATGGGAGATACCATTCTGGGTCTGCCCAAATGGGCCTATTCGGGGTCGATCACCGGCAGCTTCGTCAACCGCAATTCTTTCGCGACCTTCCTGGGATTTGGGGCGATCCTGACCCTATCGCATCTTTGCGCCCTGGTGCGGCGCCAGGCCCAGCGGCACCCAGACGACGGACTGATCACGGGCCTTTTGAGCAGCCTTGTGCTTTATTCGGCCGGCTACCTCTTCCTGCTGCTCATCGTCATCGGCACCCAGTCGCGCATGGGCCTTTTCGCAACTCTTGCGGGCTCCGGGGTCGTGATCCTGATCACCCTGCTCTCGGTGCGTCGACTGGGCCTTGTCCTTTTGGTCGCGCCGGTGGCATTGGCCACCCTTGTCGGACTGTTTTGGCTGATTGGCGGCGGTCTCCTTGAACGCATCGAATGGCAGGGCTTTGGCTCGGACAGTCGCATCCTGCTCTATCAACAGGTGATGGACCTGATCGCGTTGAGACCCTGGACCGGATTTGGGGGTGGAACCTTCGAGGTGGCATTCCCACTGGTTCATCAACTGCCCCTGACCCCGGACGTGACGTGGAAACTTGCGCATAACTCCTATCTAGCGCTCTGGGCCGAACTTGGCCTGGTGGCGGGCTCTTTCCTTATTCTGGCGTTCGGCTATGCCGCAGTGCGACTAATCGTCGGCCTGCTACGCGGCACCGGATCCTGGGCACCCCAGGTTGCCGCCCTGGCAGCCATTGTCCAGATCGCCATCCATTCGACCGTAGATTTTAGTCTGGAAATCCCGGCCAACACCTTGATGTTCATCGCTATTGTCACCACTGGTCTGGCAAATTGCGTCGGCGTCCGGTCGGACGGCAGGTTACGGTGATGCTGGACTTCGTCCGGCGACTATTTGGCGCCTCTCGCCAGGCTGCGACGCGGGCGCAGTCTGAGGCCCGGCACGTACGGCTAGATACGCTGCCGGCGGTCGTCTACGCCATTGGCGACGTCCATGGTTGCCTTGAGGAACTGCGTTCCCTGGAGCGAAAGATCACCCAGGATAGCGCCGGCATCGAGGGGTACAAACTTCTAGTCATGCTGGGCGACTATATTGACCGGGGTCCGAATTCAGCTGGCGTCATCGACCATCTGCTGGCGCTTCCACCCGACGGGTTTGAGCGCATCTGCCTTATGGGCAACCACGAGGTCATGGCCTCTGCCTTCCTTGACCAGCCTAGCCCGCGATCGGATTGGCTCAGCTTCGGCGGCGCCGAGACAATGCAGTCCTACGGACTGCCGTCCTTTGCGCCGAGCGGGAGTTCAGCGAGCCGCGTACGCCAGGCAGTCGAGGCGCACGTGCCCCAGGAGCATCGGGACTTCCTGCGTTCGCTCGCCTGGACACTGAGCCTGCCAGGCTGGCTGTTCGTTCATGCTGGCCTGCGCCCCGGACTGCCCCTTGAAGAACAAGACCCGGAGGACCTGTTCTGGATACGCGAAGAGTTCTTCGCCGCCCCTGCCCTGCCGCAAATCCGCATCGTTCATGGTCACACCCCGGCGGCCGAGCCAGTCGTCACGCCCGGTCGCATCTGCCTGGATACGGGCGCTTTTGCCACAGGGCGCCTGACCGCTCTCAAGATCACGTCCGATGGGCAGACACGGATACTCCAAACGCCTTGACGGCGAGCAAGCGACAGGCAGGGGCCATCGCCATGACACGAAGGCGCGCGCCTCAGGGGCACTGGCGTCGTCGGCGCAATTACCGTCAGCTAGGTTAGTACCGCGGTCAGCTCCGGCCGAACTCGTCCTCGATGCGGATGATATCGTCTTCGCCCAGATAAGAACCGGTCTGGACTTCAATCAGTTCGAGCTCGATCTTTCCTGGATTGGCGAGGCGGTGTGTGCATCCCAAAGGCAGGTAGATGGACTCGTTTTCCGCCAGCATGCTCACCTTCCCATCCACTGTCACCTCCGCGGTGCCGCGCACTACCACCCAATGTTCGGACCGATGGTGATGTTTCTGAAGGCTCAGCTTCTTGCCGGGCTTGACGAAGAGCTTCTTGACCTGGAAGCGATCCCCCATGAGCACCGAGGAATAACCGCCCCAGGGCCGGTACGACGTCTTGTGCGTTTCCGTCAGGGCACGCGTTTCCACATTGGCCCTGAGCGACCTGGCGATAGCGCCAACATTCTGTGCCTGGCTCAAACGCCCGACAAACACAGCGTCTTCAGTGGCAATGACCGCCACGTCGTCAAGACCGTCAAGCACGACATGGGCATGTTCAGTCATGACAAGGGAGTTGGTGGCGTTGGACAGAGTTACCGGCCCCGCGGCGGCATTCCCGCTCGCGTCCCGGCTATGGCCCTTCCAGACCGCATCCCAGGCGCCCAGGTCGGACCAGACGAATGACACGGGCAGCACGGCGGCCTTGTCGGTACGCTCGAAAATGGCGTAGTCCACCGAGATGCTGGGGGAAGACGCAAAGTTTGCTTCATCAAGGCGAATGAAATCCAGGTCCCTCTTGGCCTCCGTCACCGCCGCCTTTGCCGCTACGAAAACCTCAGGTGCAAGCCTTTCGCATTCGGCCAGGAAGATCTTTGCCGGCAGCATGAACATGCCCGAGTTCCATGTGAACCCGCCCTGTTCGAGCATGCGTTCCGCCTTCTGCGCGTCAGGCTTTTCGACAAAGGCCGCGACCTTGTGCGCGCCGTGCCCGATTGGCTCGCCGACGGCGATATAGCCATAGCCTGTTTCGGGGTGTTCGGGGGTGATGCCGAAGGTGACCAGATGCCCTTCTCGCGCTGCAAGTGCGGCGTTATCGACAGCGCCGAAATAGTCCGCGCTTGCCGGGATCAGATGGTCCGATGGCAGGACATGAATGATGGCATCTTCATCCTGGCCAAGGGCAACCCGTGCCGATGCGGCAATCGCTGCTGCCGTGTTGCGCGCTACCGGTTCAAGCAGGATGGCGCCCAGCTCGATGCCGCGCTCCTGCGCCTGTTCTGCAACGAGGAAGCGGTATTCGGCATTGGTGATGACGATGGGCCGGCCGTAGCGGCCTGCGTCCCTGACCCGTTCCAGGGTCTGCTGGAAGAGACTGGTTTCACCGATCAGGTCGATGAACTGCTTGGGCCGCGCCGAGCGCGATTTGGGCCAGAGACGCGTGCCCTGGCCACCGGCCAGGATGACTGGAATGATGGGTTTCAAAACTCGGGTCCCCCGACTGAAATCAACTCGTCAGCGGCAAGCCGCACTAGAAAACGCAGCCGCTAGGCTCAGTCGCCGTTCCCGGTGACGAACTCGCGAACGATCGTCAGAGCGATGATCTTGACGTCGAGCCAGACAGAGAAGTTCTGGATGTAGGCCAAGTCGTGATCGACACGCTCCCGCGCCTTGTGCGGGTCGCGGGTTGACCCGCGCAGTCCATTGACCTGTGCCCATCCGGTGATCCCGGGAAGCATCTGCAGGCGACGGTCGTAGTATGGCACAAGCTCCTTGTAGAGACGACCGGCGGCCATCATGCCCGGCACATGTGGCCGCGGTCCAACCAGCGACATGTCGCCCCTTAGCACATTGAACAACTGTGGCAGTTCATCGATGCTGGTCTTGCGGATGAACCGACCGACCGATGTCACCCGAGGATCGTTCGAAAGCGTCTGCGACACGCCTGTGGCATCGCCGATCTCCGCCCCCATGGACCGAAATTTGTAGGCCTCAAAGATCCGCCCGTTGATGCCTTCCCGCTTCTGCTTGAAGAGGACTGGCCCGGGACTGGTGGCCTTGATGGCAAGAGCGACGATGATCATCAACGGACCCAGCAGCACCAGGCCAACCAGGGCCCCGACAATGTCCATTGCGCGCTTTGCGGCCAGGTTCAGTCGACGACCGAGCGAGTTCTCCATTTCCGTCACATCCCAGCGCACGGCGAGGCCGGAATGTCGCGAGACGAGGTGCTTTTTGACCTCGTGGTCCGTGGTGACGAACGCAACGGGGTGAGCCGCGCCTGAAAAACGCGCGTGTTGCGGGGCCAGATCGGCCCCAGTTTCCGACTGAAACAAACTATCCATACTGCCAGTCCCTCATAGCAAGATGGTAAATGAATTTTATGCAGTGCCATATACTTACCAAAAAGTTTACGCAGACCAATAGCAAAAATTCACCTGACGGCAACAATAGTTAATCGATCAGACGCCACAGCGACCCGACGCCAAAGCAGGCAGAAATCCATTCTATAAATTCGAGCCGCTCTTCCCCATCCCTTGGAGTTTCCGCCGATTGGAGGTCATTCATACCCCTGGAGGCCGAAACGATCTGCGTGGCGCGCATCGCTGCCTTGTACTATTTCCAAGCACAACCGAGCGACTATCAGGGATGAGACAATAAAGGCGCAGACCAAAGCCCGCGCCTCAAGGAAAATCAGCCGCAATAAGATGATGGATTAGACCGGGCTGGCTTCATCGCCGCCAACGGCGCCGGACTCGGGCAACAATTCCTCGAAGAGCGCGTCGATCGCCTCACCGCCACCTGCGGCAACGACTTCCGCGCGGAGCTCGGTAAAGGACTGAAGGGCTACGGCAGGATCAACGCCGGCGGCAACGAGAGCCGCGGAATAGGCATTGATGGCCGCTTCACAGGCCGCGGGTGTGCCGGCAGGCGGGGTACAGGCCCCGAGCACAGCCTCGTAAAGGCCCTCGAAGCCGGGAACCGGAGCGGCTGCAACCTGAAGGTTCCCGAAGGAGAACAGGGAAATCGCTCCGATAGTCACAACAGACGCCAGCTTGTTACGCATCGCACTTCTCCAAAGTGTGGCCGCACCAACTTCCTAGAGCAGTGAGGCATTGGGGTCAAGTAGAGGCTTTACCCATTATTAGGCAATTGCGCAAATCACAGCTCTCGAAAATGGTAAAGCCGACGCCGGACCGGGCCAAAATGGCGTGGATCAAGGTTTTTCGATCCGGAAATTTCCCAATAAAGTACACGGCAACACGCAATTTCTACAAGTATTCAGGGCAGGCATGCGAACCGCGCATACCTGCCCCTTGTCGTTGTGTCGGCCCGATTGCCGGTATTGCCCGGTCCGGCGGGTGTCCAGTCCCCGACGGGGTCGCCTAACCGGCCGACCAACTGGTGGGGTTCGCGTTGGACATCGAACGGATGTTGTAGCCCGAAGCCCGCAGGGTCTTGACCGAGTTGCTGAGATTGTCGAGCACATAGTCGCCCTGGCTGGTCTTGACCACCAGAACCGCATGCGGCTCACCACGACGGGTATGGGTATAGGCGATACGAAGCGAGCCGGCGGAAACTCCGTTTCGGATCAGCATGCTGCGCTTGGTCAACACATAATCCTCGCAATCGCCTTCCGTTGGATTGAGGTTCCACAGATCGGCCGTATCCACCTTCGGGCGGATCGAGCGATTGACATGGACATTGACCTGCTTGAGCACTGCCATCAGGTTCGGCGTCATGGTCACCTGGGCGCTGCCGCCACCGCGGCACTCGCTGCGGTTCTTGGCGCAGAAGAACTGAAGCGAGAGCGGCGTAATCGCGGCCACTTGCACGGGGGGACGAAGATCCCCGATCGTCACCTGACTGGTGTAGGCCGCGGCCCCACCGACGGAACTCATGGCGATAACGAGAGCAAAGCCCGCAATCTTCATGGAAAACTTGGTGTTCATTTGCGCCATCCCTGATGCGTTGATGATCAGAAGAATGCACGCGACACATTGTGCCCGCCTTTGCAGGATCGATACAATTTTATTCAATTTCGAGCGGTTCCGGCCGCCCATGACCTAGGCGTAGGCCTCCGCACCAAACGGGCAATTGCCGGCGACGGTCCAACTTGAGGCAAACCCCAAGCAGGTTTTATTCAAATGGTCGCTGTCGAGGTCGACCAAAGCCTGCTGGCGAGCAGGCGGCCACCGTGATAGGCACGGCGCGGGATCGTCAGCCCGCAAGGAACGGCCGTATGAGCAAGATCTGCGTCATCACCAACGAGACGGACGCCGCCGAGCAGGCGGCCGCCCGATTACGCGATCGATACGGCGTCACTCCCATGGAAGAAGCCGATTTCGTCGTGGCACTCGGTGGCGATGGGCTGATGCTGCAGACGCTGCACAAGGTCATGGGCACCGAAAAGCCCGTCTATGGCATGAATTTCGGCTCGGTCGGGTTCATGATGAACAATTTCAGCGAAGAGAACCTGCCAGATCGGCTCCTGGCCAGCCAACGCACACGCATCTATCCTCTGTCCATGCAGGTACTAGACGTATCGGGGCGTGAGCGGACGGCGTTGGCTATCAATGAGGTGTCGCTGTTCCGATCGACCTACCAGGCGGCCAAGCTGCAGATCCTGGTGGACAACGAGGTGCGCCTGGACGAGTTAATCTGCGACGGTGCACTGCTCGCAACGCCTGCAGGCTCGACGGCGTACAACCTTTCCGCCCACGGCCCGATCCTCCCCATCGAGGCACCGCTTCTGGCTCTGACACCGATCTCCCCCTTCCGGCCGCGCCGGTGGCGGGGAGCAATTCTCTCCAACCGGGCTGTGGTCAGGTTCGTAACGCTTGAAGCCGCCAAAAGGCCGGTGAGTGCGGTCGCAGACAACGTCGAATTTCAGAACGTCCTCGAGGTTACCGTGCGGGAGGATCGGACGCATGGCGTGACGTTGCTATTTGATCCAGGCACCAGCCTTGAAGAACGCGTCCTGAGCGAACAGTTCCGTTTTTGATCTGGTGCTCACGCGCCCGCTCTCGCACGCCGCATCGATCTTGGAAGCACGAACAGGTCAGGCGACGGACAGTTGCATTTGTTCGTCTGGGCCAGGAAGCGGCAGCCTGCGGCTCGACTCCACCGTCCGCGCGAAACTGGCCATCACGCCGCGCGCCGCCATTCGAGCCAGGGCAATGTTCTGCTCGTTGAGGTAGCAGAAAGCCTCCTCGAGGGCCTCGGGGATCTCCCCGTCATATTCGGTGATCAGCTCTTCTGTCAGAGTGGTGACAACATAGTGGCGGGCCGCGACATCGTCAGCCAGATCCGTTGAACGTGCGAGCATCACCAGGCGCACCAGCAACCGTCCGCACGCACCAGGCATGCCACACCGGTCGAATAGGGCGCTCAGGGCGGCTGAACTGCCGCTCTCGAGCAGGGAGAAGACCTTGTGTTCGCTGGTTTCTGCCAGGCCAGCCAGGCAGGCACCAAAAAAGACAACGCGCCCGGAGACGACCGCATGCAGCAGCAGCCGAGTATGAATTTCGTTCTCGGCAACCAGAAGGCTTACAAACCCGGCCCTTCGGTCTGGCGCTTCAGCCTCGCCGATGGCCGTCAGGGCCCCCTCACTGCCGTCCCGCACCAACCGCTCAAGTCGCTCAGGGGCCAGAGCTCCCCGAACCATTCTGCACGCACTCAGGCTAGCGGCCACCTTGCGCACCAGAGCCAGGCGTACCGTCCCGGGAAGATCGGCCCGGTCGAGTAAGGCGCCGCGCATCTCGGCATCGTCTGCCCAATGGTGAGACAGTGATTCCAGTGATGAAGCGGATACAGCGACTTCGGGACGCCGCAAAACGCGAAGGACAAGGCCACGCTCCCCCCGAGCGAGCAGCGCCGAGACCAGCCTCGGGCTGATCCGGGCGCGCTGCGAAATGGCGGCAAGGGCAGACGCCTCCCCCTGGGCAACAACCGGCATGAGATCAGCGTCTATCAGGACGGGCGAATACTGCAGCACGGCGCGTGAAATGACCGCACTATCCTGCAGCAGCGCCAGCATGACCGGCCGGGGCGCCCTGTCTGAATGAAGCAAACCGTAAGCGAGCGCCGCCCTTACCTTGACGGAGGTGTCGTCGAGGAAGCCGATAAGTGCGGCGTAAAGCGCTGCCTGTTCATCAGCGGATCCGTCATGTCCCAGATAGGCCAAGGCAGCCAGGTGCGCGGCATGACCACGCTCATCACTATCATTGGACAGCGATAGTTCTGAAAACGCCGCGTAACCGATCATCACTTACTCCGCACCACCGGAGCTAGACTAAGCGGCAATCTTTAAGGAACGGTTCACCATAAATTGGCCTTGACCACCGCGGGTCTTGATCGGGGTCAAAAGGTTCGCTCAGAGGCCAGCCACGAAGGAAAAACCGGCAGACAAAGCGTTCCAGAGAGCAATCGCCAGCGCCCAGGAAGAGAGAGCGAGGCACGCCACAATGATGCCGCGTGGCAACGCAAAGCTTTCGTGGGCTCTAATTCCAACGGGATGGTGTGCCATTGCTGGTCCTCCTGGCGTTCGCAACGCTTGTGGCTCACTAGACCGACAAATTCTTAACGCGGACTGAAACTGGTCCGTTGCAATGCGCCCATTGCCCTATTGGTTATAGAGCTGGGTGAAGAATGCGGCGCCGGTCGGCTCGTCCATGTCGACCGCTTCCGGTTCCGTCTTAAAAAGTCCCGTAAAAGACATGTTCTCGCGCGAAAAGCGCGAGGGCAGCGGCGGTTCGGACGTAGCGCTGGTGGCGGGATTGCCCTGCCCGCTCAATTGCTGCGCGGCGAAGGCGGGATCGCCGCCTTCGTGCTTGGCCACGAGCACCTGGTAAACCTGCCGGATGGAACGAGCCTGCCCATTTCGGTCGTAAAAGATCGCCCTGTTGGCCGAGGCCTGTCGGGGGAAAAGATTCACCGCAAGCTGCTCGGGGTTTTCAAGACCGGCACGGAACATCTTCTCGGCGCCCTGCGCGCCCAGAAAATGCGCGATATACAATTCGCCCGCACTCGGCATTCGCCCGAAGGCCGACTTGAGGTATTCGCCATTGGACCGGGTGAAGGCAGCGGCCAGATCAGCGGCGACTTCCGGGTTTTCTCGCAAAGCAAGGATTTGAGCGCGGCTCGCGGGGTCGGCAACCCGGTACGCGCCTTCGCTCGTCCGCGAGATCTGATCGGCATATTGTCCGTACCCCAGGCGTGGCCCCTCCTCTTTCATCACCTGTAGCCAGGTGCCTTCGAGAAACTGGAACAATCCCACTGCGCTCGACGTGCTCGCGCGCGCCTGCGGATCAAGGCTGCTTTCCCGCATTGCTGTCTGCAGCAAATAGCCGAAATCGACGCCACTGCGGTTTCCTGCCACAGTCAGCGCATTGGCAAGGCTTTGTGAAATGCTGATCGGCTGTACGCCCATCGGGGTATCCGAGTTCGAATCGGTTTTGCCACTCTAGCACCAGATCGCGTTAACGCCCTGTTAACTACCCTCCGCGCGCCAACGTCGGACCACATCGTCAAGGTCAGGGCGCGGGCGTTCCTCCGGCACGATGATTGGGCTGCCTATATGGACAAAGCCCACAAAGCGCTGACCCGGTCCTGCTCCGAGTACCGCAGCCGCTTCAGGATCGAATGTGAACCAGCGTGTTATCCAGGATGCGGCAAAACCCATTGCGTGGGCAGCGTGAACGAGGTTGAGCGCCACATTGCCTGCCGAAAGCAGTTGTTCAAATTCGGGTACCTTGGGATTGGGCTGCGGCGCAGAGACAACTCCAACCGTCAGTGGCGCTGGCAGGAAACGTTGTCGCTCGACATCCAGGCTCTCCTCGTCGAGGTCGGGATTGTTCCGCCTCGCGATGGCCGCCAGGGCTTCTCCCGCCGCAAGACGCGCTTCGCCCTCGAATATGACCAGACGCCACGGTGCCATTTTGCCGTGGTCGGGCACTCGCGTGGCAATGGTCAGCATGGTGCGGAGCTGTTCGGCACTTGGACCAGGCTCTCGCAGGAATGCCGGACCGACGGAGCGGCGGGACAGGAGATAGTCGATGACGGACTGGTTTTGTGGCATGGGCGGTCCTCCGTCCCCCCTCTTAGTCCGGGGTCATGTCAGGAACCAAGCCAAAACAGAAAAATTCCGTGAACGGCGAGGAGCCGGTTCAAAATGCCCGCCGACTGTGACACAGCTTGTCCCAAATCGTGGCCTAGACTCCATGGGAGTCGGGCGGTGACAAAGACGCCCGGGACGGGGAGAGTACATGCGTTCGGCCAGACTTGTTGCAATCCTGATATGCCTATTGGCGGGGATCGGCACGGCGCCAGTGACGCCGGCCGTCTTTGCCCAGGACGGTGTGGAGATCCCACCCCTGCCCCGCCCAAGGCCGGATCGCGTCGCCACTCCGGATCTGCCGACACCCGAACAAACAGCCGCCACCGAGGCGATAGCCGCCTTGGCGGATATACCCCAACCCGTGACGCTCGCGGCACGCATTACCCAGGACGGCCCCCCCATTCCCGAAGGACTCATCTGGCGCATCTTCGAGAGCACGCCCGATGAAAACGGCGAGATGGCCCTGGTCGCAAAGTCCGATAGCGGCACCGCAGCAGTCGAACTCAATCCGGGAGATTATGTAGTGCACGTTGCCTACGGCCAGGCCCAGGTCACCGAAACGCTGTCGGTCGTTCCGGGCGAAAACAGCCTCGAGGTCGTTCTCGATGCCGGCGCACTGCGCCTGAATTCTGCCGTCACCGGGGACATCCCGATTTCGCCGGCACTGCTGAATTTCGACATCTATACAGGCGGCGACGAATCCAGTCGGGCACTGGTCGCAGACAATCTGACACCGAACGAAATCGTCACCCTGACTGCCGGCACCTATCACATCGTCTCGCGCTTCGGCACCATAAACGCCGTCGTTAGGGCCGATCTGCGGGTCGAGCCCGGCCAGTTGACCGATGCGACCCTGTACCACCATGCCGCAGAGGTCTCTTTCAAGCTCGTTTCCGAAGAGGGGGGCGAGGCCATTGCCGATGTTGAATGGACAGTAAAGACGACGGATGGCGCCACTATTTTCAGCGACCGGGGCGCATTTCCTTCGACGGTCCTCGCCGAGGGTGACTACCTCGTTCTGGCCAAACTTGGAGACGAGGTCTTCAATCGAGAGATTCAGATTCAACCAGGCAGTCCACGCGAGATTGAGCTCCTGACGGCAGTTTACTGAGCCGGGAGGACGCACGCGCCTCTGATCCAACGCAGAAAGGTGGACGGTCGACGCGTCGATCGGCACACCACAAAGTGCGCGGTTCCCTACCGCCGGCGGGGCGGGGAAGTCGACCCGCCGCCGCCAAATAAGACCGTCCGAGGACATCGGAGATCGTGGGGGACCTGGGTTACCACGCCGTCAGCAGCCCGAGGCCGACAACCACTCGGATCGGACCTGGTAACCCGCCCGACTGCATTTCGCGCTGATGCCCTGTATTCGGATAGGGCATCAAATCGACTAAGCCGGGCGACGTTGAGGCGGAGCCCGAATTTGCCCCCTTTGGTGTCCGCGCGTGACTTTGACTTCGAGACCGCCAGGCTTCAAGTCGAACGACGCCATGTTGCAGAATTCGGAGCTCTAGGCTCACCTGGTATAGGTCGGCCGCCCAGTCGACCTGAGAGCGCACTGACGCCACTAGGCGATAAAATCACCTGATTTGTCGCGCACAGCCATGTTTGGTGAAGCCGCCATTCTCGATGAGAATCAGCAAGTCAGGCTTGCCAACAAAGTACTGCCTTCCATCGTCGAAGTTCAGCACATTAAGTCCGGGGTCATATTGAAATGACCGCTGATTGCCGCTGCTGTCGACGTACGTTGATGGCCCAGTGATCGAGAAGGACCCCGTTACGTTCCCTTTGTTGCGACATACGTAGTCGCCCTCATTGTGTGGGCTCTTTTGGGCAACGGCAGGTGTGACGGTACAGGCTAACACGCAAGCAATGGCAACCAGTAGTCTATTCATCTCTATTCTTCCCTGCAACAAAAGTAAATTATAAAGCACCAATGAGGCAGCGCCAAGCCATTTGCTCACTCGCATTATCAACTGAAGCGAAGTCTGCCCACACTAACATTTATCCGGTGCGGGCCAAGACTGTCCACACGCGATTTTATAACCACCACACAAAACTCAATGACGCCAACCAGCGAACCGATAACGCCTCTCATCTCCGCTTTCGCTGCTCCCGTCTCTTGCTGACCAGCCTCATCTGTGGCGACTGCGTCGCGTAGCTCTCAGCGGTAATAGTCAGCCCACATCTGAAGCCCACACCTGAAAAGGAGGAGCGTGTCAGATGCTTACTTTGGACGGGATCAACTATGCGGATGAGCGGTCTGGCTGTAGAACCGGATCATGTTCGTCGTGCCATTGGTGGTCCAGTAGATGCGACAGACCAAATGTTTTGGCTTGCCTGAGCGGACCACTTGCACGCCCAGCGCTTCCTCCGCCGCTTTTTCTGGGGATATTGACTTAACTGTGACCTCGGGCTCGATTATGCCGGTACGCAGGTCGATAATGCGGAACTCCGTCAATTCTTATCCTCCTGGCCCCTCGCGTCTCACAGGCTTCCGCAAAGCTTCCACTCAGTTGACACGTAGTGGCGCCATCGCGCCTTGAACACGTCTATCCAGCCTCCCGACACCGTACATCACCCTCACAAGCTGGGCTAATAGCCGCTCTGCTTCGTTGCGGCCTCTGCGTTCGCACGGGTCAGTTCGGCGGTGGCTACGCCAATAGGCCATTCACCGCGGCAAGAAGGTCTCGCTCGCTGAACGGTTTCGGCAAATAGACGTCAAACTGGCTGCGGACATCGTCTGTGATATCCTGTTCGGGGACTGCGGTGGTGAGAACCACCGGTACCTTGAGACCCCGGCTCTCAAGTTCCTTCAGCATAGAGGGGCCGTCCATCCGAGGCATCATGTAATCGGTGACGATGACCTCAGGTAAGAAGCTGACCGCTCGGGCAACTCCCTCTTCTCCATCATGGGCGAGCGCGACGATGTAGCCGGCGTCCAACAACACGGTTTCCATGGAGATCGCGAGCAGGGCCTCGTCCTCAACATACAATACTCTGGTCATTTGCGGTTGATGTTCCTGTCGCAGGGGGGACAACGCAACCAAAGGCCGATAGGATCCATTTAAACAACAAACGGGTGCTCGACCCTGTGTTCTCGACGCAAGAGTACGTCGAATTTCTCGGAGAACCCTTCCTTGGCAGACCGGCGGGCAACGCATCTCAACCTTCGGCTGCGCTTGCTGGTGCTTGCGGTTCTGGGCCTGCTTCCGGCCTTCGCGATCATTTTGATCGATCAGTTCAACACCCGCTCGCAAAGCATAGCGGACGCCGAAGCTTATTCCTTACGCATGACCGAAATCGTGCTTGGCGAAGTGATCCGCGGAATGACCGGCGCGGCGACCCTCATGATCGGAATGCGCCACTCCAGCGAACTGCAGGATCCCGATGACTGCGAGCAGTATCTGACTGGCATTCGGCTGGACATACCCTCTTTAGTAGACCTGGCAATAGCCAACACGCGGGGAACCATACTCTGCCATTCAGGCGCTTCTAGTCTGCCAGCGGTGGCGGCGGGAATAGACAAGCTCATGAACGCCGCGACGGCAGAGGGACTGCAGGTCGGAACCTACACGCCAACACCAGGGGGCGCGGCCTTGCCCATGGCAATGGCGGTGCCGAGCCTCTCGGGGAGTGAGACCAGATACATTTATCTCAACGTAATTTTGACCGAGCTGGAACGCTTGGTCGAGAGTGCGGTGCCGGGAACGACCGGAGCAACCATCGTGGCAGACCGCGAGGGTACCGTGCTGTTTCGGCTTCCGACAGGGGCTCTGAAGCCGGGCGACCGCCTCCCGGAAGCCCTCGCAGCGCTGGCGCAGGAAAGTGAACCGGCGACGACGCGCGCACCGGGAGGGAATGGCACCATGCTGATCGTCGGGTATCGGCCCGTGACTGGTGCTCCCCCGATAGCGGTATTCTTCGGGTTGGAAGAGAACCAGGTGTTGGCCCCGCTCGATCGTGCGGCGCTATTGAACACCCTGGTGGCGTGTCTGGGGGCGACGCTCGCGGTCCTTCTGGCTTGGTCGGTTGGTCGTCGGTGGGTCGAGCAACCTGTCGAGCGCCTGAGTAAGGCTGTCTGGGCAAGGCGCACAGGCGACAAGAGTGCCCGGACGAACTATGAAGACGACGGCACCGAGTTCGGCCGCATCGGCAGCTCCATCGATCTCTTGTTCGACGAACTTGACGATCGGGAACAAGGCCAGGCGCTGGCTGAAGAGCAACGCGACCTCAATGCGAGAGAGGTTCAGCACCGGGTCAAGAACCTTCTGGCAGTCATCCAGGTGATCGCCAAACAGACCTTCACCGGCACCGCCGATCTCCCCGAGGTTCGAGCTTTCGAAGGCCGCATCGCTGCCATAGTGCGCGCCAATACCTCGCTTCTGGCGCGCGAGGGGGAGGCAGGCGACATCGCCGAGATTGCGGCGACGTCGCTCAAACCATTCGTGGGTGCGAATGTGGAGCGCATCAAATTTGCGGGACCGGCGATGCGGGTTTCCCCGAAGGTGAGCATGGCTCTGTCAATGGCCCTTTACGAACTGGCGACCAACGCCGTCAAATATGGCGCATTGAGCGTCCCGGGGGGCCAGATCCACCTTTCTTGGTCCCAGGAAGCAGACCGGTTCAGGTTGATCTGGCGCGAACGCCATGGGCCGCGGGTGCAGAATCCTGATCATGCCGGGTTCGGCACGATGATGGTGAAGCGCGTGCTCGCCGCGGAGACCTTTGGCAACGTTGACCTCGCCTTTCATGAAGATGGGCTGGAATATATACTCGATTGCCCGCTAGATCGCGTGGTCAGTCCGGAGACCGTAGCCAGGTCTTGACAGACCGAACTTGCCCTCCGGCACTAGATCGAGAAAATACTCCGCATGCTACAAGGGACGTTGGGCGAGGTTCTCCGCGACATTGCCATGCCAAAAGCCCTCATCTATACGCCGCAGTGGCGATCCGCCTACCCAGTGATCGCCGAGGCTCTTGAGGGACCCCTTTGCCGCGGCGCCCCATCGGATGGAAAAGCAGCGTCGAGACCACGGAAGGTATTGTGGAGGGGCTGAAGCCGCTGATGGAGCGGGAAGCGGCAAAGATCCGTGAGCGTGCCGGGTCAGAGCCCCTGCCCCACAAGGCAGCATCGCCCCCCACATGACGCGACAAGATCCTGCCGGATCTCGACGCCCACGCTACATCGGCATGTCGTGCAGTCTAGGTTGGCGACGTGGCGGCGGGGACCGCGGCCGATGACATCATTCGAACGAATGCGATGCAGCGGTCCGGCCGCGCCCTCGGTCCGGTCCAAAACAGTGACAGGACAGCCGTCTGCACTGCGCACATTTCGCCCGTGGGGCCGCAAGGACACATTGAGCAAGAAAGGGGTCTCGCAGCACCCCTCCCAAAGGCACGAGACGACCGCGCGTCCTACTGTGCGATCTCTTCCGTTGCCCCTTCGGCGGACAGATGCCATCCACCATCAGCTCGGGCGGGCAGAGCGGCTTCTTTGCCTTGGTGCCTTCGGGGCTGCTTCCTCGACAGGAGCGGCTTGCTCGGCGTGCGGTCTCCTCGATCGGTGCAGCTTCTTCAGACGGAGCGGCATGTGCAAGCTGCCCCTCACTCTCTTGCGGCAAGTCGAGGTCAAAAAGGTGGGCATTCGCAATGACAGGGTGCAGAAGGTACTGGTAACTCTAAGTCCTCCCGGCGATTTTGCGGCGGGATCGATGATCACCGTTGGCGTAAAATGGGGCTCCTGATGGTTCAGACCTTCAGATTTGAGCAGTTTGTGATCGACCTTGACCAACGCCAGCTGCGGCATGGCGGCAGCGTGGTCAGTCTCAATTCACGCTATTTCGACGTGCTGGTGTTGCTGCTGAGCAAACACGGACAATTGATCACCAAGGACCACTTCTTTGAAACGGTGTGGGGCGATGTTGTGGTTGGCGACGAAGCGCTGACCCAGTGCATAAAGACACTTCGGCGCGTGCTGGGCGATGATGTCCGCCAGCCGCGCTTCATCGAGACCGTTCCCAAGCATGGCTATCGCTTCATAGCTCCGGTCTCAGATTTCGAGGCCAGGAGCGGCGATGCTGAGGTGCCCCAACAGCGACCTCAGGCGCCACAAGGCCTGCCGCTGGCGCTGAGGACGTCATTGTCGGGAATGGCGGGCGGGGCAGGCGCGGGTCTGGCGGGTGGGCTGATCTACGGCTACGCCGTCGCCCTTGCGCGGAACACACCTGCGACCGGGGCTGTGCTGGTCCTTATTGCAGTGGTCGCGCTTTGCATGCTTGTCGGGGCGCTGGGGGCCCTGTTTGTCAGCCTCGGGCTGGCGCTTGGTAGCAGAGACTGCCGTAGATGGCAGGCGGTGACGGGCGCGACCGCGGGCGGCCTTGTGGTGGGTGGGCTCGCGAACCTCATTGGAAATGACGCCTTCGCGCTGGTTCTGGGCGTGGTACCGGATAGGCTAACCGGTGCATGGGAGGGGGCCGCATTGGGTGGCGCCATCGGTCTGGCACTAAGCTTCGGCGGGTCGCCTGACCGTCAAGTTGGCCGCACGGCACTGGCCTGTGCCCTGGCGTCGGTGTTGGTTGTTTCTGGCGGGGGCCAGATGATGGCGGGCACTCTCGATGATCTCGCGGCCGCACTCCTCGCCTCAGACCTGTCTCTGGGCCGGCTGCGCTCCTTCGTGCCGCTCGCCCGCCTGCCGCCCCCGACCGAACTTGTGCTTGCCGCGGTAGAAGGCATGATATTCGGCGCCGGTATTGCGACCGGGCTGTGCGTCCTCAATAAATGCAGCCATTTCACGAAACCCTCACCTGTCCATCATGCAGGCGCCGCCGCACGCGCGGTAGGCCTGCCGCATAGGGTTTCATGGAGGATTATCTTGGCAAACGATATGCAGACAAGCTGGCTTGGACGACACCGGTGGCGGATTGCCCGCTGGCTGGCAGCGGCGCTGTTGCTGCTGCTGCCGTTCCTGGCCCTGCAGTTTTCCCAAGAAATGAACTGGGGCGCGGAGGACTTCATTTGGCTCGCTGCCATGTTGGTGGGCTTGGGATTGACGTTTGAAGTCGCGCTCACATGGAGCGCCAACTTCTTCTACCGCGCGGGGCTGGTGATGGCGCTAGGAACCAGCTTCCTTCTGATCTGGGTGAGTTTGGCAGTTGGCATTATCGGCAGCGAGACCAACAGCTTGAATCTTCTCTATTTCGCCATGCTGGGCGGGGGCGCGCTGGTTGCAGCCCATGCCCGGTTTACGCCCAAGGGCATGGTGCGGGCATTGTTGGTCCTGGCGGCAGGCCAAATCGCTGTGGGCGCAGTCGCCCTGGTGGTAGGGACGGGAACAATCCAGGCTCCCGCCATCCTGCGCCTGATCGTTGCGACCGGTCTTTTTACCTTGTTATGGCTTGCAGCGGCGGATCTGTTTCGGCGCGCTACCGAAGACCACGCCGGCTTCTCCTGAGGAGGGAGTTGATATTTGATCCGCTCTCGATCGGCCAGGTCAAGAACCTGGTGCGCCGGCTGCGCGACCGCGGTCTGGGAGTAGTTTTGACCTGCCGCTTGCCACGGTCGGGCTGCCGCAGCGCTTGAGAGCTACAGTCGGCCTGCATATGGGCCGAGGCGATATGGTTTTGCGCGGCCGTCTAGAGGGCACTGGCGCCCTGCCCCTCACACTCGTCCGGCGTCGCTCAAGAGGCGTTATCGGACATCTGTCCAGCCGCCGTCATGGGGTCGCTGGTCTAGACGGACATGCCGGTTCTCATCGTCTTCCCGATCGCGCCGGCCATCGGCTCGGGAACACCTGCCCGCTCGGCATAGCTTTGCCAGGAAGCGACCTTTTCGTGCATCTCCCCGATAATGGTCTTGATCGCCTTCGTTTTCAGGTCACAGAACCGCCCGAATGCGAACAGGTCGTCCTGTTCGAACAGGTCGCGCTTGCCGTTGAGCGTCATCTGGTGCCGGTTGGTCCAGGCCCCGCGCGGATTGTAGGCATAGCTGACGTCGAAAGCGGGAGAGAGGCGCCATTCGCCGCTCCGGTTCATGAGAAAGGCGATGTTTTTGACGTGGTCATCCTGGTTGCGCACCATGATGTTGAATACGGCGCGCCGAAACTGCTGCTCGATATCGAGGGACGACAGACCGAGCAGGCGGATTGTTTCGACTGCCTGCTCGTAGGAGTAAGCTCCGGCCGCGTTGAAATCGAAATGGCGCAGGGCGGCCAGAGACTGCATATGCAGTTTCTCTCCTTTTGCGGTGCGATCGAACCGGCGGGTCATGAAGTGGGCCCGGCCGCCTTCGAGGTGAAGTCGGCATTCCGTCATGTCGATGCCGGCGTCGCGAGCCATCAGATAGAAGGCGTATTCCACCTGACCGTAGCCCTGTGGGTCCGCAAGTTCCTTGTCCCTGTTGGCGGTGATACCGTCGAACTTCACCAGCCAGTAAGTGAACCCCGCCTCGGCGCTGACCTGCCCGGAGCGGAACTCCCCGGTCTGCTCGTTCCAGGCGAGGATGGCCTTGGCCCGCGCCCCGCCGGCGGACGTGCCGACGCGCAGGATCTCCTCAAGGGTTTCGCGGTCGCCGTCCCCGCCCGCCAGGACGCCGCCAAGCTCTTCGCGCGAATTGAGGACCTGGTTCGCAAGATCGACGAGATCTTCTATCTCCATCCGGTGCGATCGGTTGGCGGCCTTGAAAACGCTGGGATGAAATTCAAGCGCACCCATGCCACGCGTCCCGATATAGCAAAGGCGTTCCACGGGATTGAAGCTGTCGGCCGTTCGCCCCCGGGCCGCCAGCCAGGCATCGATCAATGCGTTGCCGAACTTGTCGGGCAAGGAGTCTGCGAGCATGCCGGGCAGGCCCTTGAAGGCATCCTTGGCCAGAGCGGGGAACTCGTAGGGGTCCCTGCGCAAGGGCATGGCAATCGGCGAGAGCTCGATGCCGCTGCCCAAGAACTCCGGCATATACTGGAAGACTGCAATCTGCCGATCTTCCAACCAGCTGACAGCGCCGATGTCACGCCCCCACAGGCGAACAGTTGCGTCGCTCACGCGTCACTCTCCTCGCCCCATGCCCATTCGGACGCCTTCGGCTGAGCGTCCTCTTTGGGACGAGCGCGCTGGCGCTCTTTGCCCTGCAGGCGAACGCGATCCACGGGCCGCACGCTCGGATCCGGCAACATGGCGCCGATATCCGTTTCGAGATCGAGCGCGGCCAATACGCGTAGGAATGTCTCCAATGACACCACCTCGCCCGCCTCGAGGCGCCGGATGGTATTTCTCGAGCTACCGGAGAGGTCGCCGAGTTGCTCTTGGGTCAGGTTGCGGGACAGACGTATCCCTGCGATCCGCTTACCGATCCGGCTCAACTGATGGCGGATTGGCTGATCTCCAACCATTTTAGTGCCTCATATAGTGCTCATTGTAACCTTAGACGCAAACTACAGTTCAATATACGAGGCACTATCAGATTGTCAACAACGACTCGGATAACGCCTCGTATGAAAGTCATTGTCAATTAATGGCCTTATAACGACTTACATGTGAGGCACTAATAGCAGTGCTCTACGAAACTGGCTCGACGGAATGTCGCTGCAGTCCGGGGTACGGACCTCGGGTCATCAGCGCGACGGCTTTGCTGACGCAATCTGCAATGAATGGCTGATCCGCGGGCCCAGTATCCGGCCTTGTGCAACTTCCGTCCCGTGCGGCCCCCGTCAGGCGCCGCATGACGCCAATGACAAAAAGGCCCGAAAATGGCCTTGCCGCTTCGGTAACAGGCTATCAAAATGCGGACGCAATCGATCTGGTCGTGACCGTTGATCTGCAAAGTCATCGATCGCTAACTGGCGTACAACACGCCAGCATCACTGGCCGGGGGCTTCCTTTTTGAAGTGTGCCTCACCCGGCCGGATGGCGTTCCGCTTGCTCAAAGAACGTTAGCGCACCTTGATGGAGGAGATTTGGTCGTTGCCACGTCGCCCGAGGTCTCGAATGTCGCGAGATACTAAAACGCAGCGGCCAGCGTACCGAACGTGCTCACAGACCAGCGCCTCTGCGCCCGCCCTCACATCAATTGAGGAGATCTCGTCGTTCCAATCTCCCAGTGAACGCAGGTTTTGCCCGGGACGCAGGCAGAAGCCGTCGCCGCGGAAATTCACGTCCTCATAGAAGCATACCCGGGCAGTGCTGCTGCTAGGCGCGGGATCAATTGAGAACCCCCCGTCCCCGAACGAGAAACTAAAGCCCTCGATCGAGAAGCTAAGACTTACGTCGGGTCGAGGCGCGGTACCGCTAGTCAAAGCATCTTCATTGGTGAGATACCTGCCCGAAACCCAGCCGTCCGGACCGCTTTTCAGCACGTAGCACCATCCTGAGTTCACGCAATGGTCTATGTCTACCGTCTCGCCGGGGCTCAGGGTATCCAACACGGGATATTGGACGCCCGGACCCGAGCGTACGTTCACACTCGCAGTGGCTTCGGCACTCATCGATGACGTGCTCCAGCTTCCTCCGGCCAACGCGAGGCCCAGGAGGACCAGTCTTGTCAACGCTCGCATTTTTGCGTCCTCTGCAAAGTTGAACTCCTTAAACTAGCAGAAGCAATCAGTTGGCATATTGATCGGGAACAAGAATTGATCGGTACATGCCTTCCCGAAGGAGGAGGATCGATGCAATGACCGCTCATGCCGGCGGACCAGAAGGCCCCCTTTGCATCACCGCGAAACCGGCCGGTGCTGCAGGGCTGGCAGCAACCGACCCCCATTTCGGCCATTTTTCGATTCCCGAAAGTATAGGCAACTAGGCTTGCTCCGAGTGTGAGGCAGGCTCCCTGATGTGATGGGGTTGACCTCCCATGGCGACGCCAGGGCTGAGTACCCGTGTGTCCGCTCTAAGGAGCTTTCCACCGAGGCCTAGTGTCCGCAAAGGGGCAATTGGACGTTGGTCCGGAACCGCACCGTCCGAACGCCGCGATCGTTGACTTGCTGACTGTCCGCTTGGTGGTTTGGGGGCCCGAGGAATCGCGCGGCGGTGTCACCGGATGCGGCCTCACCAGCGGTGTGGCAGTTGATCATCAGACTTCGGTCGACTCCGCCAGTTCCAGAGCGTCCTCAACATCGACGCCCAGATATCTGACCGTGTTCTCGATCTTGGTGTGACCGAGGACGGACCTGTAGACCTCCCCGGCACGCTCTGATTTTTGACCGCGTCGGTGAAGATTGGCACCCTGGGATTCCAGGTCTGCTTTTGGGCGGAAGATTGCACGGTTCAGTTCGAATTTGTGCAACTATCGTTAAATCAATTGCGCTTTTGGAAGCTAAGTATCTCTGCCACCCTCTGCTCAACAAAAGGGAGGAAGAACATGACAAAGACCTATCCACTGCGCGCTCTTGCGCTCGCGGCCCTGCTCAGTGTCGCGCCGATGACCCACGCTCTCGCAGGCAAGGCCGACGACACCATGCGGGTCGCCTTCACCGAGGAAATTCTCGAACTAGACTACAATTACACGACGAAGCGCGAATACATCATCATCTCCGACCTGATCGACGACACGCTGTTCAGCGTCGACCCGGAGACCAATGAATTCCTGCCGGCCCTGGCCAGCGGTTACGAGTATCTCGACGAACTCACCATTGAGGTCACGCTGCGCGACGATGTCACCTTCCACAACGGCAAGAAGCTGACCGCGGCGGACGTGGCCTATACCTACAACTGGATGATCGACCCTGCCAGCGAATCCAATGCCGGCGCCACCCATGAAAGCTGGCTTGCGGGCGTCGATGTCGTCGACGAACTGACGGTGCGCTTCAACCTCAAGAACGACTATCCGCTCGCCATTCGCGACCTAGCCAGCCGCGTGCGCATCCGACCGGAAAACACCTATCACGTCAATGGCGAGGTCGTGCGCAATGCCGCTGCGCTGGAGCCAGTCGGCCTCGGGCCCTATCGCGTTGCCTCGTTCGAGCCGGGCCAGGATCTGGTCCTGGAGCGCTTTGATGAATATTACGACGACAGCCCCAAGGGTGAACCGGCGATCAAGACCATCGTCATTCGCACCATTCCCGACATCGGCACCCAACAGGCCGAGCTGATGAGCGGAAGCGTGGACTGGATGTACAATGTGCCGCTGGACGTGGCCCAGAGCATGGGTGAGACCCCGGCCGCCGAGCATCTCTCCGGGCCGGACCTGCGCGTCTCCTTCATCGTGCTCGATGCGGCTGGCTATACCGACCCGGATGGTCCGCTGACCAATCCACTGGTGCGGCAGGCCATGAACCATGCCGTCAACAAGGCCGATATTGCTCGATACCTGATCGGCGGTTCTGCTCAGGCGATCCATACCCCCTGCCACCCGGCACAATTCGGCTGTGTCACCGATATTGCCAATTATGAATACAACCCCGAGCGGGCCAAGGAGCTGCTCGCCGAAGCGGGCTATCCCGACGGGTTCCCGCTCGATCTCTGGGCCTATCGCGAGCGGCCCATGGCCGAAGCGGTGGCGGCCGACCTCGGCCTTGCCGGCATCAATGTCAACCTGCGCTATGTGCAGCTTGAATCGCTCAACCAGGCCCGCGCCAGCCAGGATATTCCGGCCTATATTGGCACCTGGGGTTCGGGCGGCACCGCCGACACGGCGGCCATCGCCTCGATCCACTTCAACGAAACGACCGATCGCAACCTGTCGGGTGATGCGGAAGTGTCGCGGCTGATCCAGGCCGCCGAGGAAACCAGCGATCAGGACGAGCGCCTGGCCATCTACACCGAAGCGCTCAACATCATCGCTGACCAAGCCTATTGGGTGCCGTTGGTGACCTATTCGGTCAACTATCTGGTCAGCCCGGATCTGGACTTCCCGCTCAGCGCCGATGGCCTGCCACGGCTTTATCAGGCAAGCTGGAAGTAATCGGCAAACGCCTCAAGGACCGGCGCGGACGTTGTCGCGCCGGTCACAGATCGGATCGCTGCCATGTTCAGATATATTGTCCAGCGCGGAGCCCTGGCTCTGGCCGTTGCCCTGGTGGTGTCCTTCGCCACCTTCATGCTGCTCAATTTCGCCACCGACCCGGCCTCGGCCATTGCCGGCGAAGACGCGACGCCCGAAGTGGTCGAGCGCATACGCCTCGCCTATGGCCTGGATCGCCCGGTCCTGGTTCGCTACTTTGACTGGCTCGGCGGTGTCGCGCAGGGTGATTTCGGCGAGAGCTACTACTGGAACAAGGCCGTCAGCCAATTGGTGTTGGAACGGGCGCCTGTCACCATCGCGCTGGCGCTGTCATCGCTGTTGGTCACCATCCTCATTGCCATCCCGCTGGGCGCCGTGGCCGCCCTCAATCCCAATAGCTGGGCCGACCGATTCGCCTTGACCTTCGCCGTTTCGGCCCAGGCCATGCCCAATTTCTGGCTCGGCCTGCTGCTGATCATTCTCTTTGGGGTGATGGTGCCGATCCTGCCCATTTCGGGCGACAGCACCTGGCAGCATTTCGTGCTCCCGGCGCTCGTCCTGGGCGCCAGCTCGGTGCCCGCCGTGATGCGGCTCACCCGCACGGGACTGATCGAGGTGATGGAGTCCGACTATATCCGCACCGCCCGGTCCAAGGGCTATCGCGGCTTTGCCCTGCTCCGGCGCCACGCCATGCGCAACGCCCTGCTCCCAGTTGTGAGCGTCCTCGCGGTCCAGCTTGGCAACAAGCTCGGCGGTTCGGTGATCATCGAAACGGTCTTTGCCATCAACGGCCTCGGCCGGCTCGCCCTGCAGTCGATCCTGGGATCGGATATCCCGACCGTGCAGATGCTCATCTTCATCTTCGCCATCACCTTCGTGGTGATGAACCTCCTGGCTGACCTCCTCAATGCAGCCCTGGACCCAAGGATCCGCATCGGATGAATGTTCAGACCCGACCCACCCTATTGGGCGAGGAAGTCCTCGCCCCATCTCCCCGCAGCCTGCTGCTGCGCCGCGCCCTTGCTCACAAGGGACTTATCATCGGTGCCGCCATTGTCGGCGTGCTGATCATTGTCGCGCTTTTCGCGCCGCTGCTGGCCCCGCACGATCCCTATGCCCAGTCCCTCGCCAAGCGGCTGCTGCCGCCGGCCTGGGAGACGGGCGGCAGCTGGGACCATTTGCTGGGCACCGACCAGGTCGGACGCGACTATCTCAGCCGACTGATCTACGGCACCCAGGTTTCGCTGATTATCGGCTTCGGGGCGGCAAGTGTGGGCCTCCTCATTGGGGTGACGCTGGGCATCTGCGCCGGCTATTTCGGCGACTGGGTGGATACGGTCGTGAGCTTTGCGCTCACTGCCCAACTGGCACTGCCCGGCCTACTGCTGGCCATGGCGCTGGTCTTCATCATCGGGCCGTCGGTGTGGGTGGTGATCGGCATTATCGGCGTGCTTCACTGGACCTATTACCTGGTGGTCACCCGCTCGGCGACGCAACGGCTCAAGTCACAGGATTTCGTGGCAGCAGCCCAGGCCATGGGCGCCAGCCGCTGGCAGGTGCTGCGCAGTGAGATCCTCCCCAATGTGTCGAGCCAGATCATCGTCATCTTCACCTTCGAATTGGGCATTTCCATCCTGGCGGAGTCCTCGCTCTCCTTCCTCGGCGTGGGCATCCAGCCGCCCACGCCCTCCTGGGGCCTGATGATTGCCGAGGGCAAGCAGGCCCTGTTCTACCGCCCCAGCCTCGTGCTGTTCCCGGGCCTGATGCTGTTCCTGTTGGTCATTGGCGCCAACCTGCTCGGTGACGGGCTGCGCGATGTCACCTCCCCCCAGGGAAGGAACTGACCATGCTCGACACTCGCACCATTCTGACGGTCCGCGACCTCGAAGTCGTGTTGCCGACCCCTGCCGGGCCGCTTAGGGCCGTGCGCAGCACCAGTCTCGATCTCAAAGCCGGCGAGGCCATCGGTATTGTTGGGGAATCGGGCTCGGGCAAGTCCATGACCGCCCTGGCGCTCATGCGGCTCCTGCCGCGCAATGCCCAGGTTCGGGCCGAGGCCATTTCGCTGTGCGGCGATGACCTTGGATCAATGGACGACCGGCACTTTGCCAATGACGTGGCTGGGCAGAAGGTCTCCATGATCTTCCAGGAGCCCATGACCTCGCTCAATCCGGTTTATTCCATCGGCAGGCAAATGACCGAGGCGGCCACTCGCATCGGACGGCTAAACGAAGCCGAAGCACGGGAGTGCGCTGTCGATCTGCTCGGCAAGGTTGGCATCCCCGATCCCGCCGGGCGGATGGAGCAATATCCGCACCAGCTCTCGGGCGGGCAGCGCCAACGCGTGATGATCGCCATGGCACTGATGAACGAGCCGGACCTGATTATTGCCGATGAGCCAACCACCGCGCTCGACGTCACCGTTCAGGCCCAGATCATGGACCTTTTGGCCGATCTCCGCCGCGAATTCGGCATGGCGATGATCCTGATCACCCATGACCTGGCGGTCGTCGCCTCGACCGTCGACAAGGTGGCGGTAATGTATGGCGGCGAGATCGTCGAACAGGGTGCCTGCGCCGAAGTGCTGCATCATCCCATGCATCCCTATACGCGGGGCCTTTTGGCCAGTGCACCAAAACTGTCCGACGTGCCGCGCCGGCTGGGCGCCATTCCGGGCATCGTGCCCTCGCTGATTGGCGAGGTGGAGTATTGCGTGTTCTCCTCGCGCTGCCCGCAATCGCGCGCCGAATGCCGCAGCAGCCGTCCGCCCCTTCGCGACCTTGGTGGCCGCACATATGCCTGCGTGCTGACACCGGAGGAGATTGCCCTCCTGCCACCGGCCCAGCCCGATGTCGAAATGCAGCCACTCAAGGCCAAGCTCGATGACGTGCTCATGGAGGGGCGCGGCATCGAGAAGGTCTATGACATCAAGCGCTCGATCTTTGCCAAGGCAAGACAGCTGCATGCGCTGGACGACGTCTCGATCGACATCCGCCGCGGCGAGACTTTTGCGCTGGTCGGGGAAAGCGGCTCCGGCAAGACGACTTTGGCCAAGATCCTGCTCGGCCTCAACCCCGCCAGCAATGGCGAGGTGCTGCTCGAAGGCGAGCCCATTGCCAAAATGGATCGGCTCAAGCGCGCCCGGCTGATGCAACCCATCTTCCAGGATCCCTATTCCTCGCTCAATCCGCGCCACACCATTGGCCGGCTGATCGGACGGCCACTAGAAATCCACGGCATTGGCGACGCGCAGAGCCGCGAGGCGGCGGTGGTGGAGGTGATGGAGCGGGTTGGGCTGCCCAGCCGGGTCATGCACAACTATCCCAACCAGATGTCGGGCGGGCAGCGCCAGCGTGTCGCCATTGCCCGGGCGCTGGTGATGAAGCCGGCACTGCTGGTCTGTGACGAACCGACTTCGGCGCTCGACGTGTCGGTGCAGGCGCAGATCCTCAACCTGCTCTCCGATCTGCAGCGCGATCTCGGGCTGACCTATCTGCTGATCACCCACGATATCGGGGTGGTGCATCAGGTCGCCTCGCGCATTGCCGTCATGTATCTGGGGCAGATAGTGGAAATGGGCGACGCCGCCGATATTCTGGCCGCCCCTCGCCATCCCTATACGCAACTATTGCTGTCCTCGGTGCCCGAACTGAATGGGACCAGAAAGCCCCGACGGGCCGGCTCGGCAATTATCACCAATCCACTCGACCTGCCACCGGGTTGCCGCTTCTCCGAGCGCTGCCCCTATGTGGCCGAGGCCTGCCGCGCCGCGCCCCCGGCCCTGCAACCGGCCAAAACCGGCCCGCAATTGACACGCTGTATTCGCGACGAGGTTGTCACCCATGACCTTTCATGATGCTGGCCTGACGCCGCAAACATTGTTCTCCCGTCCCAATCTCTGGCAGGCCTGGCTCGATGTCGAAGCCGCCATGGCGCAGGCCCAGGCCGAAATCGGCATGATCCCGCAATGGGCCGCCGACGAGATTGCCGGCAAGGCCCGGCTCGAACTGTTCGATCTCGATGCGCTGGAACGCTCTGTGGCCGAGACCATGGCGCCCATCGTCTCGCTGGTCCGGGCCCTGACCGAGTTGTGCGGTGAGGCGGGCGGCTATGTCCATTGGGGCGGCACGACGCAGAACATCATGTCCACCGGCATGCTGCTGCTGGTGCGCCGGGGCCACCAGCGGATGCTGGGGCATCTGGCCGGTGCGATGGATACGCTGGGCGGTTGGGCCGATGAGCATGCGGAAACCCTGATGGCCGGACGCACCAATAACCGCCATGCCCTGCCCATCAGCTTCGGCTTCAAGGTTGCCGGCTGGATCGAGGAATTGTCGCGGCAAAACCGGCGTTTTGCCGAATGCGAGGCGCGTCTGTTCGCGCTGTCCTTTGGCGGCGCCATCGGCGCGATGCATTCCTTCGACGGCAAGGGCGACGCGCTGGCCAAAGCGCTGGGCCGGAGGCTGGCGCTGGGCCATGTCCTCGTACCCTCGCGCGCTTCGATCGACACCCAGGCTGAATATGTGGCGAGCCTGGGGCTCTTCGCCATGGCGGTGGGGCGCATCGGCAACGAACTTTATCGCCTGATGGCCAACGAGATCGACGAGGTGGCCGAGCAATTGGGAGACCTGGTTATCGGCAGCTCGACCATGCCACACAAGGTCAATCCCAAGCATGTGGTGCACCTGATCTCGACCGCGGCGCAGTTGCGCTCCCGGGTCGCGCCTGCCCTCGAGGCGGGCATGCCGGGCCATGAGGGAGACGCCGCCAGCAACCAGTTGATGTCGCGTACGCTCGAAAGCGCCTGCATGCTGGGCTGGGAACTGGCGCAGCGGCTGGAGGCAACCCTGGCCCATATCGAGATCAAGCCGGCCGCAATGTCGGCCAATCTGGGGCGCAGCGCCAATGTCATCGCTTCGGAGAACCTGATGATGGTGCTGGCGCCCCGTATTGGTCGCTCCAGGGCACATGATGCGGTGCATCATGCGGTGATCGCCGCGACCCGCGATGGGAGTGACCTCGTGGATATTCTGCTCCGTCAAGAGATAGCCGCGCATATCGACCGCAGCGCGCTTGAACAGGCGCTCGATCCGGCCAACTATCTGGGCGAAAGCGCGACTATTGCCCGCCAATCGGTGTCGCTTGCCGCGAGCGTGTCGCACGACTTGCGGCGGCGCCAGACCAGTTAGGGCCGAACTGCTTCCAGGGGAGCCAATACCGCTTGAGCGACTACCATTCCTTCGATCCCGCCCTAGGGCATGGCCTGCCTCATGATCCGATCAAGGCCATCATCGCGCCCCGACCGATCGGCTGGATTTCCTCAATCGGGGCGTCTGGCGTCGCCAATCTGGCACCCTATAGCTATTTCAACATGTTCAGCCACAAGCCGCCGATCCTGATTTTTGGCAGCGAGGGTCGCAAAGACACGCTGTCCAATGTCGTCCAGTCGGGTGCCTTCGTGTTCAACCTGGCGACCCAAGACCTGGCCCAACAGATGAACCAGTCTTCCGGCACTTATCCGCCACTGACCGATGAGTTCGAGATGGCCGGGCTGGGCAAGCTGAACAGTGATACCATTGCTGTTCCTCGGGTGGCGGACGCCGCCGCGGCCATGGAATGCCGAGTGCTCGAAACCCGCCAGCTCCATGACCTGGATGGTCAACCGGTCCTCAGCCACCTGATCATCGGCCAGGTCACGCGTGTCCATATTCGCGCCGATCTGCTGCTGGACGGGCGGTTCGACATGGTTCGTGCGGGGACCATTGCCCGCTGCGGCTATCGCGGAGACTATGTGCGGGCGACCCAAACTTTCGAGATGCTGCGCCCCCAAATTGGGTAAGATGCAGCCCGAGCGGCGCAGGAGGGGCCAAATTGAACCTGAGATCGCTGCGCATCTTCCGCCGCATCGTCACGCTCGGATCGCTTGCGCAGGCGTCGCGCGAGCTCAACATCTCCCCTTCGGCAGCGAGTCGGCTGATTTCCCTGCTGGAATCCGAGCTGGGCCTGGTGCTCTTTGCCCGTCACAAGCGCCGCCTGGAGCTCACCGAGGAAGGTGACCGCTTCTATCGCGAGACCGAGCATATCCTGCGCGGTCTCGATGAAATGAGCGCGGTGTCGCGCGATATCCGCCAGCAGACCAACAATCGGCTGCGGCTCGTCACCGCTGCGCCGCTCGCCATGGGCGTCATTGCACCAACTCTGGCGCTCATGCGCCGGAAAGGAATGGAATTCGAATGCGACATCAATGTCGAGACGCGCTTCGGCATCGAAAGCAAGGTGGCCGCGCGGGCGTTTAATTTCGGGATCATCTCGGTGCCCCTGGAAAACGCCATTGTCGAGCTGACCGTCGAGCCGTTCCTCGAAGCGCGTGTTGGGGTCCTCATGCGGGCGGACCATCCGCTGGCCGCTCGAGAAAGCATCGAACCCGAAGACCTGGTCAACCAGCCCATTGTTGCCCTTCACAAGGGTCAAAGGTGGCGCGACCGCATGGACGAGGTGTTTTCAGGGGCGGGGCTAGCGCCGCCTGTCCCCATCGAAACCACGTCGACGCCGGTGGTCACGCAACTGGTGCGCGATGGGCTCGGAGCGACCATTGTCGATAGAGTCTGCGGCCGAATACTTCCCGGAGAGCCGCTTGTGCTGCGACCCCTGGCGCATGAGCGCTGGGTTACCTATGCAACCATCCACCCGCGGGGGCCCCGCCCGGCCCTCGAACGCGATTTCGTGCAAAGCATGCGCGATTTTGTTGTCGCGGAGCGACAGTCAACCCCCGACATCGCCGACAGTCTCCGCCTGATCACTCACACCTAGGCTATGTCAGGTGTGGCGAGGAGCAGATCGATCGATCACTGCCCCGCCCCCAACTGCCCGCTTTTGCAAAGGCCGACCCAGGCGCTCCCGCAGGCGGCGCCGCTGTAGCTTTCCGGCTGCGCACGGTGTTACCACTTTGGACTTGGCAGCGGGCAGTCGCAATGCCCATGAGGGCTCGGGGAATGTCCAACAACGCTTCCGTGCTGTCCCCAGCGCCGCGGCGAACTCGATCCCCTGCCCCAACCCGACGGGCAGCCAAGTCGGCGGGGGCTAGTTCAGCAGACCCGCGGCCCTGGGTAACCATAGCACCAATTCGGGCACGTAGGTGATGAGCATGAGAATGCCCACCAGCATGGCGATATGCACCCACACTTCGCGGATCATCTCGCCAAGCGGAATGCCGTTAATGGCCTTGATGATGTAAAGCAGTATGCCATAGGGCGGGGTGATCAGCCCGATCATCATGTTGAAGACGACGACCACGCCGAAATGGTGCAGGTCGATGCCCAGGGCCGCCGCTGTGGGGATGAAGAGCGGCGTTATCACCAGCATGATGGTGGAAACATCGAGAAAGCACCCGAGCAGCAGATAGAGGATGTTGACCAGCAGCAGGAAGGTCCACTGGTTCATCTCGAAGCTCACGAGGAACTCGTAGAGCATTTGCGGCACGCGTTCGATGGTGATGGCATAGTTGAAGACGAAAGCGCCGCCCAGCACCAGGGTCACCACGGCAGTGGTCTTCACGGTCTCGCGCACCACGGCGTAGAATTCCGCCCAGGTCAGGCTGCGATAGGCGACCACGGCCAGCACCAGCGCATAGAAGGCCGACACGGCTGCCGCCTCGGTGGGGGTGAAGGCACCCGAATAGATGCCGCCGAGCAGGATGACCGGCATCATCAGCGGCGGCACCGCGCGCAGGATGATGACTGGATAGAGACCCCATGGAATGGCGGCTTCAACCGGGAATTTGCGCCTGATGGCCACGGCCTGCACGAAGACGCATTGCACCAGCACCACGATCAGCGCCGGCACGACGCCAGCCAGGAACAGCACGCCCACCGAGGTGGAGGAGATCAGGGCATAAAAGACCAGCGGAATGGAGGGCGGAAAGATCGGCCCGACCACGGCGGTTGCGGCGGTTAGCGCCCCGGCAAAACCGCGCGGATAGCGGTCCTTCTCGATCATCATGCCGGTCACGACCTTGCCCACGCCTGCGGCGTCGGAAATGGCCGAGCCGCTCATGCCCGAAAAGATCAGCGAGGTGATGACGTTGACTTGGGCCAGCCCGCCCGGGAGGCGGCCCACCATGGCCAGGGAGAATTTGAGCAGGCGCTCGGTGATCTTGCCCGATTCCATAATGTTGGCGGCAAATATGAAGAGCGGCACCGCCAGCGCGACGAAATTGCCAAAGACGCCATTGAGCACGTTCTCGGCGGCCAGGCCCACATCGCGGCCGGAGACAACAAGATAGAAGATGGAGGCGACGATCATCGAGATCGAGAAGGGCAGGCCGGAGGCCGTGATCACGATCAGCAGGATGACGAGAATGGGAAGGGCGTAATCCGCCAGCATGAGGGCCTCCTTGCAGGCGGGGTCAGAGATGGCGGCGCCAGTTCCGGCCCATTAGGCCGATAAGGCGATGGAGCCCCTGCCCTGCAAAAGACACCAGGAACACGAGGTAACAACCATAGATCCATTCCATGGGCAGGCGCAGCACCGGCGAATTCTTGCGGGTCAGAAAGGCCAGGTAGTCGACCGTGTGGGGAATGAGCAGGCCGAAAGCCAACAGCAGCACCGCCATCGCGAAGATGGCCGATAGTCGCCGCCCGCTCTCGGGGAGGAAGTCGTAGAGCACGTCGAACGAGACATGCTCCTTGATGCGCACCATGAAGGCCGCCGCCCAGAAGACCGCCCAGATGAAGGCGACCATGACGAACTCTTCAGTCCAGGCGAGCGGCCGGTTCATGACATAGCGCATGAAGACCTGGACGATGAAGCCGCCGAAAGCCGCCACGAAGAACAATACGCCGAGCGTGTCGGCAATCCTGCGCAGGGTGGGCAAAAGGGACTTGAGGCTTTCTGTCATCGTGTCGTCCAGGTCAGGCGGGGTTCTGGCTATCAGGGGGCCAGTTCATTGATGCGGTCAACCCAGCCTTCGGGCCAGAGCGCGGCGCGTTCCGAATTCAGGTAATAGTCCTGGACATGGGTGCGGAAGGCGTCGACATCGGGGGTGGTGACAGTCAGGCCTTCGCTCTCGAAGAAGGCCACAAGGCGATCTTCCTCGGCGATGCGGGCCTGGTTGTTCCAGTCACAGGCCGCCACGGCCGCTTCGGTCATCTTGGCCTTTTCGTCGTCGGTCAGCTGTTCCCAGGTCTGGTTGTTGACCACCATGGGCAGACCGTCGACCAGGTGGCTGGTGAGGGTGATCTGCTCGGTTACCTCGTAGAACTTGGCGGCATCGACCGTGGGCAAGGGATTGTCCTGGGCGTCAATGGTGCCGGTCTGGAGGCCGAGATAGACTTCTGAAAATGGCAGCGGGGTGGGGTTGGCGCCCAGGGCTTCGCCCAGGAAGAGCCAGCTTTCGGCGCCCGGCATGCGCAGCTTGACGCCGGCGAGGTCCGCGGGGGTCTGCACGTCGCGTGCGCTGCGCAGGTTAAGCTGGCGGGTGCCCAGATAGCAGGCATCCAGGATTTGCAGGCCCATCTCATCGGAGACGCGCTGCTTGAACTCGGCACCGATATCGCTTTCCAGCACGGCCCGGTAATGCTCCGGGCTCTGGAACAGATAGCCGGCGGTGAACAGACCGAATTCGGGAATGGCGTCGGCGATCAGCTGGAAGGCGACATAGGCCATTTCGGCATTGCCGCGCTGGAGCGCATCGAGATCGGCGTTCTGACCAAACAGGGCACCAGAGTCATAGAGCTGGATATCATAGCGGCCCGGCGAAAGCTCCTCGAGCTTGTCGGCAAAGACCTTCATGGCCTGGGTGTGCAGGTCCGTAGGCACAGACACGGTGGTGAACTTGAGTTCCAGCTTGTCCTGGGCGAAGGCGGGCGCTGCCATCAGGGTGGCGAGTGCAGTAGCGGTCATGGCGACCAAGGCGGTGTACTTAAGGGTCATTTCGATCCTCCCTCTCGATGGGTGCGGCTCACTTCCTCCTCTCCGGCATCAGTTCGCCAGCGAAAGTGTCCGCTTGTTTTGACGGCTGGACTTTGCAGCAGGAAACGACTGATGTAAACAGTGATGTGATAACTGATTGTATCAGTGTGCTGACAAGGCCCATACGGAGGACTAAACCCTTGGCAAATTCAGACCTTTCCGGAATCATTTGCGCATCGGTGACGCCGGTCAGCCCGCAATTTTCAATTGATGCGGGGCGTCTGGCCATGCATTGCACCCGACTTCTGAGCCAGGGGTGCAGCTTCGTTTCGACCTTCGGCACTACCGGCGAGGGGGCTTCGTTCTCCACCAATGAGAAGATCGCCGCGCTGCGGGCCCTAGCCGATGCCGGTGCGGACATGCGCAGCCAGATTCCCTCGGTAATGACGCCCAGCAGCGACGAAGCGGGTCGCATGATTGCCGAGATCGCGGCACTCGGCTGCCGGGGCGCGCTGGTACTGCCGCCCTTTTATTACGCCAGCGCCAGCGAGGAGGGCATCGTCGCCTTTTTCGAGAGGGCGCTGGAGCGGGCGGGCCATCCCGATCTCGACATCCTCCTCTACAATATCCCGCAATTCTCGCGCATCACCTTCACGCCGAGCCTGGTCCGCAAGCTGATCGCGCGGTTTGGCGACCGGATCGTGGGCATCAAGGATTCCACCGGGAAGCTGGAAAGCGGCGTGGAACTGGCCGAGGGCTTTCCGCAGCTGTCGATCTTTACCGGCGATGACCGCGTCCTGCCCAGTCTTCTGGCACGGGGCGGCGCCGGCATGATCGGCGGCATGCCCAACGTGTTCAGCAAGGATCTGCGCGCGCTCTACGAGGCGCCCGGTGCCGAAGGCTCGGCCCCGCTCAAGGCCAATGCCGCCACCCGCATCGAAGCAGTGGATGGCAATGGCGCGCTGCTTGCCCTCAAGGCCGTGCTTGCCGCATTCTACAAGGACAAGGAATGGGCCCGTGCTATGCCGCCACTGATGGCGCTGGCGCCGGAACGAGCCAGTGTGGTCTTTGATGCCATCGAGGGCACCGGGTTTGCGGTGCGGACCGCCGCCTGATCATCCGATCCATGGAGGGGAGTATGGCCCGTTCGTCCAGCATAGCCGAACCATTGGGCACCGCACCGGCCTCGGTGAAGAAGGCGGCCTATGAGCGCTTCCAGCAGGAATTGCTCGCCGGGCGGCTGCGCCCGGGCCAGGTGGTGTCTCAGCGCGAACTGGTGCAGACGCTGGATCTGTCCATCGGCGCATTGCGGGAATTGCTGCCGCGCCTGGAGGCCGAGGGCTTGCTCAATGTGATGCCGCAGCGCGGCATCCAGATCACCACCATCGACCTGCCCATGATCCGCGACGCCTACCAGATGCGGATGGCTTTCGAGCGCGAGGCTACGCTCTACGCCGTTGACCGCATGCCGGACGAAATGATCGAAGAGCAGAAGCGGCTGCACCTGGAAATTCTCGAACGGCTCAAGGTCGAGCGCAGCACCGCATTCTTCGAGGAAAGCCAGGACGTGGATTCGCGTTTCCATGAAATGCTCATCGGCTTCACCGAGAACGAGCTGTTGGTGCAGGCCTATGACGTGAACTCGATCCGGGTGCGGTTGATCAAGCTCGACCGTATCACGCTGAGCGCCACGACCCTGCCGGCGGCCTTTGGCGATCACCTGGCCATTATCGAGGCCATTCTGGAACGCGACCGTAACAAGGCGGCCGCGGCCATGGAAGCCCATATCCGCAATGCGCGGGAACGGGCGCTGGCCCTCTAGCGCCCCATCCGCCGCCCTCTTAGCGAGTATAAAGGTGACTGCCTTGCGTCCCGTCGCGCTCCGCTGCGAGCACCAGACCGCCCCCATGGGCCTCAACCGCCCCCACCCGCGTTTCGACTGGGCGCTGGAAGGGGAAGGCCATGAGCGAAGCCAGACCGCCTATCGGCTGATGGTGCGTGCGGGGGAGGCAATGCTGTGGGACAGCGGCAAGGTCATGTCCGCACAGACCCGGCAGGTCGAGTATGCCGGACCCGCGCTGGTGTCGGACCAGGCCCTGGACTGGACCGTGATGGTCTGGGACGAGGCCGGCACGCCCTCGGACTGGGCCGAAGCTGGACACTTGTTCACCGGGCTGATGCAGCAGAGCGACTGGCAGGCCGACTGGATTGCCCGCTATTTCGTGCTTCCCGCCGGGCGGGAGGCGCCGGCCGACAATCCCTATGACAATCGCTGGCAGGCCCGCCCTGCCGACCATTTCCGGCGTGATTTTTCCACGCCTGATAAACCCGTGCGCGCCACAGCTTATGTGACGGCGCTGGGACTCTATGAGCTCTATCTCAACGGCGCCCGCGTCGGCGATGCGGTGATGGCGCCGGGCTGGACCGATTATCACCAGCGGGTGGAGTATCAATCATACGACGTGACCGATCTGGTGCGTTCGGGCGCCAATGCCCTGGGCGCGCTCCTTGGCGAAGGTTGGTATTCGGGCCGGGTCGGGCACAATCAGCGTCGCGCCGGCAATCATTATGGCGGGCGGCCAGCCCTCCTCTGCCAATTGCATCTCGAATATGCCGACGGGCGGATCGAGCGCATCCTGAGCGACGCAGATTGGCGCACCGTACAGGGTCCGGTCTGCTACAGCGATTTTCTCATGGGCGAGCTCTATGACGCGCAGCTGGAGATGCCGGGCTGGGCCCAACCGGGCTTTGACGATGCGCGTTGGCAACCGGTGGAGGTGTTCACGCCCGAGCCGCGCGCGCCGCGCCTCGAAGCCGCCCGCGCCCCGCAAGTGCGCGAGACCGTGCGCTTCCCGGCGCGCTTTCTGCATCGGGCAAGAACCGGCGGTCATGTCCATGACCTGGGCCAGAACATTGCTGGTTATGTCCAGCTTGAGGTTCAGGCCAGATCAGGCGACCGTTTCACCCTGCGCCATGGCGAAATGCTCGACGCCCAGGGTGAACTCTATGTCGCCAATCTGCGCCATGCCGTGGCCGTGGACCACTATATCGCCAGGGGCCATGGCTGCGAAAGGTTCAAGCCACGCTTTACCTTCCATGGCTTCCAGTTCGTTGAACTGACCTTGCCCGATGGCGTCTCGCCCGACGATGTGACGCTGACCGGCATTGCCATCCACAATGACCTGAACATCGCCGGGTCGCTGCGGACCGGTTCGGATATGGTCAACAAGTTGATCGCCAATATCGAATGGAGCCAGCGCGACAATTTCCTTTCCGTGCCCACCGATTGTCCGCAACGCGACGAGCGGCTGGGTTGGAGTGCCGATGCGCAAGTGTTTTGGAAGACCGCGGGCTATGGCATGGACGTCTCGGCCTTTCTCGAAAAATGGTTCGAGGACATTGCCGAGGCCCAGTTGCCCGACGGCGCCTTTACCGATATTGCCCCCTCGCGCCCGCTCAACCCCTATCGCCAGTCGGCCCAACCCGGTGCTCCCGGCTGGGGTGATGCGCCCGTCATTCTCGCCTGGCAGCATTGGCTGCGCTATGGCGACAGGGCGCTGGTCGAAAGGCACTTCGACCGGCTGGTGGCCTGGCTGAGGCACATTGCCGACGCCAATCCCGATCACCTGCGGGTCAACGCCGTCTACAACAATTACGGCGACTGGCTGAGCGTCGGCCCGGCCTCGGACCGCACCATGGTGGCCACCGCCTATTGGGTGCATGTAGCCGATTTGATGGCCAAGCTTTCCGCCGTGGTCGCACGCAGCGAATTGGCCCGCTACTATGAGGATCAGGCGCGCGCGGTGCGGCAGGCCTTCATAAAAGCCTTTGTCGACGATGATGGCCGCATCACAGGCGACACCCAGACCGCCTATCTGCTGGCGCTCGATTTCGCCGTGCTCCCAACCGACCTGCATGCCAAGGCTGCGGGGCACCTGCTGCGCAAGCTCGAAGAGGCGAACGGGCATCTACAGACCGGGTTCCTGGGCGTGAAGCATCTCTGCCCGGTACTGAGCGATATCGGCGCGCCGGAACGGGCCTATGACCTGCTGCTCAACCAGAGCTATCCCAGCTGGGGCTTTTCCATTGCGCAGGGGGCCACCACCATCTGGGAACGCTGGGATGGCTGGACCCAAGACAAGGGCTTCCAGAGCGTCAACATGAACTCGTTCAATCATTATGCCTATGGCGCGGTGGGCGAGTGGCTCTATGCCCGCGTTGCCGGCATCGATTGGGACGAGACCGATCCGGGCTATTCGACCATTGCCATGCGGCCGCTGTTCGATCCCCGACTGGGCTGGCTCGAGGCGCATTACGACGCGCCCACCGGAAGGGTCGAAAGCACCTGGCGCATAGAGGGTAGCCTCGTCACCTGGACCTTCTCCATCCCGCCCAATTGCGCGGGCCGTATCGCCTTGCCCCGGCCGGTGCTCACGCTCATAGCGGGCGACAGGCCCCTGCCCGTTCCCGGCGCCAGCTTCACCCTCGGCTCCGGCCGCTACACCATTACCCTTTCGCTCTGAAACGAGACCATAAATGGCACAAGCACAGCGTCCCCTGCTCCACATGATCGGCAATGCCCATCTCGACCCCGTCTGGCTCTGGCGCTGGCAGGAAGGGTGCGCGGAAGCCATCGGCACCTGCTGGGCCGCCGTGGACCGGCTGCGCGAGGGCAAAGGCTTCGTCTTCACCAAGGGCGAGGCGCATATCTATCGCTGGATCGAGGAACTGGAGCCGGCGCTGTTTGCCGAGATCAAACACTATGTGGCCGAGGGCCGCTGGATCATCGTCAATGGCTGGTGGATCCAGCCTGATTGCAATATCCCCAGTGGCGAAAGCGTCATCCGTCAGGCCCTCTACGGCAAGGGCTATTTCATGGAGAAATTCGGGGTGGAGCCGACCACCGGTTATAATGTCGACAGCTTCGGGCATCCGGGCACTTTCCCGATGCTGCTCCGGCATACCGGATTCACCAGCTACACCTTCATGCGCCCCGGCCCGCATGAAATGGACCTGCCAGGCGAGCTCTTCATCTGGAAATCGCCGGACGGATCGTCCCTGCCGGCTTTCCGCATCCAGGATGCCTACAACACCTCCAAGCGCTCGACGCCGCTGCCGCAAAAGATCGACCAGCACTACGCCCATATCGACAGGTACGGGCATCCATTCATGGCCTTTTACGGCGTGGGCAATCACGGCGGAGCGCCGACCATCGAGAATATCGACGAGATCGAGATGCGCATCGCGCGCGGCGAGAACCTTGCCTATTCCGATCCGGAGCGCTTCTTCCGCGAGATCGAGACCGACGACCTGCCGGTGGTCGAGAGCGAACTGCAATTTCACGCCATCGGCTGCTATGCGGTGGCCTCGTCCCTCAAGGCGCTGAATCGCAAGGCCGAGAGCCTGCTCGAACAGGCCGAGACCGCCTCGGCCCTCGCCTACAGGGCGACCGGCGCCGTCTATCCGCGCGAACGCTTCGCCGCGCTCTGGCAGGTGCTGCTGTTCAACCAGTTCCACGACACGCTGGGCGGCACCAGTATCGAGGCGGCCTGTATCGACAGCGAGCGGGAACTGGCCGGTGTCATTGCCGGCGCGGAGGAGTTGCTCAATGCCGCGGTGCGCCGGCTCGACGGCACCATTGCCCCGCCGGTCGATCCGACTGACGCCACCTTCGTCGTGATGAATTTATCCGGCGTCACCTCAAGCGGTCTTGTCGAGGCCGAGCCCTGGGTGGACAAGGACACGCTGACCCCGCGCCTCCTGCTAGACGAAACTGGAAAGCCCGTGCCCTTTCAGTATGTCGATCCAGCCGGCAAGACGACGGGCCTGCAGCGCCTCGTCTTCCCGCTCGACGTGCCTGCCTTTGGCTATCGCGTGCTGCGCTTTGCTGCCGCCCAAGCTGGGGAAAAGGCGCCGCGCGTCAGTTTCGGCCAGCCCCATGCCGGGTCACTCAGCTTCGAAACCGCCGGTTATGCACTGACGCTCTCGCCCGAGACCGGGGCCATCGTGAGCCTCGTCAATCGCCACAGCGGTATCAGAATTTTCACTGCGCCCGGTCACGCCGGAATTGTCGTCGATGATCGGAGCGACACCTGGACCCATGGCACCGAGTGCTTTGGCCTCGAGGGAGCGGCGCTGCGCCTCGAGGGCGTGAAACTGGTCGAAGACGGGCCGGTGCGCTTGACCATCGAGGTCACGGCAAGCCATGGCGCTTCGCGTCTCGTCACCTCGATCATGCTGCCGGTTGACGCGGCCCAGCCCGTCGAATTGCGGGTGGCGCTCGACTGGCACGAACAGCACAAGCTTCTGCGCCTCGCCTATCCGCTGGCCGGCAAGAACTTCGAGTACGAAGTGGCGGGCGGCTGGGACAGCCGGCCCGACAGCGGCCGGGAAGTGCCCGGCCAGCGCTGGGTGCGCGTCGCAGCCGAAGGGCACGAGGTCGTGCTGGTCAATGACGCGAAATACTCTTACGCGGCGCAGGGTGGCACGCTCTATCTCACCGCTGTCCGCGCGCCGATCTTTGCCCATCACGATCCGATCCCGGTCGAGGCGGGCGCGCGCTATCGCTACATGGACCAGGGCGAACAGGTCTTTACCATCCTGCTGCGGGCGGCCCCGGGCCTGTCGCGCCAGGACGCGGCTGTTCTCGCCGAGCGCCTCAACAAGCCGGTCGTCACCACCCCGCATGTGAGCCGCGGCGGCACGGGGAGGCACGCTGGCCAATGGCTGTCACTAACGGCGCAAGGCGGCATGATCACGACGCTCAAGGGCGCGGAGGACGGCAGCAGCCTCATAGCGCGGGCGCTGGACCTCTCCGGCACCGGCGCCACGATCAGCCTGGAGAGCGGCCATGTCAGGGTCCCCGCCAGCGGCATGGCCACCCTACGAATATCCGACAACGACTTGATCCCCTGCGATGGCCTGGAGCGACGCTACGCTGCAAGCCAAATCTAGCTTGGTGCTTGTGATCGCTCGCTTCAAGCGAGTGGAAAACTGCCGAGACCGTGCCTGGGCCTTGGGCATGGATGCCGCGGCGCCTGAGTTCAAAACTTGATGCCCAAGCTTGTCGGCCCGTGGCCGCTGTCCGCGCTTTCAGAAGGGCGCCCCTCGTAGGCCCGGGCGTAGCCGGCGTAAACGAACATCTGGATCAAGAGCACATCGGCCGATTTGCTCAGCCACGTTCGTTGCCCGGCTGATGCGAACATTTCACCGAACGGTTATTTTTCGGCAATTTCCCTTGAAATTTCACCACTCGGTGATATTTGCATGCTATAGCTTCTCATATCACTGAGCGGTAATAGGATGCGACTGATGGACATTCGAAGTATCGACGAGGTTCGCCGCTTTTTGCGGGAGGAGCGCAGGCGTCGCGGGCTCACCCAAGCTCAGCTCGCTGACCTTACGGCGACCTCGCAAAAGTGGGTCAGCGATTTCGAGCGCGGCCGCGTCGATCCGCCTATCTCGATCGTGCTCAAGGTGCTGGTGTTGCTGGGCGTGACGATCGCGTTCTCGCCAGCGACAATTTCGGCGAGCGAACCGACAGACGCTGGTTCCGAATTCTGATGCCCGCATCCATCCGCCTCTACGGTCTTCCTGTTGGTGTCCTCGACGTTGCCAGGGACGGCAACTTGTCCTTTCGCTACGAGCAGGGCTGGCTCGAGCGTACGCAATTGCCACATCATCCGCTGTCTTTGTCGCTCCCTCTCTCGCCAAATCCATGCGATCACAATCTCGCCGGTCCGTTCTTCGGTGGGCTGCTGCCGGATTCGAAACAGACGCGCGAGGCTCTGGCGCGCTATCTGCAGGTCGATGCCACCGATGACTACTCGCTGCTCTACCAGCTTGGCCGCGATTGCCCGGGCGCGGTCACCGTTATGCCGCTCGACGACGAGGTGATCGCCGACGAGAATGTCGAGACAAAATGGGACGTGCTGGACGATGATCGGCTCGCTCGATATATCGAGGCCTTGCCGCGGCGGCCGCTGTTCATCGACGCCGAAGGCGAGCTGCGGCTCTCGCTTGCCGGCGTCCATCACAAGGCGGGGGTCGGCGTCGTTGACCGCAGGATTGCGCTGCCGAGAGGGCGCACGCCAAGCACTCACATTCTAAAGGTGGACATCGACGGTCTGCCGGATTCGATCCGCGTTGAGCACTTCTGCCTGCGGGTGGCTGCCGCTGTGGGCATCCCAGTGCCATTCTCGACCATCCGCGTGGTCAAGGAGAGGCCCTATATGGTCATTCGGCGGTACGACCGCGTCGGCGTGAATGGGCAAGGGGTTTTCCGTCGACTGCATCAGGAGGATTTCTGTCAGGCGCTCGGGCGGTTTCCACGGCAGAAGTACGAAAAGGATGGCGGTCCGGGGTGGCAGGAAAGCTTTGAGTTGATGAAGAAGGTCACCGACGTCGTCGCGGCCCGCACGCAACTTCTCGATCGCGCGACCTTCCAGTTCCTTATTGGCAACCCGGATGCCCATGCCAAGAACTACTCTCTGGTCTATCGGCTCGACCGCATTGAGCTCAGCCCGCTCTATGACGTGAACAATGCCGCGGCCTTTCGGTCCTTCTTCAAGGAGCAGCATCCGCGGTTGGCAATGTTCGTCGGAGGCAATCGTGATCCGCTCACGTTGACGCCGGAGCACTGGGAAGCGTTCGCCAGAGAGACCGACTTCCGTCCTCGCTTCGTGCTTCGGCAACTGCAGGATATGGCGGAGCGCATGATCCCGGCTGCCGAGAGACTGCTGGCGGAAGTGAAAGGAACCGAGGCCGACAGCGCGCTGCTGGCGCTGGCAGTCGAGGACATCGTTCAGCGCTGCACCAGGGTGCGCGCCTGGAGCGCCTAGCTCAAACAAGATCGGCAACTGACCAGTTACAGAAGACCCGAAAAACAGGCCGGGCGGGATGCATATCCCGCCCGGCTGCTCACGCTTGTTTGGTCTTCTTTCTAGTTCTCGCTGTCCTCGTCCTCGGCGACCACGCGCGTTTCGGTGGCGGAGATGGGGCGGCGCAGGCTCGAGCCGATGCGGGGCTGCACCAGGATCTGCGTGCCGCTCGTGCCGCCCTGCTCCTCCATCTCTTCGGTCACGAGCTCGCTGGCTTGCCGCGCAGCCCTCTGCCCCCCCTCCCTTCGCTCATCGGCGCCAGCGGCAGCTCGGGATTGTCCTGGGCCTGCCCGCCGATCAGGCCGAGCACATCCTCGTCCACCACGCCCTTGTTCACGAGCTGCACGAGCTCCCCCTGTACGGTGACGCTCACGGTGCAGTTGTGGTCGCGTCCGAGCGCGGCAAAGGCCTCGGGGCTGGCCCGACCGATCAGACCGCCCGCGAGCAGATCGCGGCGCAGCCCCAGCGCCCTGGCGGCTTTGGTCAGCTCCGCACCCGGGCGCGACGCGGCAACAAGGCCGCGGACGCCCTGCACCATGCGGCGCTTGCTGGCCTGAAATTCGGCGTCGCGCTGGCGATATTCCGCCACCTTTTCCGCGTCGGCCGCATTGTCCATCACCGTAAGCAGCGCACCGCGCAGCGCGACCACGTCCAGCGTGCAGCTCTCGAAGCCAACCTGGCCGGCGATCGCGGTCAGGGTCCCGGCAATGGCAACGCTGTTGCGCGCCGCCGCGAGATCCACGCGGGCCGCCTGCTGGGCGAGCGCCGCGTTCCGGTCCGCCGGCGTCTGACCACCGGCGAGCCTCTTGCGGCTGAGCTGGCGCGTCATGTCGACCAGCGCGATGGTCTGGGCGTGGATGTCGCCTGGAATTATTTTCTTCTGGCCCATTGCTGTCCTTCCGGGGGTTGAGGTCCTGCCCGGCGGCGCACTTCGCCACCGGTTCTGGCCCCAAAATGCCGCCGACCCTGGCAAGGCACGCGCCCCCGAAACCAGAAATTTTTGTTCCGGAGCAAGATTTTGACTATTGTGCCTTGCCAGGAGGCCAACCGCATTGGCCCGAGGGCGAAAACTTTCAGCAAGGACGCCGGGATTGGCCATTGGGTTTGCGAGATCGATGCCGCTGCAGCGCTCCCGCGGGCATTCGAGCGTCCAGCGTCTCGCCTATATCACCCGCCGGAGGCTCCTTTCCGCCAGAACGGGACAGGTTTTTGACCATGCGGACCGGCCCGACCTTGTCGCCGCGCTGACCCTGGTGCCCAAGGGATGCGCGGAGATGGACGCAGTGGACCTATGGGAGGCGATCGAGGCGGCTTCAAAGCGCGCCGACGCCGCGCTTGGCTTCGAACTGGTCCTTTCCCTACCCATGCCGGCAGAGCTCCCGCTGGAGCACAGTTGCCGCTTGGCCCAAGCTTTCGCGCACGAGATCATTGTTGAGAGACACCAATTGGCGGCCACCCTGGCCGTGCACCGCCCGCATGCGGGCCAGGGTGAGGACGCAGCGTTGGAGGACGCTCTCGGGCCCGATGACGACAGCTTCGGCCGGTCCATTGCCACAGCCAGCGCCAATCTTCATTGCCACATCCTTGTTGCTCCCAGGCAGCTCACCCCGGACGGACTGGCGCGGCGGCGCTATACGGCCCTCGATCCAGTCACCCGGAGCGGCAGGACCTATGGCCGGCACTGGGGCAAGCTGTGGGGCGATTTTCAGAACCGTTTCTTTGCGGCAGAAGGCCTTGATCTGCGCGTCACCCCCAACCCGCCTGTTACCCTCGATCCCGCGCCGCTGCGGGCGGTGCGGCGATGGCGCCAGCGCGCACGCCGCACCACTCCGCAGATCAATGGCCGCGCCCTCCTCGTCAACCCGGCGCGCGAAGACGAAAACGCCGCGATCGCCCTCTCCATCGACGACGCCCTTGCGTGTTTTGAGGCCCCATTTACCCGTGGTGAGCTCGAGGCATTCTTTTCGCGTCACCTGCACCCTGAGCTTTCCGCCGAAATGACCCAGGCTTGCATCGGGCTCGGCCAATGCGTCGCGCTCGACGTGGAGGGCTCAGAAATTGCGTGGTTCGCCAGCGTCAACCTCGTTCAAACCGAGCTGGCGGCCTTCGGACGGTCGCTTATGCTGGCCGCACGCGCGTCCTGCAGCCGGCAGGTGGCGCCCCATATTGGCGAAGGCTTCTCGGACGAGACACGGACCGTGCTGGCCGCGCTCTTTGAAGATGCCGATCTCAGCCTTATCGAGGCCACCGGCGCCGCCGGGCTGCTGGTGGCCGATATCTCAGGAACAGCTCAAGCGGCCGGGCTCGCCCCGGTGGTCATCGCTCATGCGGCGGGACACCCGCCCCCCAGGGCGGTGGTGCGGGATATCGAAGCGCTCCGCACGCGAATGGTTTCGCAGGCGACGATCATCATCGACGACGCCGATGCCCTCACCGCCAGGGACCTGTCCCTCGCCCTCTTGGCGGCCATTGCCGGGAACTCCAAAATCGTCCTCATTCGCCGGATCGATAGCGACTGGCCGCGCCTGCCGCTGCTCGATCTTGTTGCCCACCATGTCCGGGTCCTGCGCTGGAGCGATCGTTTCGTTGGCACTGTCCCGGCCGCTGGTCCTGCGCCGGCACCCGCCCCGCCCGGAGCTGCCCCGCCCAGATCTGCCATCGCCCACGCCCCTTCTGGACGGAACCATGCCCCGATTCCGCCCAATTGGCCGCGCTTTGCCCTCGATGCCGAGGGCGGACTCGTAACCGCGCCGGCGGCCATTGCCGGCATGATCCGGTTCTTCGCCACCTCTCCGGGGGACCTGGACTGGACGGTGCCAGAGCGCGATGCGTCTAGGGATGAGGCGGGCCTGGCGCAGCGGCTCGACCAATGGCGCTACAGCCAGAGGGAGCCGGGATGGGATGATTGGGCGAATATCGACGCGCTTGATGCCGATCTCGCGGCGGAGGCGGCCGCCTTCGCCACCCTGGCTGGGGACGGGCTGCACGACCGGCCTGAGGATGACCCGGACATGGAGCCGCCCACGCCGGACGATGTCGATTTCGCGGATGATGGCGAACTTGACTGGGATGGAGTCGACTTCGAGGACCCGCGCGAGCCCGAATGACCGCTCATGGAGGCGATACGGCAGAAAAGTGAAACGAGAGGGATAGAAGCGCCTCGCGGCGTACTCGCGGCGACCGCCGACGGGGCGCGCACAAAAACGCATATTGTATAATAAGAGGGTTAAGGGAGAGCGGCGACGAAGGACGTCGTACGGGCGCGCGGGGGCCGGCTCTCACCAGAGCGGTGTCTTCAAATGGCCCCCGGGCGATGCGATCGAGAGCGCACCTTTGCACTCATCCCCCGGCAAAGAGGCCGCAGGTACGCCAACCTGCCTCTTCGCACCGTCTACAAGTTGCATCCCAACAGACATCGCCAGTTTGGACGTTGTCCGTTCGGCCAACACAACGCTTGGGGCCAGGCACCCTCTCGCACCCCGGGTATCGTGGGGAGTCCAGGCGGATTTGACAGCCCAGGCTCCCCCTAATTTGACGGATAGACTTGCAATGCTGGAGACCTTTCCCACGCGATTAACCGAATTTCCAGAATTCTATACTTTCCCGCTCAACACTTTTCCGCGCTGCAGTAATCTCCGCTGGCAACAAGTGGGAGATAACCTTTCCTAAGCCAGTCAGTACTGCCGTATTCCCGGTTGCCGGACTTGGGACCCGGTTCCTGCCGGCAACCAAGGCCATGCCCAAGGAAATGCTGACCGTGGTCGATCGGCCGCTGATCCAGTACGCGGTGGACGAAGCGCGCGAAGCCGGTATCGAGCACTTCGTCTTTGTCACCGGCCGCAACAAGGGCGTGATCGAAGACCACTTCGACCGTCAGTTCGAGCTCGAAACCACGCTCGAGAGCCGCGGCAAGACCGCCGCGCTGGACGAACTGCGCAAGGATCTGCCCTCGGCAGGCCGCACCAGCTTCACCCGTCAGCAGGAGCCGCTTGGCCTGGGCCATGCGGTCTGGTGCGCCCGCCACATCGTGGGCAGCGAGCCCTTTGCGCTGCTGCTGCCCGACATGCTGTTCAGGGGAGAGCCAGGCGTGCTCAAGCAGATGATGAATGCCTATCAGGAGACCGGCGGCAATGTCATCGCGGTCGAGCAGGTGCCGGAAAACGAAGTTTCCTCCTATGGCGTGATCGCCCGCGGCGAGGGCCCGGACGGTGGCTTTGAGGTGACCGGCATGGTGGAAAAGCCCAGGCCCGAGGACGCGCCGTCCAACCTGATCATTTCGGGTCGCTACATCCTCCAGCCACAGATCTTCACCCTGCTGGCCGACCAGCCCAAGGGCGCGGGCGGGGAAATCCAGCTGACCGATGCCATGCAGACCCTGATCAAGTCCCAGACCTTCACGGGCGTCAAATATCGCGGCGAGAGCTTCGACTGCGGCTCCAAGATCGGCTTTCTGACCGCCAATGTCGTCTATGCGCTCGGACGCGATGACATCCGCGACGGGTTCGTTCAGCAATTGCGCAAGATCGGCTACGCCGACATTATGGGCGACGGGACCGCAAAAGCGGCTGAATAGTCAGGGGCCTGACGATATTTCATAAGGCTTGACGGCCCATCATCCCACCGGGAGATCCTTTGGCCGTGTCGCTGCCTCTTGAGACGATCCACGCCCACTACCCTGGAAACGAACGGGTCAAAGTGGGTGCGGGGGAGAGGAAGTGGGACCAATTTCCAGCAGGTCGACAACAAGCTGGCCCGCACCTTCACCACCCAAATGGAAACGCTCAAGAAGTTCCGCAGCAAGAACGAGCAGCGCGTCGTGGTCGAGCACCAGCATGTCCATGTCTATCCAGGCGGGCAAGCGGTCGTCGGCACGGTGACCCAGACCGGCTCGATCAATGGCTTTTGCGGGTGGACCATTAAGTACCCTGACACATGTTCATGCCGTGCGCTGGTCCGGTAGACTATGTATGGTGCAAAAGTTCTCTCGCCTAACTCCTGCCTGTAGCGGAACTTGACGAGCTTTCTGGCCCCTACTGCGTCGCAAAGGGTATTCAGGTTCATGGCAAAGTCTCCGCTGGTTCAACCGTCAGACCTTTGACCTTCGCCATCCCGCCGCTCGAGCTTCCTCCTCCGAGCAAAACCACCGTTCGCCATGTGATCGGCTGATCCGGGTGTCGTCGTAGTATTTCTGCCCCGGCACGTGGTAGATGCGCTCGCCCTGGGTGCTGACATTGCCCTTGATGTTGCAGTCGCCTTGCTGGGCGCTGCCAGGAGTAAGGGTAAGAGCCAAAAATGCAGCGGCGATGGCAGGTCTGGTAATTGCGGTTCTCATACCGACAGAACATCATGCCCAATGCGGCTAGGCAAGCGACAACCCCAGCAGCGAAAGCTGCCGGGGCCATGGGGTATTGAGGGATAGTGCCTCAGCGACGGGGGCCGCCAAGGCAGCGTGTGAATCTTGGGGGCAATATTCATCACGCAGCCAGTGAACGTGCGCTGTGCGATCCGGTTCCGCAAATAATTCGGATTGAGCGCAGCCCTGGCCCTTAACCGGGGTGGGACCATCCCGTGCCGGACTCAGGGCTGCGCTCTGGTGCAGGACTATCTGACTCGACCTGACAGGATGCTTACCGGTCCAACTAGTATTTTAGCGGTTTTCGTAGTCCCTGATCAATTAGGTCGGGGACTTGTCAACGAACCCACCTATCGCACCGCCTTCATTCTCCCATCTGGAAATTGGGCGGCGTGCCAGGAAGCCGGTTCCAACGTCAGGGCGCATATTCTGGCGCTGCATCCAGCGCCGGACCTCTACGGCCGCTTCCTCGATAGTTCTGCCCGTTCGTTCGCTAACCAGTTCACTAAGCTGCCCTTCCGTCTTGACGGGCGTCAGGTCGGCGGGACTTAGGTTCGGCCATTCGCGCTCCGCGCCTGAGCGCAAGAGAGTCTTGTGTAGGGCCGAGCCCTTGGGCTCTCCCTTTCGGAAGCTAAACACTGGATTCTCCAGTGGACGCCGAGCGCCGAAGGGCGAGGCCCAATCGAGGCCAGCTCATTGCGTACTAATACTCAAATGGTGCCTGTCGGCCCAGACTATAAGGCACTAGCGCTGACATGCTTTTACAATCCGGCATTGCGCCGCCAGGTTGACCGGCGTCTACGAACCGAAGGGGCCGACGTGGTTTTTTTGTTGGGCCTCTTGCGTCCACTTGGGGCTGGCGGTCGGAGCAGGCATGCGAAAAGTCTGCGCCGACCGCCTACTAATTCACCCTCACTTTCGTGGGCCGAGCCAATAACGCTCTGGAGCGCTAAGGACGGGCCACGTCGAGACCCGCTGCCGAGCAGAAGCAGAGGGCGCAGGCGCGGAGGCCCCACTAAGGCTCGATGTCTTCCGATTCAAATCGGGCGGTGCGCCGGGCGACGATTTGGCCCAGCTCGTTCTTCACGGTGATTTGGATGCTCGTCGGTCCGGAGCCGGGCTTGACGTCCATCGCCATTTCATAGAGCGCATTGCTCGCTTCTTGCCGGGCACGCTCGATTGTATCGAATTCACCGCCGATGAGGTCGGGGACGGGGTCCTCTCCCGCTCGCTGGACCTCGAAAAAGAACCACGCCATCCGCTACGCTCCAACCACCCAATCGTAAGGACCGAACAGATCCGGGGCACCGCTAGTTGCAAGTAGGTTGGAGATGTGATGGCCGCATTGAAGGCCGCCGCTGGTCGCGCCAGTGAAAGGGCGGCCCGAAGACCCCCCGCAATCCGTCGCATCAGCTAGCCGCGACGGCAATGCCGCAGTTCTTCACGCGCCCATTTGCTCAATAAATTGGCACTTGAATGGAACCGAGTACCCTTGGGGGGCTTGTTCATGTGACTGCCTGGGGAGCACATTTTGGACAACATTACGGTCCTCGTCGTGGAAGATGAGGTTCTAGTCGTTCTTGAACTAGAGGATGCGCTTCGCGATGCTGGCTACAGTGTCGTGACGGCAAACAACGGGCATGAAGGTCTCAAGCTGGCAGAAGAGCTTTTCGGCTCCATACGCGGAATTATCACCGATATCAGAGTTGGCGCAGGTCCTGACGGTTGGCATATCGCCCATCGGGTGCGCGAGTTGAACCCCCAGATTGCGGTGGTCTACATGAGCGGCGATAGCGCGTCGGACTGGGCCGCAAATGGCGTCCCGAACAGTCACATGATCCACAAACCGTTTGCGACTGCTCAGGTAGTGACGGCTATCTCCCAGCTCATCAATGAAGCTGACCGGCAGTTGTGAAGGGTTGGCCCGCCAAAACCAGCATGCTGCGCGCCTTGCCCCGGTACCAGCTGGAGCGGCATCGACCGCGATTGTATCGTTCTTTGTAACCGGATGGCCACTTCGACCTCTTACAGCTACGCCGTACAGGGCTGGGGCGCCATCGTGGCCAAAATGACGGAAATTGAGGAGCGACTGCAGCAGTCGCTGAAGCTCCTCCGCGCATGGGGATGGATGAGTAGCATATCCGAGCGCCCGGACGACGCAATCAAGGTACTCGCGGAAGAAGCCAGGCACCTTGTCAGGCTTGGCACTCAACACCCAAAACGTGCTCGTGAGATTGGCAGGCTCATCGTGGCCTACGAGCGCCTGATAGCAAAGGTGAAGGACGGCTCTGCTCGCCGGTGCGACCCATCGATAACTCTCGCTAAGGGTCGAGGTAGTCTGTGACCGCTGATCCAGCCCCTCTGGTCGCGCTGGCGACCGGCAAGAATTGACCATCGTTAGCTTCGGCTATCCACTTTGCCAACAACCGACCGCAACGGGAACAGTTCAAGGCCGTTCCGCTGGGGAGATTTGCCGCGCCGATGCAGTTCGTCTGGTGACAAAAAGGGCAGAAAAACAATGCATGGAAATTGGCTGACATACGCCACCTCTATGGGTTTCGTGGCGGCAGCTTAAACCTCTTGGGGGCATTTTGACTGTCATCGCCGATGCCACAGATGGGTCGGCGATTGCCGCACCATCGCACCTGAGCTGCGTCGTGTCGTTTAACTATGACAGGTTTCGCCTAAGCATCTGATCACGTCTGCGGATAAGAGGACTCGCTGTAGAGACGGACCATGTTGATGGTGCCGTTTGTCACCCAGTAGACGCGGCAGTCAGTCCAGGACGAACTTGTCCTCAACCGCCAACGCCAGCGCAATGGAGTGAAGTCGGTCCTGCAGAAGGCGCATCTTCGTGATGTCGCTCTGGATGCCGATATAATGCGTTACTCTCCCGGACGAATCTGCGACCGGCGCCAAAGAAAGCCGGTTCCAGAACGGGGTGCCGTTCTGGCGGTAATTGAGCACGTCGATGAGCAGAGATTCGCCATGTTCTATTGCCGCCCTCATTTGCGCTACCGCATCGGGGCTGGTGTCGGGACCTTGAAGAAAGCGACAATTCTGCCCTATCGCGTCTTTGCGCCGATAGCCCGTCATCTTCTCGAACCCTTGATTCACGTAGACGAGAGGGGCGTCAGGGGCGCGGATATCCGATAGGGTCAGGGCCTGAGCCGAGGGGTCAAGCTTGGTATCCTTGATCTTGTTCTCAGCGAAAGGGTGCTTGATGGGCGCCATTGTTCCACAGCGGTTGATATGAGAGGTCATACCGCGCCCAGGCCAGGACTTCAAACAGCATGGTAAAGGCCCGGTTGCCAAAGCGAGCACAGCGCTGGTTCCACGCTGGTTGGTGCAGGCAGTCAATCCGCCCATCAAGAAGCCGGCTGCCCCACATCACGCGGCGAATGGGTCACACCACGAAAGACGGCGGCGCGGACTTCACCGGACACTGCAGTGCACCAACGATCCGCCGCCGGGGAGGCGGCGGACCATTTAGTCGGCAGCTTCTTAGTTGTCACTGGAGCGCTCGGCGTCAATTGCGAGCTTAACCTGCCTGCTCGTAAGGTAGATGCCGCCAGGGGCCAGCAGGACGAGGGAAGTGGCTATTATGACAGTGGAGCCGCCGAAAAAGGCCGAAGCAAAGGCCCAGGAAGCAACGCCGATGGCGAGCCACAGATACCCGCTAATTAGGGTAATGGCTGGCATGGCGTGAACAAAGGCAGCGGCGGTGCTGCGACGTGCCGGGGTGTCGTTGGGTTCAGTGGACATGTTAGTGCACACGTGTCTGCCGCACTCTTTGAAGAGCGCGGGATTTGAAGATCAAAGGATGGACTTCAGGCGCCTAGGCTAGGCGGTGCACATGGCCAGAAGCCCAAAGAGACTTTCTTTGAGCTGAAAATTCGAAATGGCGCATAGACTGCAGTTCCATCAGTGGCGCGCAGACTGACCGTTGCAGGCGATGGCGGCAGATCATCGCAATGATGGGTTTTTAATGTTGTCGAAATCCACGGGCTAACGATGGCCGACGGGGAGGCTACCTCACCGGAGGTGAGTGTCTGTTCGGCACGGTGGATTGAAAAATGATCCGATGCTTGCGCAAGGGACGGTTGGATCGCTAGCAGCAGGACGGCGGCGAATGCCGCTAAAAGTGCTGTGATCCGGTTCATCGAATTCAATGGGTTCCCACCAAGTACAGCTTCATTACTCGCTTGGACCGCCCAAAGATAGGCTTCAAACGCTCCAGTGGCGTGCCGTTCGTCACCACGCGGCCCCAAGGTACCAGCCTTGGGCGAGGCGTTCGTTCAACTTTGACGTGGGGCGGCACCAGACGCCTTGACTCGGCCGCGCTCAAAAGGAACATAAAGGGAACATTGTACCTACACCGACAGCCAGCCATGCCCGCCGATACCCTCAAGGAGATGGGCTCAACGACCCTTCGCTTCCAGTGCGATCCATGCGGACGTAGGGGGAAATATCGGGCCGACCGGTTGGCAGAGCTAGTGGGCGAGGTGCCACTTCCCGAAGCCATGACCCTGCTCGCAAAGCTTGCGGGTTGCTCCAGGGCTCTTAACCCACCCAGCCCGAACAGTCTCAACTACAACGTCGACCGCTGCCAAATTCGTCGCGACAATCCGGCTCCACAAATGCCAGCCACCGTGGGGAAGGCAATGCACGAGAAATGGAGGGGCTTCATTCGCTGCGAGGGGCACCACCAGGGCCTGAAGGCGACCAGGCCGTGCGGGGTTGAGGCGGAACTGGATTTGCCGACGTTAGTGGCGGCACTCGGCTATAATTTCGAGATTGCCAAGCTTAAGTCGAAACTGACCGCGCCATGTTGTGGAAGCCGGAGCTTTGAGCTTACATGGTATCGTCCGGCCGCCCAAGCCGCCTAGTATCTGGGGGTTCGCTCCCGGCGCGGGTCGGACCCGGCGATTCCGTTTTTGAGGAAGGTACAATGGCTCGCCTAAAGGAACTGGTCATAGACAGCGACGTGCCATCGCGCCTGGCCAAGTTCTGGGCTGACGCTCTCGATGGCTACTCTGTTATGCCATACGACGACGAAGAGATTGCTCGGCTGGCGTCACTCGGCCTCACCCCCGAGACTGATCCATCGGTCATGATAATTGGACCGGGGATTCGGTTGTGCTTTCAGTTGCGCGAGGGGCCACGTCCACAGCGAAACCGGCTTCATCTCGAAGTTGAAGCGCTAAATGTGGACGAGGAGATGACGCGCTTCACCGTACTCGGAGCAAATTATGTGCGAAGAGAAAAAGGATATGTGGTGATGACGGACCCGGAGGGCAATAACTTCTGCATCTGCCAGGGCCCTGGCGGCCATTTAGATTGAGCCGACGATCCGTCAATGGCCTTGTCGGTCCTCTTTCACACCAGCTCCTCGAACGTCACCTGCATTCTGATGCGACGAAAGAGCCCTTGGGCCTCTCCCCGAACGGCCTCGGAAATCCGCAACTCGCCCATGAAGCGAATGCTCCGACAATAGACCTGCGTTGGGCTTCAGCTCCGCAAGTGGTCGTCAGCGTCGAACTGACGACGCTCCGTTTCGGAAGCCGGAGCTTTGAGATGACCTGGTATCGACCGACCGCTCAAGCAAACAAAGACGTTCCCTGAGGATTGAGGCCAATTAGGAACTGGGCATTAACCCCAAGTCCGGCCGTGAACTGGTGAAACTGCTGTCTAGGGCGCGGATTAGGAAGCGATTAACCGGATAAGTCGCGAAGTTACCTCTCGTATGCAGGCAGAAGTCTGTGGGGGGAAACAGAAATGCATTTTGGCAAGTCCATTCTAATAGCCGCGATGTTGGCCTCTGTCAGCACGGCGGTTTTGGCCCAGGACTGGACCGCGGAGCGACTGCGCGGTCAGGTCCTGCAGTTCGAACACGGGGACTGGACGGCGCTGGAGCGTGGCGACGTCGTGCCTGACGGCCGCAAGATCCGCACCGGCAGCACTGGTCGGGTCGAACTGGTACGCGGACAGGAGCGCATCGCCCTCGCCGGCAATACGGAGGTGGAGGTGCGCGATGCTGCCGGGCAGAAGATGACCAGCGTCCTGCAGTTCCATGGCAGCGTGACCATCGAGGCCGAGCGGCGCAATGTGCAGCATTTCTCTGTGCAGACGCCAGTGCTGGCCGCCGTGGTCAAGGGCACGCAGTTCACCGTGACCTATCGCAATGGACAGGCACGCGTGGACGTGGACCGCGGCGTGGTGCAGGTGCAGGACAGTGCCCATGACATGGTGGTGGATGTGACACCTGGGCAGGCCGCCGAGGCCAGCCAGATGGCGCCGGTGGATGTGAGCGGACCCGGCTCGGATCGGGTGGTCTACCTGATCGAGGGCAATGTGGTGCCGGCGGTGGCGCGCGAGGCGGTGCTGCGGGGAGACGTGGCGGCAGAAGATGCCCTCGATGCGGTAAGGAACGGTACCATTCCCAACGCCAACGCAAGGGCCAATGCCAATGCCAATGCCAATTCCGCAGGCCAGGGCAATGCGGTCAGCGCCAATGCCCGAGCCAGCAACAATGGGAACGGAAACAGCGGCAATAGTGGCCCGCCATCACACTCAAATGCAGGCGGCAACGGAAATGGGCCTCCGGCGCACTCGAACGCGGGCGGAAACAGTTCAGGGGCCGGCAATAACGGCAATGGGAATGGCAACGGTCCCCCGTCACAATCGAACACCGGTGGGAATGGAGATGACCCGCCAGAGCACTCAAATGCCGGCGGCAACTCAAGCTCGGGCAGCAGCGGTAGCGGAAATGGTCCGCCAGAGCATTCGAACGCTGGTGGGAACGGGAAGGGAAACGGCAAAAAGGATGACTGAGAAAGCCCGGAAGTCATTCCTTGGCGGGATCAAGCCCTAGGCGGCCTGTCCTGCTTCGCATTCACGGCCACTAGCACACCGTCCGGCAATGGCCGCTGGAGCTTAATGGTTTCCTCTTTCGGCGCGGTGAGCCAAAGCTCGATTTCATCTGGTTTTATCAGTATGACCGGCATGGCCTTCATATGGATTGAGCCCCCCACGTCATTCGGCTCGCAGGTCAAGAAGCCGAACAGGTCAGTGGTTTCCAGGCCAGTGCGGACCTTTCGCACGCTTGTCCAGTCCTTGACCCATATGCCTGCGAAGAAGGCTAAGGGGCGGCTTTCATCGAAGGCAAACCAGGTGTCGCCCTTCTTCTTGCCGTCCTCGAAAGTGTTGTCGAACTCGCTGAAGGACGTGAAGGGCACAACGCAGCGATTTTCAACGCCTATCCAGCGGTTCCAATGGGCATTCCAGCGCGTGCCGTTGAAGATGTTGCGAACGTTGGTGGTCCCGCTGTCAGGCGTAAGCGGTGCCCTACCCCCACCTTCCGCCCGTTCGCGAGTCATGAGATTGCGCACTGGTTGATTTCAGTGCGGGAGTTTCTCCATGGACGCTCCAATGGAGCTTCTCACAAATGGCGGGAGGCGGCGTCGCAATCGGCAGTGGCCCGATGAGGTGAAGGCGCGGATCGTCGCCGAGACGTTGCGACCGGGGGCGACCGTTAGTGAAGTTGCGGAGCGGCATGGGCTGAAGGCCAACCATGTCTCCTCTTGGCGAACCCTTGCGCGGAACGGGAAGCTGGTGCTGCCGGCACCAGAGGATGCGGTGGACCACAGCCAAGATGAACGGCGTCGATCCGCACGCCTGGCTGACCCAGACCCTTCAGCGCATCGCCGGCGGCTGGCCCAGCAGCCAGACCGCCGTACTGATGCCCGGGAACTTCAAGCCATAGCGGCCTCGGCTACGCGCTTACGAAGGTGTTCGGCGCTCCTACGACCCATGTCCTGAATCGGGCAATCGTTGAAGGCTTCATGTACCAGTTGGATTTCGCCCGCCAGAAAGGGCAAGACCTGACGTCTGTCCGAGTATCAGCTCAAAAGGCCCTCGCCTATGCGACGGCAATCCTGACGTCGAAAACCAACGGGGCCAGCCGCTATGAGGTGGAGGCGGTCGCTGAAGCTATCCGGAAACGGATCGGCCAACCCGATGCGAAGAAGTTTCGCGTCAGCTATATTGCCAAGGACATGTTGGACGCGAACGCGCTTCTGGGGGTCAGCTACACCGATGACCTGGACGATGACTGAGAATCGCCCTTGGCCGCACGGCTAGGGTGATGTTTAGGGTTGAGGACGGGCTAAAATCGAATTCGCCAATGAATTCAGCAGTTTATTAGAAGGAAGTGGCGGAGAGGAAGGCAGCGTTGTTGGCCGCAGGTGCGCCAACTTGGCCTTGCGCACATCCCCCAGCATAAGGGCCGTTGTGCGCCAACTTCCTTTTCCGCACCTTCGTCCTGTTCAACTGAAGTTTTACGTCGTTGCGATCTTCTAAGATGACGTGATTGAGCTACTCCCCGAAAATGGGACGCTGACGTAAGCTAGGAATTGTTGTCTGCTGGTCTTCGACGATGGAGATCAGAGATGTCGAAACGCAAGCAGCATTCGCCCGAGTTCAAGGCGAAGGTCGCCCTGGAAGCATTGAAGGGCGAAGAGACGGTATCGGAATTGGCGAGCCGGTTCGGAATTCACCCCACGATGATCCACCAATGGAAACGGGCGTTGCTCGAAGGGGCATCGGGTGTGTTCGAGCGCGGCGGGCGCAAAAGGCCTGAGATTGACGATGAACAGGTCAAGGATCTGCATGCCAAGATCGGAGAGCTGGCCGTCGCCAACGATTTTTTGTCCAGAAAGCTCAAGCCTTGGGGCGGGAAGTGAGGCGAGGGATGATAGAACCTGATCACCCCGTGCTCTCAATTGGCAAACAGTGCACGCTGCTGTCGATCGCGCGCTCTTCGTTCTACTACACGCCGAAAGGCGAGACCGAGATCAACCTTGCCCTGATGCGCAGGATCGATGGGCAATTCCTGGAAACGCCCTTCTTCGGAGTCCGGCAGATGACCTGGCACCTGCGCAATGAAGGTCACGTGATAAACGAGAAGCGCGTGCGTCGGCTGATGCGGCTCATGGGCCTGATGCCGATTTATCAGAAGCCCAATACCTCGAGACCAGCCAAGGGGCACAAGATCTGGCCCTATCTTCTGAAGGGGTTGAGGGTGGAGCGCCCGAACCAGGCCTGGGCTGCGGATATCACGTATTTACCGATGCGCCGGGGCTTTCTCTACCTGGTGGCCATCATGGACTGGCACACCCGCAAGGTCTTGGCATGGCGCATCTCGAACACGCTGGAGGCAGACTTCTGCATCGAGGCGTTGAACGAGGCGGTCCACAAGTTCGGTCCGCCCGAGATCATGAACACCGATCAGGGGAGCCAGTTCACGTCCTTTGCCTGGACCGATCGGTTGCGACGAATGGGGGTGCGCATCTCCATGGATGGCAAGGGCCGGTTCCTCGACAACATCTTTGTCGAGCGGCTCTGGAGAACCCTCAAATACGAATGCGTCTACCTGCACGCCTGGGAGACCGGGTCACAGGCCCGCGCCGGCGTCCGCGAATGGGTGGACTTCTATAATAACCGACGCCCTCATTCCGCCCTTGGCGGAAAACCGCCTGCCGTGATCTATTGGCAGCGCATTGACCAAAACCAACCCGACCAGCAGGTGCAACGAGTAGCTTAATTTACGCCAAAAGCTGTCCAACGATTGGGGAGTAGCTCAGATGTTGCGTATCCTTCGCCTAAAAGAGGTTCCATTGGCATTCCCCCGTTTCTTCGCTTTCCGCACCCGCTCTCCTGGCCGAGACCAGCAAACCGACGCCACCAGATTGGGCGCCGTAGCATCGGTAGTTGAGAGCCAACTGAACGAGACAGAACGTGAGATGAGCGGGCTCAAGACGCGCGTGGACCAGGCCTATCTCAAAGCCACAGCGCTGCTGGAGGCGAGCGGCGACTATGCCGACCGATCTTCCGAGGACGAGGCAGAAATCAGGGCATTTGAAGCCTCCGCCAGCGCCGCGCGACAACGCCTTGCCCAGCTCGAACAACAAAAGACACTGCTCGAACAGATTCGCACCATGCTGCAGCAGGCCACGCCTGCCCAGCCGACGGAGCAATAGCCTCGACCGCATTTCGTGCGAACAGGCACGCAGAAACTTGCCCCCGACCCCTCTCACCGTCGCCATCATTGCGCCGATCTATTCAATGCAATGGAGACCGAGATGGTCGACAGGTTTTCCGGGCACACGCCCGGCTTTGAGTCCCCCGCCCAATCGGGATTTGCCGTAACGCCCGCAGATGGCCAGGCGCTGGCCGAAACCACGCGCGCCCCTTAAGTCGGCGCGGGTGGCAATCTCGCCCTGACCCTGGCCGGGGGCAGCCAGGTCATATTGGCAAGGTGCCAACAGACAACTTGCTGTTACTGCGAGTAGCGGCGGCCGCTGCCACCGGCACCACGGCAAGCAACATCGTGGGGCTCGGTTGAGCTGCATCGGCATCGCATTGACCACGCAGCCCAAGGCTTCGCCCCTAAGATGGCCCGACCACGCCGCCTTCGCGTCCGACTTCGTCACCGCCGTTTGGTGGTGGACCATCCGGCCCGCGCCCTTGGGAAGATCATGACCTTCGCCCGCCCCTCGCCGGGGACACGAGCATGGCGGGCACTCTACGGGCCTATCTGGCCGGTGTGGCGCGGCTGACCGATGCGGGACTGCTGCTGGAAGGCGCCTGCTCCGCTCCTCGGGCCTGTCCGACGCCAGTGCCTAGACCGCGGTGGGTTTCACCACGACCACAGGTAGTCCGCTAGCCTTTGGCGCACTGGTGCTAGGGCAATGCGCCGTGAGCGCTCCCTCCGCCATTCCCAAGTTCAAGAGCCTCGATACCCTCACCTTGGCCGATCAGGACTGTGGCGTGGTTTCGTTTTTCGCCCTGCCCGGCTCGGCCATTCCGCTCCGCACCCATGTCTTTGACGGCACCGGCAATACCGCGACCAGTTGGACCGTCTCCGGTAGCACTATCAGCAAGGGCGGCACGATCGAGAACAATCCTGCTCTCACCCGCCACATAGCCGACGTCATCGAAACCTATCCCAATGGCCTTGTCCGGCTCTGGACGACCTTCCGCAATGTGTCGGGCAGCCCCCTCACCTATGCGGCCCACCCACATATCCAGGGGACGACCGGAGTACCCGCCATGGCCACTGCCTGCTGGATGGGCGGACACCAGCTCGAAAAAGGCCGCTGGCCGACTTCGCAGATCATCACCAATGGCAGCACGACCACCCGCGCTGCGGATAGCCTCAGCCTGCCGGCCGCGACGGCGGGCGCCGGCAGCGCGCCGAGCTTTGCCCTTGCGGCGCGCTACCTGGGCGGGCAGACAGGCTTTCCCTGGCTCCCCAGCCTCAACGACGGCAGCGCCGCTAACGAAATCGGCCTCTACGTCGCCGCCAATGCCGGGAGCCTTAACCGCAAGGTCAATACCGCCGTCACCGCCCAGACCGATGTAAGACCCATGGCAGCGTCGGCATCACCAACCTTGCCTGTGGCGACCACATCACCGCCGCCATGCGCGTGGCCACTAATGACCTCAAGACCTGGGCCCGCCGCAACAGCGACAGCCCGGTGGAAAGCAGCGACGATACGGTGGTGGTGCCGGGGTTTGGTCAGTTGCAGATTTGGACGGGACAAGGTGGGGCCAATCGAGGCGCAGTGTTATTGAGCCAGTTCTACGCCTGACCGGTCTGGAACAATTCCATCCTCTCCGCCTGGACTGGCTAACCGGCGCCAAGAACCTCTCGATAGATCGCCGCTGTTCTTTGCGCCATTACATTGACTGAATAACGACTCTCGACCGCGGCGCGGGACGCCGCGCCCAGCGCGTGACGTGCCGTTTCGTCCAGCAGATTAGCGACACATGCCGCGCCGCCAACGGCGTCCCCGTCAGAAAAAAGCAAACCATTGGAATTGTGACCGACAAGGTCCCGATTGCCGACCACATCTGTGGCAACGATAGGCAAGCCTTCGGACATCGCTTCGAGGACGCCGAGCGGCATGCCTTCCCAACGGGATGTTGACAGATAGAGATGGGCATCGCGAAAATAGGAACGAGGGTTCGAGCTTGCGCCTGGCAAGCTCACATACTCGCCTAGCTCCGCAGCTTGGACCGCGTCTATGCAGGCTTGGCGCTTCTCCCCGTCGCCAACGATGGTCAAACAGAACTTGAGGTCCGGCTGTGCTTGCCGCAGCTGTCTGGCAATCTCGATGGCCAACTCAGGATTCTTCTGATGATCGAACCGGCTGACTGAAACGATATCCAGGCGAGTCTGATCAGGCTCCGCCGACCGCAACTCCGGAATGGCAACGCCATTGACGACGGTTCGCAGCTTGCTTTGCGGCATAAAGCCAGCCGCCTCGATCAGCTTCCGCTCTCCGTCTGACACGCATATCGCGGCCCCGGTGAACCAGCCAAGAGCACGTTCGATTGCCAGATACCCGGCCTTCTTGACGCGGCCATACTCACCCACGTGCAAACCATGAAAGGTATGCACCACTAGCACACCGGTACGGGCGGATAGCAGCCGACTATATATGCCTGCACCCTTACCGTGCGAGTGAACGAGCGCGACCTTGCGCTTTCTGATTTCGTCGGCCAGATACCCAAAGGCATCAAGCTTGAACGCCCGATGCGGCACAGGAATCACGTTATTAGGTCCGATGAGCCGCGCATACCGACCGAAATAAGGCTCCTCATCTGGACACGCGACGATCGGCAAGATCCCGGCCGGTAAATGCTGTAACAATTGGTAGAGGTGCTCTGGCCCCCCACCTATGTCAGCGCGCAGGGTTAGGAACAGGGTGTTCAGTTTTATCCACTCCTAGGGATCGGGACTTAAAATCCATTTTCCAAGCCAATCCTATTGCCATGAAAAAAAGTGGCCCAGCGCTCCATCCCGCATGCGCCCCGCCAGTCATCATTCTGGCAATGAACGCCATCGACACGCCCATGCCCAAAATCGCCCAAGGACGCCCCATTGCGGACCTAAGTGTGAAACGCACAGCGGTAGCAACCCAGAAAGCGGAAAACAGGAAAAAGCCGAGGATACCAGACTCCACCCAGGCTAATAAAAACGAATTATCAATAAAGTATCCAGCATACGACTCGAATGATTTGTAACCAAAACCAAATACAGATGACAAATACGGAAGCTCAACGATTGTCGACCATGTATCCAACCTAACTGAATCTGCAAACTGCCCCTGACCGCTGATATTAAAAAAATCCAATCTGTACATGGAGTTTTTTATGTCTAAAGGTAGGTTGTCAAATCCTACAGAATAAATAGTCACCGCTATAACAAAAAAAACAGCAACGAACGCAAGAAGCATTTTGTAGTAGTATTTCGGCTGAAAGGCGACAAAAATCAGAAACCCCACTAGCAACATTAGAATGCTGGTCCGTGAGGAAGAAAAAATTATCCCTAAAACTGCCAGCGAGTGACCAAACAGGGCAACCCACCAATTCAATTTTACGCCTGCCAAGGGCGCCCCTAACAGCAATAGAGATAATAAGGCGCAGACTTGGCCGTACTCCCCGGAATTCCCAACAATTCCGCCCGCACGCAGGACACTTCCATATCCAGCACCCAGCCAGAGCTGCTGCTGGGTATCCTGGATTTGCACTCCTAAGATATGCAGAACCAGCCCTACCACAACGGCGACACTACTCCCTATTAGAATAAGCTTAAACAAGCCAACAGCATCACTGCCACTCAAATTGCGAATGGACAACACAAGAAATAAGGGAGAAGAAATTGCTACAAGCCTTACTGCCAGCAGGAAATTTGAGAACCCCGCAACTTCAGTGTTCACCAAGACGGACATCATGGCTGAGAGGCAATACATTAGATAGATGATATAAAGAAAGCCACCTTTCTGTACGTTCGTTAGTATCAGTAATATTATGACAGGCGTCAAAATATCTATGACCGAAAATGCTGATCCAGAAAATCTGACATATAGATTCGGACAAGATAGCGCGAGAATCCGAAGGGTATTGAGCTGTACATCGTCTCGCGTCCAGATAGCCATGACCGTTACTTTAGCCAAACCTCGACTTCCGGAACCACGCGGGACAACTCCATGACTGTCGGCTTGAGCTCTCGCCACAGACTTTCTCTAAATTCACCACTCATGGGTGCGCGCGTAGCCGGAACGTTCAACCAACGCTTCAGCTTCTCCACCGGGGCATATCTGCCGCGTCGTAGGTACGTGCGAACCTTTTCTATGGCTGGAGCAATCAATTCAGGCGGCTCGAGAACTAGGTGTGCAAGCGCCGGAAATCGATGCGCGTGAGATGCATTCTGCCGCTCAAAGTCCGAACGACCATCCGAAGGCAAGTTGAGAAATGCGAGTACCCGCTCATATGCTGAAGACATGTTTACCACCATCTCTTCCTGTAGGATAATAAGCCGCCTATCCTCCGGCACTAATTCAAAAAACCTAGTCACCTGAGGAAAAAAATCGACTACCTCTTTGTAAATCAAGAACTTTGGCTCAAAACAACCATTAGGTATGCTACGACCAGCTTTTCGAGCATCTTGAAGCTCCCACGCTTCCTCAAAATCATTTACATCCTCATTATGAGCAAATAACTGCTCCATATGAAATGCGTGTGCAACATCAACCGGATTTCGAAGCAATGCGATGAATTTTGCGTCAGGATTTAATTTAAGAGCATTTTTAATCGCGCATTCTGACATCAAGTAATTAGTCGATGCGTCAATAATTACTTTATGAATTTCAGGGTCGGCGCCACTGTATAGTTTAAGATAATCATCCATTTCGCCAAGCCCGTGCCGTTGAAGTAGCGCAGGAAAATCGGACGCCAAAAAGAAAGGTTCTTTCGGGTAGCTCAGGAACACATCATCTCGTTCAGACAGATAGTGCGCAAGCGCTGTTGTCCCGCACTTCGGCGCGCCAATAATAAAGGTGTTGGGCTTGGTCATCTTGCTCGCAATGAAAAAATCGTGGGGTCGAGGTTGAGTTTGGTGAGGGCTAGGTGGCGTGCCCAGAGGTTCCAGGCGACCAGGCCGAAAAGGGTTCCTATTGCAGCGCCGGTTGTCCCAATCGTTGGAATGAGCACCAGCTGTATCGCCAGGGTGAACCCATAGGTCACCAGCATGATCTGTGCATATGCTCGCTGATGTCCTGTCATCTGCAACAAATAGCCTGTCGGCCCACAGACTGCATTGAAGCCAAACGCGGCCGACAGGAGGATGAGCGGGACATAAGCTTCAGAGAAACCGGCCCCGAAGGTTTCAAGCAACGGCACACCGGTGACGACAATCAATCCGAAAGCCAGGAGCGTTGGCACGGTGACACCGATTGCGATCATCCGAAGGACCTGCTGCATCCGAGCATGCTCATCGGAATGGAACAGGCGCGATATGATGGGAGCGGCAACCATATTGGCGGCAATGAGCATCAGGCCGAGCACGTTTGCGACCCGGGTGGCAGCAAAGTACGGGCCGACTTCTTCAGGCGAGATGAACATGCCCAGCAGGACGACATCGACATACTGGCTGAAGGCAAAGAGAACCGACGCACCCCACATGGGTAGCGCCGTGCGCAGCAGCTCAAGGCCATCTTTCGCCGTCAGGACGCTCCGCACCGGCGCACCTGCACCACCGAGCATTCGGCCCAGTTGCAGCAAGACCAACCCCATCAAAACCGCCGCCGCGAACAGGAAGACACCACCCGCAGACAAACTCATGGCCGCGCCGATCGCATAGATCGCCAAGGCAATAAAACCAGCTCGCCAGATGATGTCTTTCGCCGCCAAAGCCCGAACCACACTGCCCTGCGCCCGAAGCGCACTCGCAACATATTCAGACAAGGTCAGCGGAACGATCAGCAAGGCCGCAGCGTAGAGATAGTCAAGCCCAGCCACGCCCGACCACCCTAGTACTGGAATAGCTAGACCCAGTGCCACTGCCATGCCAACGGCCGCGATCGCGGACCAAAGCAATCCGAAAACTAGGACGGCGACTGCCTTGTCTGGAGATTTTTTTGCTGTGAACTCCGGCCACCAACGCAAAATGCCGGTATGTAGGCCCAGGCTGGCAATGACGCTGAGGAACATGGCCAGCGAAAAGCCAAACCCAAACCGGCCATATTCTTCCGCGCTCATGGCACGGGCCAGCATCAGGACCATCAGGAACGACAGTCCTGCCGCGCCGATTTTGATGATAAGCGCCGTCAACCCGCCATGGGCGAGTTTGGCCAGAAGCTCATCGCCCGCCAGCGTCGCCAGCCTGGCCCGCGCCCGCGCAATGGCAACCGCTGGGCTCATTGGGCGGCCTCGACCAGGCGCTCGGCCATTTCGGGCTCGATGCCATATTGCGCGAACACATCGCACATATCGGACAGGAAATTGGCCTCGCTGAAGCGTATGGTATGGGCCGCAATCGTGTGCGGATCGGCCTGCAATAGTCCGGACCGCTCGAAACGCCCGATGGCATCGATCAGCCCGCCCACGCTCTGCTCGTCGAACAGCAGTCCGGAAATGCCGTCGCGCACTGTCTCGGTGGCGCCCCCGCGATTATAGGCAATCACCGGACGGCCCGAGGCCATCACCTCGACCGGCACGATGCCGAAATCTTCCTCGCCCGGAAAGACCAGTGCCTTGCAGCGGGCCATATGGCTCTTGAGCACGGCAAAAGGCACCTTGCCCAGGAAGGTGACATTGTCATTGGCCTTGGCCGCCAGTGCCTGGCGCGTATTCTCCGGCCCACCGATCACCACCAGCTTCTTGCCCAGCTTGTTGAAGGCATCAACGACGATGTCAGGCCGCTTATAGCTGACCAGCTCGCCGGCCCAGAGATAGAAATCCTCGCGCTCGGATAACGGCGCCGGCGAAAAATCCTCCACTGCCACTGGCGGATAGATCACCCTGGCCTCGCGCCGCCAATATTTGTTGATGCGCTTTTCGACATGGGACGAGTTGGCTATGAACTGGTCGACACGCGCCGCCGTGGTCACGTCCCATTGCCTGAGACCAGGGGCCAGCAGCGGCATGGTCAGCTTGGCCAGCCGCCCTGCTCCGGCCTTATAGACATGATACTGATCCCACAGATAACGCATCGGCGAGTGGCAATAGCAGATATGCGGTGCATCGGGCGGCGCAATGACACCCTTGGCCGGCCCGGCCTCGCTGGAAATCACCAGGTCATAACCCGATAGGTCCAGGCTTTCGAGCGCATAGGGCATGAAAGGCAAATAGCTGCGATAACGCTTCAATGCGCCCGGCAGCTTCGAAATGCCGGTCGTCTGCACCTTGTGGCGTCGAATGGTCTCGCTGACCCCATCCGGATTATAGACATGGGTGAAGATGTCAGCTTGGGGGAAAAGCTTGCACAGCGATTCAAGGACCTTTTCGCCCCCGCGCATGTGCAGCAACCAGTAGTGGACAATTGCAACTCTCAAAGCACCATCTCTCTAAACTGGCCCCAGACGATTAACACCAGGCAAACGGATTCGGAAATCACTTGAAAACTTCGCCGCCACTCATTTCGCGCCAATGGCGCAGTGATTTTGGCAGATCATAATTGTATTGGAAGCCAAGTTCCACCAGTTTTGCCGGAAGAATATTGGTAGACCGGTAAAGCTTTCGAATTCGTGCCCGGTTTATCGAACTGCGAAGACCGAGAAGATTGAGCACTTCAAAGCCGAAGCCGCCCAGCATCATGAACGAAATGGGCACAACCCGATCAGCTTTGCTGTAGCCAGCCACTGAGGAAAAAGCGTCACAAATTGCTTCCGATGTGAACCGCTCGACATGGGCGAAATTGTAGGTCAGGTGCGTCTGGTCGCAATCCAGCGCAAAGCGGAACGATCGCACCAGATCCTCGACATAGCCGCAGGCCTTGATGGTGTCCTTGCGCCCCGGGAAGAGGAAGCGACCCTTGGCCATCAGGTGAGCGAGGCGGGTGAAATTACCCCTCTCGGTATAGCCGTAGATCACCGCCGGCCGCACCACAACCAGCCGCCGCTGCTCCGGGTTTTCATTGACCCATTGCGCATGGATTTCTTCAGCGCACAGCTTGGATCGCCCATAGGCAGAATCCGGCATCAGCGCCGAGTTCTCGTCCTTTGGTTCCTCACTGGCGCCATATACGGAAATCGAACTTGTGAAGACAATTCTGTTGCAACCCACGCGCCGTGCAAAATCGGCGCAATGCGTGGCCCCAAGGACATTGGTCCAGTAATACTCCCAGTCCCGGTGACCGGGCGTGGTATGCACAGCCGCCAGGTTGTAGATTTCTGTGGCATTGGGACACACATCCACCGCGATCGGCTTGGTCACATCGACGCGCTTGTAGTCGACGCCCTCAACCACGAAGCGCGGTTCCTGGATGTCACCACTAACCACCGTCTCATACTCGCCACTGGCTACGAGGGCCTTGAGCAAATGCGAGCCGATAAATCCCGCACCACCAAAAACGACAGCGTACTTGCTAGCCATTCAAGCCTCCAGAGAGCAGTGCGTGAAGTTCTGCGGCCATTTGCTCGGGGGTGTTTATCGCCCCATGAAGGACGAGTTCGGCGTTTTGGGGCGCTTCGAACGGGCTGTCGATACCGGTGAAGTTCTTGATCTCGCCGGCACGAGCGCGCTTGTAGAGTCCCTTTGGGTCGCGCGCTTCGCACACTTCGAGCGGGGTATCGACATAGACCTCGGTGAAGTCGATGTCGCCGGCGATCTCGCGGGCCAGGCGCCGTTCCTTTTCGAAGGGCGAGATGAACGAGACCAGCACGATCAGGCCGGCATCGGCCATGAGCCGGGCAACCTCGGCCACGCGCCGGATGTTTTCGACCCGCGCCGCCTCGGTAAAGCCAAGGTCCTTGTTGAGGCCATGGCGGACATTGTCGCCATCCAGGATATAGGCATGGCGACCCTCGGCGGTCAGCCGCTTTTCAAGCAGATTGGCGATCGAGGACTTGCCCGACCCCGATAGGCCGGTGAACCAGACGATGCGCGGGGTCTGCCCCTTCATCCGGGCCCGCACCTCCCGGTTCACGTCGAAGGACTGGTAGGTCAGGTTCTGCGCGCGCCGCAGGCCATATTCGATAGTGCCCGCCGCCAGCGTGGCATTGGAGATCCGATCCACCAGAATGAACCCGCCGGTTAGCGCATTGGTGGCGTAGGGGTCAAAGGCGATCGGCTTGTCGGTGGCGATGGTGACCGTGGCCACTTCATTGAGGTCGATCTTGGTCGCGGCCGTATGTTCGAGCGTGTTCACATTGGTGCGGAACTTGAGGTCGGTAATGGCCGCCGGCACCGTCTGCGAGCCGATCTTGAGCAGGTAGGAACGCCCGGGAAAGGCGGCCTCCTCGTTCATCCAGATCAGCCGTGCCTGAACCTGGTTGGAGTATTCGGGCGTTTCGCCGGGATGGCTCAACACGTCGCCGCGGGAGATGTCGACCTCGCGATCGAGCACCAGCGTCACCGCCTGCCCCGCAACGGCGCGGTTGAGCTCACCATCCATGGTCACGATGCGGCTCACGACCGCCGGCTTGCGCGAGGAAGCGATCAGCACCTCGTCACCCACCGAGACCGCACCAGACGCCACCGTGCCCGAAAAGCCCCGGAAATCGAGATTGGGCCGGTTCACCCACTGCACCGGGAACCGGAAGGTCTGCGCCGTACGATCTTCCGAGACATCGATGGTCTCGAGATAGGGCACAAGCGCTTCGCCACGGTACCAGGGCGTGTTGGGGCTCTGTTTGAGGATATTATCCCCGCGCAGGGCCGAGACCGGCACTGCGTGCAGGCTCTTGAACCCGAGCGGTTCGGCAAAGGCGCGGTATTCGGCCACGATCCGATCGAAAGTGGCCTGCTCATAATCGACCAGGTCGATCTTGTTGACCACCAGGACCACATGCTTCACCCCGATCAGCGACAGAATGAAGCTGTGGCGGCGGGTCTGGGTCAGCACGCCCTTGCGGGCATCGATCAGCACCAGTGCCAGTTCGGCATTAGAGGCCCCGGTTGCCATATTGCGGGTGTATTGCTCGTGGCCCGGCGTGTCGGCCACGATGAATTTGCGCTTGTCGGTCGAAAAGAACCGATAGGCGACGTCAATGGTGATGCCCTGCTCGCGCTCGGCCACCAGCCCGTCCACGAGAAGCGAGAAATCGATCCCCTCCTCGCCCACGGTGCGGTTGTGGCTTTCCTTTTTAAGGCTCGCCAGCTGGTCGTCGAGAATGAGCTGGCTGTCATAGAGCAGACGGCCGATCAGGGTGGACTTGCCGTCATCGACACTGCCGCAGGTGAGAAAGCGCAGAAGCGACTTGTCCGTCTGCTGGGCCAGCCAGAGATCGAGGTCGGTATTGGCGGTGGCCATGGCAACGCTCATCCTAGAAATACCCTTCCTGCTTCTTCTTTTCCATCGAGCCCACGCTGTCGCTGTCGATCAGCCGGCCTTCGCGCTCCGAGGTACGGCTGGCCTGCATCTCCATGATGATCGAGGGAAGGTCCGAAGCTTCCGAGCGGATGGCGCCGGTCAGCGGATAGCAGCCAAGGGTGCGGAACCGCACCATCTCCTCGCGCGGCGTCTCGCCCGGGTTGAGCGGCAGGCGCTCGTCATCGACCATGATCAACGTACCCGAGCGCTCCACCACCGGACGCGGCCGGGCGAAGTAGAGCGGAACGATGGGGATCTGCTCGGAATAGATGTAGGTCCACACATCCAGTTCGGTCCAGTTCGAGATCGGGAACACCCGCATGCTCTCGCCAGGGTTGAGCCGCGTGTTGAAGGTCCGCCAGAGCTCGGGTCGCTGGTTCTTGGGATCCCAGGCGTGGCTGGCATTGCGGTGGGAAAACACCCGCTCCTTGGCGCGCGACTTCTCCTCGTCCCGACGCGCACCACCGATGGCGGCGTCATACTTGCCGGCATTGAGGGCCTGGCGCAGGGCCTGGGTCTTCATGATGTCGGTGTACCGGGACGAACCGTGGTCGAACGGATTGATGCCGTCGCGCACCCCGTCCTGATTGGTGTGGCGGATGAGATCGAAACCATACTCTTCGGCCGTCCGGTCCCGAAACGCGATCATCTCTCGGAACTTGAAGGTCGTGTCCACATGCAGCAGCGGGAACGGGATCTTGCTCGGATAGAAGGCCTTGCGCGCCAGATGCAGCAGCACGCTCGAATCCTTGCCGATCGAGTACATCATCACCGGCCGCTCAAAACTGGCCGCTACTTCGCGCAAAATCTCGATGCTCTCGGCCTCGAGGGTCTGCAAATGCGTCAGAGTTGAACCGGACAAAGTGCCTCCAAAAAATCAAACGGCATCAGCCATTTGGCAAAACCGAGTATCGCCATAAGCAATAAAAAAGGGATTGGCAAAGTCTACGTCTCCTACTTGCTGTCGCTTGCCGTAGACAAGCAGGCCGCCATCGAGACGTTCGACCCTGCCCCCGGCCGCCCTCAGAACTGCATCACCCGCGGCGGTGTCCCATTCCATGGTACGGCCAAGCCGCGGGTAGACATCGGCTTCACCCGAAGCCACCAGGCAGAATTTCAGCGATGAACCTGCCGAGACATAGTCCCTGATCGGCAGCCGAGAGAGGCGCTCATCGCCTTCGCCACTCCCATGTGAGCGACTACCCACCGCCCTGAGCCCACTCGACGCCTCGCGTACACCGATCTGATGTGCCTCACTGATGCAACCATCAACCACCTTAGCGTAGAAGCTCCCCTGCCCCTTCGCGCCCCACCAGAGCTTGCCGAGGGCTGGAGCATAAACCACGCCCATCACAGGCTCGCCGGCAACCACCACGGCAATGTTGACCGTGAACTCGCCGTTCTTCGACACGAATTCTTTGCTGCCATCCAATGGATCAACAAGGAAAAAGGTGTTCTCGATAGCGGGAGTGTCGCCAGCCGAGACAGCTTCCTCGGCAACTACAGGAATGCCCGGATACATCTCGTGCAAAGCCCGAAGAATTATTGCTTCAGCGGCAGTATCCGCGATGGTAACTGGAGATTGGTCAGCTTTGATCTCGACGTCAAAATCTGTGGCATATACGCGCAAGATTTCCTGACCTGCCAACAACGCTACGTCACAAAGCGATCTAACCTCTACCAACCCTGCCCCCTTTACTACGACGAATCCCAAATACATCAGCACCGCGACCAGGGCCAGCTGATAGTGAACAAATGGTTATCGTCCCTTCAGGCCAAGAAAAACCCTTTGATGGCCAATTGCCATGGCCAAGATCACATGAGCCTCATGCGTGGCACTCATTGCTCCAGCACCGGTACGCCAAAGAACAAATCCGACGACCGAGCAAGAATCGGTTTGGGGAGAAGCTACAGCGGAAAGAATATCGGTATGACGACGATGGCAGTAACGGCGAATATGATGTTGAGGGGAAGCCCCACCACGAGGAAGTCGCGGAACTTGTACCCCCCCGCGCCATAGACAAAGGTGTTCGTCTGGTAGCCGATGGGCGTCGCAAAACTTGCGGAGGACGCGAACATGACCGCGATCAAAAATGGCCGAGGGTCGTAACCGAGATGCGTAGCCAAGGCGACAGCTACCGGCCCAACCAGAACCGCGACCGCATTATTCGATATTACCTCGGTAAGAACGCTCGTGAGGACATAGATCACCGCCAGCAATACCAGCGGTCCTGCATGGCCCAACTGGCCCGCGGCAGCCTCAACGATCACTCTCACCGCCCCCGTGGACTCGAGCGCGAGCGAAAATCCTAGCATCCCGAAGATCAGGAAGAGGATGCGCCAGTCGATTGCGTCGAACGCGTCCTGTGGGTCGATGCAACGTGTCACCATGACAATGACCGCCCCGATGACCGCCAGTCCGGCGATTGGCATGACGTTGAATGCCGCCAGAACGATGACGAAGAAGATCGTCGCCAAGGCAATGGGAGCCCGCTCTCGACGCATCGGACTTTCTGAAGGCGCGCTGAGATTCACCACGCCGCCATCCTCTAGGAGACGGCGGATGCCCTCCGGCGGCCCTTCGAGCAGCAGCGTGTCGGCGAACTGAAGATGCAGCGCCTGGAGGTTCTGGGAGATGTTCTGTTCCTGTCGGTGCACCGCGATCAAATAGACGCCGTATTTTCGTCTGAGCTTCAGTTCCAGTACCGGGCGCCCCACAAGGTGGGAATGCGGTCCGATACTGGCTTCCATCAAAACGGTCTGTTCTGCCGTGACTGGTTCAAGTCCCGAGTCCTCAAGCTCTCTAAACTCGATCTGCCCATTCTCCTTCAGCCCGAGAATTTCCCCGGTATCGGTTTTTACGACCACCCGGTCTCCCGGCTGCAGGACCAAATCCGACAGTTTGCGTCGCATCGAGACCTCGCCCCTGACGACGTCCAGGATGCGTGCCGTCGATTCCTGAAAGGGCAGGTCCTTGAGCAGCTTCCCTACATATTTCGACCCGTGCGGGATCAGAAACCGTGCCATGAAGCGCCGCTTCCCTTCTTTTGACAACATGCTTGCCATGGATGCACGGTCCGGCAGTAGGAAGCGGCCGGCGAAAAGCATGTAAATCATGCCCACAGCAACGAAAACGGCGCCGACCGCTGTCATTTCGAACATGCCCAAGGGAGCCATCCCCGCACTCTCCGCCACTCCGCTGACGAGCACGTTGGTTGACGTGCCCACCAGCGTCAGCGTCCCACCAAAGATCGCGGCGTAGGACAAGGGGATAAGCAGACGCGAGGGCTGAACATTGAGCGAGCCCGCGACAGCGATCATGATCGGCGTGAGAAGAACCACGACCGGGGTGTTGTTCATGAATGCGGATGCCGCAACCGAAGCCACCATCATGACGAGCATGGCGCGCAGCAAGGACCCACGCGCCACCCTCTTTATGAATGCACCGACCACATCGAGAACACCTGTTCGCTCGAGGGCGGCCGATAGGACGAACATCATGGCGATCGTTATTGCGGCGGGCGAACCAAAAACTTCAAGAAACGCCTCGGTCTTTAATATTCCCGTCGCCAGCAGGATTGCCGTGGCCCCCAAGGCTGTGACCTCCGGAGGGTAGATTTCTTTGACAAACGCAAGAAAGACCAGGCAAAGCAGGACAAGCACGAAGATCTGGTCTGGTGCCATGCGTCTCTTTCCCAGCAGCCTGCAAGCGGCCACATAGCTATCGCGATCCTCAGGCGAGTACAACTGCCACAGCAAGCCCCAAATGGCTGAATAGTCTCAAAGACACCTGCCGGCGGTTGCCACCATCGAGCGCAATGTCTCTCGCGCCTTGTGGCATTGGCCGGCCTTGCAGATGAACGGGCCTTGGTCCTTTTGCGAGGCCAGGCGGTCACAGTTCGCCACCTGGCGCAGGCCGGCCGGGCGGCGTGCTACCGGTTCCTCCGCGACGCAGCTTCAGTCATTCCGGACGCACCGCTTTGGCGCCGAACGGTTCCCGTCGGCGAGGCGGGAAAGCGCGCATGACCAAAAAGGTCTCGATCGGTCCTCGCGAGGGACTTAGCTGCTGCCGGTTTCGTTTGGCCTAGCGCCCGCTAGAACCTGAAAGGCGCCTTAGCCGTAACGGCAATTTCGGCAAGCGCCCTGCCTCACCCGGCGTCTCCTCCCGGCGGTCCGGGTCTGCCGGGCGCTCAAGCTCCATAGTCTCACCGACTGCGAGTACGTTCCCACTGCCAGGCGGCACATACAGCACTTTCGCCGCTACTGCTTGCGCCCGGTTCATGACCAGGCCACGTCGGACTGACCTCTTCCTGCCTGTCTGCAAAACGCAGCATTCTAATCAAATACTTGCTTTAACCTTGATGGAGATCGACGGTTGCCACGTTCTCCATTTGTGCCATTTTGCGTTCATCGAGGCTGATCATGGCCTCGTGTCGGGCTGGGCGACACGCTTCAATAAAGCGGCCGCCCCGGTGCTGGTAACACCGAGACGGCCTGACCAGAGCAACCCCTGCATGCACAGGAGTATACTATGGCTGAACACAGCCCTAGCGCGCTCGCGCGCGATCTTGAAGGCGCTTTCGCGCCCTCCCACGAAAATTCTCACCCCGCAATCCCGATCACCGCCTTGACGCCCGCGCTCTGCTGGGGAGATGAACGATGAAGATGCTCGTCATCGCCGTCGACGGCCACGGCGGTTTTCGTTGTGGCCTCGTCAAGAACCCCGATCTCTTCCGCCGCAAAATCGCCGCGGAAACAGGCTCTGGCTATATCGTCTGGGCGGCGATCCCCATCCTCGCCACCAATTCCGCTGAGAGCCTGAGCCATATCCAAGATCATGTGCTGCCAAGGTTCACCGCCCAGGTCCAGCTTCAGCACGACCGTACTTTCGTCATGGCCATGGCCTGGGCGTGGTTGGGACGACCCTTGCTGGGCTACGTCGCCCGCAATCGTCGCTGGAGGGTAAGCAGGGTCGCCCGGTGCTTCACGCCCCTCAAGCTCACCCTGGCCTTCAAGGGCCGGCACCAGGGAGACCGGCCATGACCGCACCCGCGCCCTGCCCCGTTGCAGAAGCGCATGAGCAGGACAAGAACGGATACGATTGGCGAAGCGCCCTGGAGGACCTCCGGGGCGCCTATGCCGATACCACGATCCATGGCTATGCGCGCGACTTCGCGCTGTTCATCACCTGGTGCAACGAGCAGGAGTGTTGCCCCCTCCCCGCGTCGCCCCAGACCGTCGCGCGATATCTCGATGCGAACATCGCGACCCTTCGCGCCACCACGCTGGTCCGGCGCCTGGCCGCGATCGTGCGGGTGCATCGGCTGCTGGAACTGGAAAATCCCGCTGACAGCGAGCGCGTCCGCATGGCAAGGCGGCGCATCCAGCGCCATCGCCCCAACCGCCCGCGGCAAGCGCTTGGTGTCGACCGCCCATTGCGCGACTCAGCGGCCACTCCCTGCGCGTGGGCGCCGCTCAGACTCTGCTCGGCGACGGTCATGATGTGTTGCGCCTGATGAAGGCAGGCGGATGGAAATCCGCTACCACCGTGATGCGCTATGTCGATCGAGCCGAAATCGACGTCTGGACCTGAACAGGGCCTGTTGAGACGGGAAAAAAGACCTGGAGGTATCCTCCACCAAATTCGGGGCTCCCTCGGATCATGCTTTCAAATGACCTATCTTGGTCACCTCTGATTATCGCCCATTTTCGCGCTTGCCGGCCCGTCGAGTCTTACCGCGGCCACCGCAGGCCGATATCTGCAGAACGTCTTAGGAGGGGGCAGTCGATCGTTCAGCCGGTCAGCAGCATTGCGCGAAAGTCCTGCTGGGAAGCGTTCGACGATTCCACGGGCGGACTTATCATATATGTGAGGGTCAGGAGCCATTTGAACCATCGGGCCCAGCATCCAGTTTCTTGCGCAGCTTACCCAGCGCTTTCCTCCAGGCTTCGAGTTCCGGCTCATGAGAATTCGCCACTGCGGCGGCGACACCGTGCGGATCCGACTCCGTGATTGCACGGATGAGGGCACTGGCCGTCGCCATCGCCTTTTCGCCGTCAAGAAGCAATTCGGTGGCCTTTCGGGCATTGGCAAGAGCGACATATTCGAGCTTTTTCAGCCTGATCAGCTTGCCCTCGGCTTCGGCAAGACGGACGTCGAGATCCTTGGCATATTGCTCGGCCGCGATGCGCGCCTTCTCCCGCGCCTCGTCTTCCATTCGACGACGCCTCGCATATTGATGATGGCTCAGATGCTCCCGGCCCGTGAGCTTTTTTGGCACACCTCGGACGAGTCCGATCGGCGCAAGCTTCTCGGCGATCCAGTCCTGCAAACGGATCAAATTCGCGCGGGCCTCGGTTTGGTCACCTCCGCCAAAGACCTTTCGGTAGCTGACGGTGATCTGGGTCTTGTGCCTGGTCTTCTTCTCGTAGACAGGCAACACGACGATGGTCATGTGGGGTGAGCTCTCATCCAGATCCAGCCGCGCCAACACGACCCGGTTTCCGTATCTTTCATAGAATGCCGCCAGTACCGCATCGCGGAATGCACGCACCCGCTCCATGTTGAAATGCGGCTCATGAGCGCGCGGCGCAAAATATTCTGGTGAGGCACCGACAAAGAACTCAGCGGCCCTCGACGCACGATCGCGAAAAACCGCGCCAATGCGCTTTGCGGAATGGCTGACGGCCTCGGCCCAATCCACAGGACCCACCACGCGCGCAGCGCCATAGTGCTCGTTGAACTGCGTCCTTTCGGGATCGAAATGGGTGCCAGTGTCCTCACGCCGGCCGTGGCGGGTGCCGCCGTCAAGATCGGATTTGGTTTGGAGGCGATTGACACGCATGATCACATAGTTTGGCATCGGGACCACTCCATTGTTTCGCGTGCGACCCTGCAGCCAGATCATGCATACGACACACGTTTTCTGGAAAATCCGGGAAACCCACTTCCCGATTTCAGCTCGGAATCGGTAGGTCCGTTACTTCCCGATTTTTGCCGGAAGCCAGCGTTTTCAAGCTTTTTGGGGCGGGGGCACAAATGGAGCTTGAAAGCCTGGGCCAGAGGGCCTTCCTTTGGAGGAACTGCAAGCACGATTCAGAGCCGCAAGCATGGTTGGTGCAACTCGCCTGCATGGTCCAAGAGCAGACCGTGGGTCAGGGCTCGCCACCCTATTCGACTGCGCGCTTGCACGCGGGTGGCTTGCGCAGCTGCGCGCGCGTGCACCGCCGGTCCATCATGGTCCGGGCGACCAATAGCGTCGTGCATGTGATCTTCTGAATTCGAGGACTCGAGCTGCGCTCTCACCGCCCACCCTCTCGAGATCCAGGGATCACCCGCGAAGATGTGCATCGGGCCACCAACCACGCCAAGGAGGTCTGCGAACCGCGCCAATTGCGGTAGGACCATCTCCTCGCGCTCCGGTCTCGCCGAGCCGCTCGGGCCCCGGCCGGCGGTGGAAGAAGGTGCGGAAAGGACACTTGTCGATCGCACGACGGCCTCTACGCCGGGGAATGTGCGACAACGGAACTTGTCGATCGCACAATGGCCTCTACGCCGGGGCATGTGCGAAAATGCAAATGGCGATCGCGTACAACGCTTCTCGCGGAGGGATGTGCGCCAGTGTGATTTGGCATCCCACCTTGGGGGAATGCGGCCAGCGTTTCGGGGCCGACCTCATCGGCCATTTCGCCCCGCAGGAAGGTTCGACCTCGACCGCCTATGGCCTTTATTCGCCGCCATCTCTTGTTGACTATCAAGCGTATCGCAAGCGTCTGGCAGCTGGTCCCCTAGGGTGGAAGAACTATGAATTTGGGACCGGCACCTCCACCCCTAGTACAAGTGGGCGCGCCCATTAGGCGCGCTTCCATTTCCTGGCGTGCATTTCCTCGCCGGCCTCGCCGGCCTCGACGGCACCGAGCATCGGATCGACGGCCTTTCCAGTGATGGCGACGCGGCCCTACTGGCCAATGATCGTATCCATGCGGTTTACGGTTGAGCCTACCTCCTCCCCAATGTCTTTAGCGTCCTCTGCGGGCACGGAAGGCGGAGTAATCAATGATGTTCGACCGCTCGTGAGCGGGGTCGGCTGGCGGGACGTGATCAATCAGTCGAATGGTTTGCTCAACGATTTCGCGCAGGTCAGCTGTACGGCTATCGTTGCCGTTGAGCAACGCGTGTGCTCGCTGAAGGTGGTCTCTGACGAGAGTGTCGATCGGTGGCATTGTCGGCGTTCCAAGCATGCTAGAGCGTTCATGGAACCGCCAACGTGGCAACGGTGGTCAGGTTTCCACGCTTTCGAAAGCAACCCCCGGTTAAGCTTGGGGCGCGGTTAAAGATTTGGCTGCAATCCTACATATCAACGGCACTCTAATACCCAGAGTGCCGGGCACCACAGCTCGGCCCTCGAGCCGGCGCGACAGTCGTGCGGGGTCAGCACGAGAATGCGGTCGCCGCGAGCCCCCAATTCAAGCCTAGCGCCCACCGCAAGCGGCAGAACCTGCGAAAAGCTCACCTCTCGATCGCGCCGCCTTCTTTTGCGCTTCGGGAGGCCAACAGCCAGCGCCGGAGCCAAACCGAGGCAGGTAATGATTTTCCGCGCGGCCCCCGCACAACGAGAGCGGAATTTCCCCCTCTGACCCGATTTTGGATTCCAGCACCGCGAAAGGACGTCCCGTTCCCGATAGTATTGGGACAATTGACTACGGAGATTTTTTCATGCGTTTCCCGATCCTTGCCGCAGCCGTGTTTGTGGCAACCCCCATCGCCGTGCAGGCCGAGGACATCACCCCGCTCGTTTCAGCCGAATGGCTCAACGCCCATGCGGGACAAGAAAACCTCGTGATCCTCGACATCCGCGACAAGGTCGCCGAAACCGATCTGGGCGAGTTGCCCTACATCGCCAATGCGGTGGTGGCGCCCTACAGCAGTGCCGGCTGGCGCACTGAAATCGACGGTGTGCCGGGACAAATCCCGCCCGTCGAAGAGATCGCCGGGCTTATCGGAAATCTCGGCATCGATGGCGATGACCACGTGGTGATTGTGCCCTGGGGCACCGATTCTTCGGAGTTCGGTGGCGCCACCCGGGTCTATTGGACCTTCAAATATCTGGGCCATGACGCGGTCTCGATCCTCGACGGCGGCTGGCGCCAATATGACGCCCAGGGCGGCGCCCGCGTCGCCGAACCGGCCGTGGCTGAAGCAACGACCTTCCCTTACGAGATCAACGAGGCGCTGCGCGCCACCACGGCAGACGTGGAAGCGGCCCTTGCCCAGGGCACCGCACTGGTCGATGGGCGGCCCCAGGAGCAGCATCAGGGGCAGTCCAAGAGCCCTGTCGTCCGCGTTGAAGGCACCATTCCCGGCGCCGTGAACCTGCCGCACTCGAACTTCTACAGCGCCGAATATGCAAGCTTCGCCCAGCCCGAAACCATCGCCGCACTGGCAGAGGGACTGGGTCTGGGCGCCGATGAAAAGTCCATCGTCTTCTGCAATACCGGCCATTGGGCCTCGATCGCCTGGTTTGGCCTTCATGAAGTGGCCGGCAACAAGAACGCGGCCATGTATGACGGCTCGATGGCCGAATGGGCCGCAGATCCGGCCCGCCCGATCCAGTAAGCACTTGCGCTTCTGTTGAAATCGATCCCTGGATGTTGCGCCCAAACGGCGCAGCATCCAAAGCTTTTTTCAGCCTCCATCACGTCCGGACCGATGAGCGATATTGCCGCTACCCCGCCGACTTACCTTCCTCCCGTCACCAGCGACCGCTGGCCGCTTGCCGTCGCAGGCGCCATGCTGGTGGCCGGATTTCTCACGATTGCCGTGCTTGTCGACCTGCGCCAGGGTGCCCTCTTTCTGATCGGGGGCGCATTGGGCGCCACCCTCTTCCATGGCTCGTTTGGCTTCACCGGCGGCTGGCGGCGCATGGTGGTCGAGAAACGCGGCCGGGGCATGCGCGCCCAGATGCTGATGATCGGCGTGGCCGCCGTCGCGATGATCCCCCTGGTCGCCGCCGGCAGCATTGGCGGGCAGGCTATTGTCGGGGCCGCCGCGCCCGTGGGTGTGTCGGTGCTGCTGGGAGCCGCATTGTTTGGCCTTGGCATGCAATTGGGGGGCGGGTGTGGTTCAGGAACCCTCTTTACCGTCGGCGGCGGATCGGCCCGCATGCTGGTGACCCTGGCATTCTTTATTATCGGCGCCCTGATCGGCACCGCTCACCTGCCCTATTGGCTGGAACAGCCCTCGTTCGGGACCATAAGCCTCGGCGCCGAACTCGGCATTGCCACCGCAATAGCATTAAGCGTTGCGGGGCTCGCACTGGTGGCCCTGGTAACAGTACTTATCGAAATGCGCGCCCATGGCAGCCTTGAGGTAGAACCGGGGCCGGCGCGTGCCGGCTGGAGCTGGCTCTGGCTTGGCCCTTGGCCCTTGGTCGGGGCCGGGCTGATGCTGGCGCTGCTCAATGTTGCAACCCTGCTCACCGCCGGCCATCCCTGGTCGATCACCTATGGCTTTGGCCTCTGGGGCGCCAAGATCGCGCAGGCGATTGGCATTGATGTCGGGCATTGGGAATTCTGGACCTGGCCGGCCCAGGCCCAGGCGCTCAATTCCTCCGTCCTGGCCGATAGCGTTTCAGTTATGGATTTTGGCCTCGTTCTGGGCGCGGCTCTTGCCGCAGCGGTTGCGGGCAAATTCGCGCCCAAGGCGAAACTGCCGCTGGGATCGCTATTGGCGGCCATCATTGGCGGCCTTTTGATGGGCTATGGGGCGCGGCTGTCCTTCGGCTGCAATATCGGCGCACTGTTCTCGGGCATCGCCACCGGAAGTCTGCATGGCTGGCTCTGGTTTGCCGCCGCCTTCGTCGGCTCCTGGGTTGGCGTCTGGGCACGGCCGCTGTTCGGCCTCGATGGATTGAGCCGCAAATGAGTTCGCGCAATACCCTTCTGTTCGGCGCCGCGCTGGCCGTGTCCACCACCGCCATAGCCTATGATCATCTGACCCATCCGGTACCGGCGCGGCCAGGGGCTGCATCGGGCCCGGTGGCCGGGGCCGCGCCCTGCGCGGCCGGGAGTGCCCCATGTGCTGCCGGCGCGCCTTGCGCCGCGGGCGCACCGGCCAATGCCGCTTCGCCTGTCACTGCGCCCTGCGCCGCGGGCGCCGCGGCCAAGCTGGCACCACCACCACCGCCGCCTGCCCAGCCGCCGGCCAGCGAGACTAAGCTGGCGCCGCCGCCGCCACCGGCCAGCCGTCCGGCCGACGTGGCGAGCAAACAGGCGCCGCCACCGCCGCCAAAACCACTGCCGGCTGACGCGCAGGAGGCGCCGGACCTGGTCGTGGACGGGCTATGAGCGCGGCGCGGGAGCGGGCCCTCGAGGAGATCGCTTTTTGCGAGGCGATCCTCGGCAAAGGCGGGCTCAATATCCTGACCGAAACGTTCGAGGATGTGTCGGACATCGCCGCCTGGGCGCATTATCCGCCCGGCGATGTCTTCGATCCGGCCAGCAATTCGCAGTGGTTCTACCATTGCCACCCCGCCGAGGAGGACGCGCGCGAGCATGGACATTTCCATTGCTTCGTTCGACCGACGGGACCGGAGGGCCCCATCCACCATCTCTGCGCTGTGGGGGTGGACGCACGTGGCAAACTGCTGCGGCTGTTCACCGTCAATCAATGGGTCGTCGGCGACGACTGGGCCGACGCCGATACCACGATTGCGCTGCTCGACCGGTTCGACATGCAGATGCCCCGACCGTCCTATCTCGTCAACCGCTGGTTGACCGGCGTGCTGGTCGCTTACAGATCCGAAATCGTGGACCTCGTGCGGGAACGCGATGCCGTGCTGGCCGGCCGCGTGCCGCCCGCGGGCGTTCCCGCGCGAGACGACCGCGGCCTCGAAGTCACGTCCCAGTTTTGGCTCGTCTAGGGCGAGACCGCGAGCCGGCGGCATCGCTCACCGGCCTCTCGCCAACTCGGCAAAATCCTCTTTGGACCCACGGATCATTTCGCCCGCTTTCGCGCGGATCTAAAAGCACGGCCAGCATCGCTGCAGGGTGCGGCGGCGCCTCGTCGGGAAACAACCGACGCAACTTCAACCGCCAATGTGGTGATCGAGCTGGCACATCTATTCGATCTCAAACCGTTTCGGCCAGGGCAGCTCGTCCGAAACAATTGATGGGTCAGTTTTCGGCTCGCCGACATTCGCGCTTGACCTTGAAAACCTACGGCGCCGGATTGCCAGGCTTTCTTGCCCTCTGTCTCTGTTGCGCAACACATTGCGGGCGGATACCTCTTCTACTTGAACGAGCCTGGGGTGACGCCCAGATGCTGTGAACACAACGGGAGAAGAAGATGCCGACAAAATTGACCACTCGCGGCCGCTTGCCGGCCTTGGTTACCGCGTGCCTGCTTGGTGTTGCCCTGCCCCAGAGCGCTATTGTGGCCAAGGAGAAGGTCAAGCCAACCCCGGCCGCGACCTCTCAATTGCAGGTCGACTATAGCGTTGATATCCCCACAATCGACGCGGTTGGCGCGAACCTGTCCAACGACGTCCTGTCCGAGGTCCTCTCGGGCAATGTCGCCGATCACGCCGAAGAACTGGCTGGGCTCGATGCGACCAGTATTTCGGTGCCCGAGATTACCCTTACCGTCACGTCAGAAACCGAAGAGGGATCTCAGGAGACCGCGCTCACCTTTACCGATCTGCTGCTCGAGGATGTTGCCGACGGCAAGGCCGCGCGTGTCAGCCTGGGAAGCGTCGGCATGGTCACGGACAAGGCCAGCTTTGACTTCGGGACCATGTCTGCCGCCAATCTCAACATCGCGGGCATTCTCGGGCTCTATGGCCTTGTCGAGAGTGATCAAACTGAGCTCGAAATCATCTACACCGATCTTCAGGCCGAAGGCGGCACGCTGGAGGCCGAAGAGGTTTCCTGCACAATTGGCGGCATGACGGGCGCCCAGTTCAAGGCCCGCCCGCTCAAGACCTCCTTTGGCGAGATGATGGCAATCTCCCTGGCCATGGAGGAGGATCCCGAGACCGTCGACCCCGCACTCATGGGCCAGTTCCTTAAAATGTATGCCGACATCCTCACCGCCTTTGAAACCTCCGAGATCAGCTTCGACGGTATGTCCTGCGACGGCACCACCGAAGAGGGCCAGGCCATGAACCTGTCGGTGGCCGGCATGACCATGGGTGGCATGAGCCCGGGCGTCTATCCCTCCATTTCAATGGATGGCTTCGATGTTGTCGTCGACGGTGACGGCTCGATGTCGCTTGAGAACTTCACCGTCAAGCCGATGGATCTGACCTCCACCATTGCAACGCTGGAAGCCGCTCCCGAAATGGTAGATGAGGCGTGGCTCGAGGCCAATGCGCGCGCGCTGATCCCTGCCATGGAAGGCTTTGGCTTCAGCGGGCTCGATATCGATATCCCCGATCCTGACGCCCCGGATAGCCGCATCCAGGCCAAGGTGGGCTCCTTCGACCTCTCCCTTGCCGATTATCTGAACGGCATCCCGACTAATCTCGACATGTCCGCCGCCAATGTCGAGGCGCAGATTCCGGAAAACAGCGGCGATGATAGCCTGGAACAGCTTCGGGCGCTGGGCATCACCGATATCAATGCCGGCTTCCGCGTCGCGGCGGCCTGGGATGAGGCGACAAGCAGCATCGATCTCGAGGAGGTGTCGATCAGCGGCGTAGACCTTGCCAGCGTGGTGCTGGCCGGCAAGATCACCAATGCCGGCGCCGACCTCTTCGCCCTCGATCCCGATACCGCCATGGCAGCCGGCATGGCGCTGGCGGTAAAATCGCTCGATCTGACCGTGACCGATGCGGGCCTCTCCGACATCGTCCTCGCCGTCGCCGCGGCCGATCAGGACGCCGATCCCGAAACCCTGCGCCCGGTCTTTGCCGGCCTCGCGCAGGGCACGGTGATCAGCATGATGGCCGGCGCCGCCGATGCCGCCAAGCTGGGCGAGGCGATCAACAGCTTTGTGTCCGGCAATGCCAAGACACTGATCATCGGTATCGAGGCCAAGACCGATCCGGGCCTGGGCATGATGGACTTCATGGCCGCCGAGGAGGATCCGACCTCCCTGATCGGCAAGGTCAATATCAGCGCCGAGGCCAAATGACAGTGGGGGCCGCCCATCGGGCGGCCTCTTTTCCTATCCGGCGGTTTCCCTCGCGGCGGCACAAAGCCCCCATTCGAGCAATTGCCGTGTCACCTCGGGCGAACGACCCTCGACGTAACAGCGCAATTCCGGGGCATTGCCCGAGGCTCGGAAGTGCACCATGTCGCCCTCCGCAGTCCAGAACTGCAGTCCGTCGATATCGGCGCGCCGGGATACGCCAAGATCGCCGAAGATCTCGTCCACATAAGCCGGGTCCGATCGCAGACGGTCCAGAAACGCCGCGCTGCGCTCACCGGCAACATTCTGCAGCCGATCGGCCAGGGCGTTCTTGAGGGGAAGCTGCGCCACCACTTCCGACAGGGCCAGGCCGAGCCGCGCGCTCTCGCCCAAGGCGCAGATGATGGGCAGGATCGCGTCGCGGGTGACCAGTGGATCCAGCCTCCCACCATGGCATGTGATCCCCTGCCCCACAAAGGTCCCGCCATTGGCCTCGAAACCGATCGTGGCGCCGCTGGCGCCATTCATGGCCTCGACCACGAAGGGCGAGCCGACCCGGGTGCGAATGACCGCTTGGGCAATGCCCAGATCTTCGATCGCAGAATTGGAAGTGACCGGGGTGACGAGGCATTCGGCACCGAGATGGCGCGCGGCTAGCAGCCCGAGCACATCGCCACGGATGAAGACGCCCTGTTCGTCCACGACCAGGGGCCTGTCACCATCGCCATCGGCGGACACCACGGCGTCGAGACGATGCTCCCTGATCCACCCTGGGATTGGCGCAAAGACCGCATCGGAGAAAGCTTCGGTGTCGACCGGCACGAAGCCCTCGAGACGACCCAGGGAAATGACTTGGGCGCCGTAGGCCGTGAGAACTTGAGCAATAAGGTCGCGCGCCACGGTGGAATGCTGAAAGACGCCGATGCGTTTTCCACTGAGGGCATTGGCCGACAGGAGCCTCGAACAGCGCTCGAGATAGTCTTGGGCAGCCGCATCGACTTCATCACTCGGCTCGACCACACGGTCGGAAATGGGTTGGTCACCGAGTGCGGCGAGGATGCCGGCCTCGTCGGCTTTGCCGATCTCGCCGCTGGGCAGATAGAATTTGAGGCCGTTGCGGTCCGCCGGAATGTGGCTGCCCGTGACCATGATGGCCGCCCCCCCCCCCGCCATGGCGTGCAGGGCCAGTGCCGGGGTCGGCAAGGCACCGCAATCGACCGGTTCAAGGCCAGCTGCCGCAATGGCAATGGCGCAATCGTTGAGAACCGCCGGGCTGGATGGCCTGAAGTCGCGTGCGAGAAAGACCCGCTCGACCGGCCGGTCGGCAACCTTGTGGAGGTGGCGCAAAAACGCGGTTGTGTACTGCCGGGCGGCTTGGCCTTGCAGTTCATCGGCCAGACCGCGCAGACCGCTGGTGCCGAATTTCAGGCTGCTTTCTGGCATTTCTCTTCAGCTCCCCTTGCCGGCATATTGTTGGTACCATTCGACAAATTTTGCCACACCCTCGTCAATCGATGTTGATGGCAAAACCCCTATGAGCGCCTTCAGCAGTCTTGCGTCCGCTTCGGTCGCCACCACATCCCCCGGCTGCATCGGCAGCATGTTGAGCACCGCCTTTGCCCCCAGGGCCCGCTCTAACGAGGCAATGAAATCCATCAGCTCCACCGGCCGACCACCGCCGATATTGAGCAGACGGAAGGGCGCGACGGCTGAGAGGCTATCGCCTTCGAGCGGTTGGCCCATCACCGGCGCCTTGCCCATAACCGCCATCATCGCCGCGACGAGGTCTTCGACATAAGTGAAATCCCGGCGCATCTGCCCATTGCCGTAGACGTCGATAGGCTCGCCTGCGGCAATGGCACGGGCGAACTTGAGCGGAGCCATGTCCGGCCGGCCGAACGGCCCGTAGACGGTAAAAAAGCGCAGGCAGGTCGAGGGGATGGACCAGAGGTGGGAATAGGAATGCACCAGGGCTTCGCCGGATTTTTTAGTGGCTGCATAGAGCGACAGCGGTGAATCAGCGCGATCTGTCTCGGCATAGGGCAGTCGTGAATTGCCGCCATAGACTGAACTGGTGGAGGCAAAAATCAGGTGCTCCGGCGGATGCTGCCGCAGCGCTTCGAGCAGATTTGCGGTGCCAACGACGTTGGATTGAATATAGCTTTGGGGGGCCTCGATGCTGTAACGCACGCCTGGTTGCGCGGCGAGATGAAAGACAGTCTCAGCCTGGGCAGCAGCGACGAAGGCGCCCAAGGCTGCCGGATCGGTGAGATCGACCCTGCCGAAGCTGAACCCCCGCATTGGCATGAGCAGGTCGAGCCGTGTCTGCTTGAGAGCTGGGTCATAATAGTTGGTCAGGGCATCGAGGCCCACTACGCTGTGGCCGGCCGCGAGCAGGGCGCGACACAGGTGAAAGCCGATGAACCCGGCGGCGCCGGTGACGAGGACGGTCATGTCATCGCCTCCACATCCGGACGTCCCACACTGGTATAGCTGAACCCGTGACGGCGCATCTCGGACGGTGGATAGACATTGCGCAGATCGACAAAGACCGGGCGCTTCATCACTGTCTTAAGACGCGCGAGATCAAGCGAGCGGAACTCGTTCCACTCGGTGATCAAGACAACCGCGTCAGCGTCAGTGGCAGCCGTGTAGGCGCTATCGGCGAACGCGACATCCTGCATCACGACGCCGGCAGCCTTCATCCCTTGGGGATCAAAGGCCACAATCCGGGCTCCCGCGTGCTGAAGGTCGGAGATGATATCGATCGAGGGCGCTTCGCGCATGTCATCGGTGTTAGGCTTGAAGGTCAAACCGAGCACCCCAACGGTGAGGCCTTCAACCGCCCCGCCGCAGGCCGCAATCACCTTCCTGGACATGTCTCGCTTGCGCGCGTCATTGACAGCAGCGGTGGTTTCCACCAATCGCATCGGACTACCGAAGTCCTGACCGATCCTGACCAGTGCAGCAGTGTCCTTGGGGAAGCATGAGCCGCCATAACCGGGCCCGGGATGCAGGAACTTGCTGCCAATTCGATTGTCGAGCCCGATCCCGCGCGCCACCTCTTGCACATTGGCTCCGCTCGCTTCGCACAGATCGGCGACCTCGTTGATGAAGGTGATCTTCATGGCGAGAAAGGCGTTGGCGGCATATTTGGTGATTTCGGCCGTCCGGCGGTCGGTGAAGACAATCGGCGCCTGATTGAGATAGAGCGGCCGATAGACTTCGCTCATGACGGCCCTTGCGCGCTCGTCGTCCATCCCCACAATGATGCGGTCGGGCCGCTTGAAATCCTCAATGGCAGCCCCTTCCCGGAGGAATTCGGGATTGGATACAACCGCCACATCGGCGCCGGGATTGATCGCGCGGACGATACGCGCCACTTCATCGCCGGTGCCCACCGGCACGGTCGACTTGGTCGCGATGACGGTGAACCCGCTGACGGCCGCCGCCACCTCGCGCGCAACTGCATAAACAAAACTCAGGTCTGCGTGACCGTCGCCGCGCCGGCTCGGGGTGCCGACGGCTATGAACACCACGTCCGCTCCCGCAACGCTTTTTGCGAGTTCGGTTGTGAATGACAAACGCCCACTGGCAACGTTAGCTTCCAGTAGCGCTTCGAGGCCGGGTTCGAAGATCGGTACTTCGCCTTTCGAAAGCGCATCAATTTTGGAGGCGTCCTGGTCAACGCAGATCACCTCGTGACCGAAATCGGCGAGGCACACGCCAGTCACCAGCCCCACATAGCCCGACCCCACAACGGCAATCTTCACTTTCCCAGATCCCTTCGCATCAATTCCCCCAGATTACGCGGACCGAACAATGCGCCCCGGCGGCAGCAAAGCACCGGCAACAGCGCAAGGCTACGGAAAGTAACGCAGATCCGGCCTGCACTTGACAGACTACGCTATTCTTCACCGCTCGGACGTCCGCGCATCCGCTTGACGGCAGACCTCACCGACTTGCCCTCAAGCCGTCTTTTCTTGGAGGCCAATGTCGGTCGGGTCGCCAGGCGCGGCTTGGGAACATGCGCTCCGGCCCGTAGCAGGGCCACCAACCGTGCCAGAGCTTCCGTGCGGTTGAGCGGCTGGTCGCGATGCGCGTTGGAGGTGATCAGGATGATCCCGTCCTTGGTGATGCGGCTGCCGGCGAGGGCCGCCACCCGCCGCTTCATCGGCTCGGGCACGTTGGGGGAGTTGCGCAGGTCAAATCGCAACTGCACCGCGCTCGAGACCTTGTTGACGTTCTGCCCGCCCGGACCGGAGGCGCGGATGAAGCTTTCCTCGATCTCGGCCGGATCGATCGAGATGGAACGGGTGATATGGATAGGCTCTGCCATGTCTCACCCGTTCCTTCATTCGATCGGCGTTACCCCGAAGGGCACGTTGCGGCTACCGCTTGGAACGCCCCGCGAACCACACTTCCTCGTCATGGATGACGCGGCCTTTTTCGGTCGTCCGGTACTTGCCGGGGCCGGCCTCCTCGATCCATTTCTTCCTCAGCATGCCGGCAAAGACCTTTTCGCCGATATCCTTGAAGTCATCCGGGCCGAGCTCATTGGCTTCGCCCAGATGATAGAGAGCCTTCATCTCGCGATTGGAGGGACGTTGCGGCATCAGGCGACCTTTGCAGCGGCGTCCTTGAGGTCCGGTGGGGTGGCTTCGGCCATCAGGGACACCAGCGCGTCCATGAACGGCTCCACCTTCTGGCCCTCGGTGCCGAGGCGTCGGACCGAGACGGTCCCCTCCTCGGCCTCGCGCTTGCCGACGACGAACATCAGCGGCACCTTTTGCACGGAGTGTTCGCGCACCTTGTAGTTGATCTTCTCGTTGCGCGTGTCGATCTCGGCCCGGATACCCGCATCGCGCAGCTGGCGCACCAGCTTTTCGGCATACTCGTCCGCTTCCGAGACAATGGTGGCAACAACGACCTGGGTCGGGGCCAGCCACATCGGCATCTTGCCGGCATAGTTCTCGATCAGGATGCCGATGAAGCGCTCGAGCGAACCCAGAATGGCGCGATGCAGCATGACCGCATATTGGCGGCTGCCGTCCTCGGCCACATAGGTGGCATCAAGACGCTCGGGCAACACATAATCGAGTTGCAGCGTCCCAACCTGCCAGGAACGGCCGATGGCGTCCTTGAGATGGAATTCGAGCTTGGGCGCGTAGAAGGCCCCCTCGCCCTCGGCAATCTCGAAATCATAGCCCGTGGCGCGCAAGGCATCACCCAGCGCCTTCTCGGCTGCGTCCCAGCGCTCGATCGTGCCACCGAACTTTTCCGGCCGCGTCGCGAGCTTGATGACGACATTGTCAAAGCCCATATGGCCATAGACCGAATAGAGCAGATGCACGAAATGCTCGGTCTCGGACTGGATCTGGTCTTCGCGGCAGAAAATATGCGCATCGTCCTGCGTCATCTGCCGCACGCGCATCAGCCCATGCAGGGCGCCATGTGCCTCATTACGGTGGCAGCAACCGAATTCTGCCATGCGCAGAGGCAGATCGCGGTAGGACTTGATGCCCTGGTTGAAGATCTGCACATGCGCCGGACAGTTCATGGGCTTGAGGGCCAGGAGGTCGCCGACCTCCTCGAACACGGGCTTGTCGTCCTCGGTATTCGGCACCTGGTCAGGCACCACGAACATGTTCTCGCGATACTTGCCCCAGTGGCCGGACTGTTCCCAGAACTTGGCATGCATCAGCTGCGGCGTCTTGACCTCGACATAGCCCGACTTGTTGAGGCGCCGGCGGATATAGGCTTCCATCTGGTTGTAGATGACGAAGCCGCGCGGATGCCAGAACACCGAGCCCTGCGCCTCTTCCTGAAGGTGGAACAGGTCGAGATCACGACCAATCTTGCGATGGTCGCGCTTTTCCGCCTCCTCCATCATCGTGAGATAGGCGTCCAGCTCTTCTTTGGTGGCAAAGGCCGTTCCGTAGATGCGCGAAAGCACCTCGCGATTGCTGTCGCCACGCCAGTAAGCGCCCGCCACCTTGGTCAGCTTGAAGGCCTGGCCGACATCCTTGACCGTGCGCATATGCGGGCCGCGACACAGGTCCTTCCACTGCCCCTGGGCATACATCTTGATCGACTGGTCGGCCGGAATGGCGTCCACCAGTTCGACCTTGAAGGCTTCGCCCCTGGTCTCGAACCAGTCCTTGGCCTGGTCGCGGCTCCAGACTTCCTTGGTGAAGGCCGCGCCGCGATCGATGATCTCGCCCATCTTCTTCTCGATGGTACGCAGCTCGTCTTCCGTGAAAGGACCAGCGGGGCGGTAGAAGTCGTAGTAGAAGCCGTTCTCGATCACCGGGCCGATCGTCACCTGCGTGTCCGGCCAGAGCTCCTGCACCGCCTCCGCCAGCACATGCGCGGCATCGTGCCGGATCAGCTCCAGCACATCCTTCGAGCCAGAGTCGCGCGTCACGAATTCGATGGCGCCATCAGCCTCCAGCGGGTCGCTGAGGTCCGACAGCACGCCATTCCAGCGCATTGCCACCGTCTTCTTGGCAAGCGATTTGGAGATACCCTCCACGATCTCGGTGCCGGTAGTGCCGCGCGAATAGTCGCGAGCAGCACCATCGGGGAACGTCACCTTGATCGACATTTTAGGTCTCCAGAAATTGGGTTCGATGCAGCGCCTTTCGCTGCAAGGCGGCCTGAATAGCATGATTGGCGGACATTTCCAGCCCGCAGCACCGAGAAGCCGGTCTAGCGCCACCGCCCATAGCGCCAGGGCGCATACCATCGCCCCTCGTCCGGAACCGTCTCCGGCACCGGATCATAGCCATGCGTGCCACCTGGCCGGCAGCGCCAGAAGCGCGCCGCGCCCATCCAGCCGCCCGGCCAGAACCCGAATTGCCAGATGGCGTCGCGGGTGAATTCCGAGCAGGTCGGCAGATGCCGGCAGGTGCGCCCGGCAAAGGCAGACAGCGTATAGCGATAGATCGTGATCAGCAGCACCGCCGCCACCTTGAACGGCAGGTCGATGACTCGCCACATCAAGTCGATGACTCTCTTCATCAGCGCGACGCTTCAACCGCCTGCGGCGACTCGAGCTTTTCCAGCGCCGCGGCGATCGCATCGAACACCAGGAGCGTGGAAACATGCCGGGCCGGATACTCCCGCACCGGTTCGAGATATTTGAGGTCGCTCCACTTGCCGGTCGGCGGCGAGCCCTCGGCCTTGAGCATGTCATGCATGGCCTGGCGCACGCTCAAGAACTCATCGACCGGTGTGCCCACCACCTCGCGCGCCACGACGGCCGCTGATGTCTGCCCGAGCGCACAGGCGGAAATCTCGTGGCCATAGCCGGCAATCACGCCGTCACGAACCACGACATCCACCTCGATTACCGAACCACAGACCCGGCTGACCTTCCTGGCGCTCGCGTCGGGTGCGCCGAGCCGGCCCGGCTGGCGGGCGTTTCCTGCCAGATCAAGGATCTTTTCGGAATAGAGATCGCTTAGCTCCATCGGCCTGACAATTCTGTTTCTTGTTCCGGTCTCGTTCCGCTTCTATATAGGTGGTCTCCATCCGACTGTCAGGGGTTTGTGCTCCTGTCGAAATCTGACGCGTCGTTCGTCGCGTAGTGAGCAACGGTCGTAACGCAAGGAGCCGGACCCCATGGACGCACGACTTAAGCCACTGACGGCCACGCCCGTCGCCAGCGCACCCGTTAACCGCCCCACCAGGGAACAAGCCGAGGCCGCAGTGCGAACGCTGATCGCCTGGGCCGGCGACGATCCCGGCCGTGAAGGCTTGCTCGAGACACCCGCGCGGGTGGCCAAGGCCTATGGCGAACTGTTTGCCGGCTATGACCAGGACGCCGGCGAAGTCCTGTCCAAGACCTTCAAGGAGGTCGGCGGCTACGACGATTTGGTGTTGGTCCGGGACATCCCCTTCTATGCCCATTGCGAGCATCACATGGTGCCCTTCTTCGGCAAGGCGCACATAGCCTATCTGCCCCATGATGGGGTTGTGGGGCTCTCCAAGCTCTCGCGGCTCGTCGATGTCTATGCCAGGCGCCTGCAGACGCAGGAGACCATGACGGCGCAGATCATCGACGCCATCAACGAGAATCTCGGGCCCCGCGGCGCGGCCGTGATGCTCGAAGCCGAACACATGTGCATGACCATGCGCGGCGTCAAAGCCCATGACGTCAAAACCATCACCCACCGCTTCACTGGGGTCTTCGCCGAGGACCGGGTCGAGCAGGACCGGTTCTTTGCCATGGTTCGCGGCCGCTGAGGCGCGACGACAAGCACGATCAAATGCACCTGCCGCCGATATGGCATAGACTACCCGTCTCAAACGGGTCTGTGCCATGTCGGTTGTTTCCAAAATGCTCTGGGTCCTCGAAAGCCGCTCTCGCGAGCCGCTGGGCCTCGACGAATTGGCGGCGGTGACCGGGCGGTCCAGAAGCTATCTCTCGCGCATCTTCCCCCTGGTGACCGGATATTCTGTCACGGCCTATCTCCGGGCACGGCGCCTGAGCGACGCGGCCCGGCAACTGGCCGATGGTGCGCCTGACATCCTGTCGGTCGCACTCGAAGCCGGGTACGGCTCGCATGAGGCATTCACCCGCGCTTTCCGCGATCAATTCGGCATGACGCCGCAAACGATCCGCCGGCAGCGCAATCTCAATGGGATCACCCTCGTGGAGCCTCTCAGAATGGATATTGCAGCCCCCGTCTCGATCGAGCCGCCCCGGTTCGAAAATCGCCCGGCCATGGTCTTCGCCGGCCTTGCCCAGCGCCACCAGATGAGCAACCCGGCCGGTCTGCCCGGCCAGTGGCAGCGCTTCCAGCCCTATATCGGCAATATTGACGGCGCCATTGCCGGCGCGGCCTATGGCCTGGTTGGCGAGATTGCCGAGAATGCGTTCGAATATGTGGTTGCCGTGGAAATGCGTGTAGGCGCCGAAGTGCCAGCCGAACTAGGACGTGTTTCGGTACCGGCGCTGAAATGGGCGCGCTTCACCCATGGTGGCGACCTGTCCACCATCCGCCAGACCATTGGCGCCGCCGAACAGTGGCTCAGCGCGAACGGCCATGAGGCCAGTCAGGCCAGTTACAGCTTCCTCGAATATTACGGCCCCGGTTTCGACGCGCGCAGCGGCAGCGGTGATATCGAGATCTGGTTCGGGCTCGATCGCTGAAGCACTGGCAATATGGCCTGATGCGCGCTAGAGCCCTTGCCACTGCACGAGCAATGGCGCGCATCATGACCGTTTCCTTCACCGACCCCCAATCGCTCGACCACGACGCCCTCGAAGAGGGCGCCGTCTTCGCCCCGCGCTTTGATGCGCACGGCCTGCTGACTGTGGTCACCACGGAAGTGGATACCAACGACGTGCTCATGGTCGCGCATATGAATGCCGAGGCGCTCTCGCTGACCCTCGATACCGGGATCGCCCATTATTGGTCACGCTCTCGCAAATCCATCTGGAAGAAGGGCGAAACCTCCGGCGAATTGCAGGAAGTGGTCGAGCTGCGCACCGATTGTGACCAGGACTGCCTGGTCATGGTAGTGCGCCAGACAGGTCGCGGCGCCGCCTGCCACACCGGCCGCAAGAGCTGCTTCTACCGCCGGGTCATGTTGGTTGAGGGTGAGGCGCAGTTGCAGGACACAGGCCTGCCGCGCCTGTTCGATCCCAAGGCGGTATATGGCAGCTAGGGCCCTTCACTATTGGCCAGATTGCCGGTTCCTTCGCGTCCCTCCCCCTTGAGGGGAGGGATCAAGGGAGGGGGGCCATTGGTAGCCCACATACCCCCATCCCTGCCAGCCATTCGAGCGTCGCTCTATGGCCTTCTCGACTGGCCCGGCTCCGCCGGCGCCGCGCCTTCGCTACGCGAACCGTCTGCAAAGCCCCTCGGGGGGAAAGGGGCGAAAGCACCGCGTCAGCCTGAACGCGAAACGCTCCGACAAAACAAAGAGATAGAACGCGTTTCTGATTCTATCAGAGCGGCGTTCTAGACCTTCCGCTCGAAAAGCCCCACCAGCAGGAAGCCTGTCGCAAAGCCCCCCAGATGCGCCTGCCAGGCAATGCTCAGAGACGTTCCGGTCAGCAGCGGCACCAGCGGCACAGCGGCATTCAAGACCAGCCAGATCAGCGTGAAGAAGCGCGAGCGCGGATTGGCAAACACCTCGCGCATGCCTGCCAGACGCCGCCCCAGCACGACCCGTTCACCGGTTTCCGGATGCCGCGCCCAGAGCACGGGCTGGAACATGAATCGGATGGCGGCCCCGGTCAGGCCGGCAACGCCACCGGACGCGCCGATGAGATAGACCTGGCTATAGAGCGTGGTGGCGGCAAACAGGGCCGCTCCACCCGCCGCCGACAGCAGGAACAGCGCCAGCATGGCCCCTGCTCCATAGCGTCGCGCGACCGGGGTCGCGAAAATCACCAGCCACGCCAGGTTGATCAGCAAGTGATCCCACCCCGCATGCAGGAAGGCGTGTGAAAATGGTGTCCATAGAAGCGGGATGGCAATGCTTGCATCCATGCTCGCCACGACGATCCGATAGGGCTGGAAAGCGAACCAGAACAGCATCTGCATCTGCCCGTCCTGATTAAGAATCAGGGTTGATGCGAGGTGAACGGCGAGGAGCACACCCGCCAGAATGGTTACTCCTGCAGGCAGCAGGAACACAGGCTCGCGCTCACGAGGCGTAGGATTTTCGGGCGTCTGGCCTTCTTCACTCATGCGCTATGTCCTGAAACCGCGGCCCGGAGCCGGGTTGCACCAGCTTTTCCACATTTGGCCGCACACGTTAACCTTAACTATTCTTTAAGCGCGCCTTCCGGGCCGCATTTTGCAATTGTCGAAAGGCGCGGCGGACCTCTTCGACAGGACGCCATATCGACTCCAGATGCGGACCCGAACGATGCAGATGCCGAGCACGAAGACCCTCTATACCTACTGGAACACGATTCGTGGCTCCCGCAGCGCGCCTGACCGCCGCGACATCGACCCGACGCGCATCCGTGAGGCCCTTGCCAACACCTTCATTCTCGAGCTCGATGGTCAGGACAAGTTCTCTTTCCGTCTTGCCGGCTCGCATCTGTGCACCAGCTATTGCCGCGAACTGAAGGGCCGCTCCTTCTCTGCCCTTTGGCACGATCGCGACAGCGACGCCATGGATACCCTGCTTCGCGCAGTCACCGAGGACCATGCCGTCGCGCTGGTGACCTTCCAGGGCACCACAGCGCTCCAGACCAAGGTGACCTTCGAAACCATTCTGATGCCCTTGCGCCACAATGGCTCGACCCACACGCGCATCCTGGGCGCCATGTCGGCCCTCGAAGAGCCCTACTGGCTGGGCGTCCAGCCGGTGCTCGAGCAGCGCATTACGGGTCTCCGGTTGATCTGGCCGGACGAAATCGCGGCTGAAGATACCGCCCGTGAAGTCCTCGCCAGCGTCGTCAATGACGTCGATTTTTCCCAGACTGGCCCCCGTCCCGGCCAGCCGACGACCGTCTATGGCCGAACCGCCCGCCGCTATGCGCACCTTGCGGTCATCGATGGTGGCCGTAACTGAAAACCGGCGGCATTTGAGACGTCTCGGCGCCTTCGGCCTCATCAAGCGTTAACCAAAACCCGCTAACGTTGCTGTGGATTTCCCCAGTGCGTGGAACAGGTTGACGCATGCTGAGTGACGACATTTCCGCGCCTCCAAATGCCCTCAACCTGCAAAACAGTGCGGTGGACCGGCGTTTTCAACGCGTCAGCGTGTCGATTCTCGGTCGCTACATGCTGGCGGACCGGCGGGAATTTCCCTGTCAGGTCCTGTCCATGTCGCCCGGCGACGCCGTGGTGATCGCGCCCGTACCCGGAATTGTCGGCGAACGCATCATCGCCTATCTCGATCATATGGGGCGTATCGAGGGAACCATCCTGTCCCAGGTCGATGGCGGTTTCGTCATGGACATCGCCGCCTCGCCGCGCAAGCGCGACAAGATGGCCGCCCAGCTCACCTGGCTTGCCAACAAGGATATTCTGAACCTTCCCGAAGACCGGCGTCACGAACGCGTGGTGCCCGATATCCGGCACTCGACCGTGGTTCTCGATGATGGCCGCCGCTACAATTGCAAGATCATCGATATCTCGCTCTCAGGCGCTGCGGTCGAACTCGACGTACGTCCCGCCATGGGCACGCCGATCACCCTGGGTCGCATGCGGGCCCGTGTCGTCCGCCATTTCCAGAACGGGGTAGCCGTCGAATTCGCTGCCGCCCAGGAGATGCTGACCGTCGTTCAGCAGAACCTGCGGATGAACTAGGCTCAGGATCAGTTCGGTTCGACTTGTCGCTCCGATAATGAGACGGTGATCGCGCGCCGTTCGTCGAGGCAGGCGCCGGATAACACGGACACGCTGCATTTTCCGGGTCTTGCGCGGCACTCCGCGGGGGAATGACCATCGGCTTGTGAGGGGGATCGTTAGGTGATCCGCAACGTCCTCCCGGTGGAAGGTCGCGCCGGCGGTTCGAGGAACACCCTCTGCCCAGACCGACGCCGCATCCTTTTCCGTTGCGACCCATGTGCCCACACGTACCTCCGCATCGCGGCGAACGCCAGATTCTGGCTCTGACTACGCGGCAGCAGAGGCCCACGCCTCCCTCAGCCACTCCCGAACCTGGTCGTCAACCTCTGTTGCGTCATTGATCTCCAGGTGATGGGTAAAGCGTCCCGGCTTGAGTTCGTACACTTCTTTGCAGCGCGGCGGGTGGGATTCTCTGAGGTATTGGTTCGGCCGCCAGACAGCGGCAAACGAGCGCTTCCGGTAAAACCCAATCTGGCTCGTGGACACACGCCGATCCGCCTCGCCAATTGCTGTCACCGCAGATTCGATTGCAGAGAGTATCGAGCGGATGTTCAGATCGGGCCCCAGGTAGTCGCTCTCATTCACGCCGGCCAAACTCCCGCCCGGTCCCGTGCGCCAAACAACCTTGCTGGCAATCTCTGGCTGACGACATTGCCAGCAAGGGCGAACGTGCCTTAGCTGCAACGCCATCGTCATCTTCTGTGGAACTTGGGCTCAGGCACCCTGAAGCCCCCGTCGCCTGGCGGCCTTCTCACCCGATTCACATGGTGAATCTTTTCCTGCAACACTCGATAAAACACGCATAAAAACTGCATGGCAGTTTTCGGAACGGGGCAATTGGCGCCCCCTAGTGTGGTCTTCATCAGGGAGACTACACAATGGCAATCACCAAAAAGAGGCTGTACGCAGGGCTAATATCCGCCCTCCTCGCCCTTGCCCCCGCCGCCCCCGCCGTGGCGCTAGACTTGAGCAATGTCGCTTTCGTTCAAACCGCAGCGGAAACAACATCGATCCCGGTGGGACATCTCGAATTCTGCAACAGCCACCCAGCCGAATGCCGCGCCAATGACCGCGTGGTGCCCGCGACGGTTTTGACCGACGCCAACTGGCAGCAATTGGTCTCTGTCAACGCCTTCTACAATCAGAACGTGGTGCCGGTCACGGACCAGGATCTCTATCGCGTCGCCGAGTTCTGGACCTATCCCAATGGCTATGGCGACTGCGAGGACTTTGCCCTCGCCAAGCGACGCGATCTCATCAATTCCGGCTGGCATCCCTCGACGCTGATGATCGCAGTGGTCAAGGAAGCCAATGGCAATGGCCACGCCGTGCTCCTGGCCCGCACCGATCGCGGCGACCTCGTGCTGGACAACCAGGACGGCGCCATCCGCCTCTGGAGCGAAACGCCCTACAAGTTCATCAAGCGCCAGTCCCAGGCCAATGCCGGCCAGTGGGTCGATATGATCGACGACCGCGTCCTGGTGGTCGCTGCGGCCAACTGAAAAGTTTCCGGACCCCGCCCAAATCCTATCCCTGATAGGGGTCTGAAGAGAAAGGCCGGCCCGCGCGAGCGGAGCCGGCCTTTCTATGTTCCGATGTCCGGAGCACGTCAGTATCGCAAGGCGACATAGGCGCTGAGGAACAGCAGGCCGGTGATAAAGGCCCAGCCGAAAGAGACCAGTGCGGCGAGCAGAACCGAAGTCATCGAGATGGTGCCGTCTTCCTCATGGCTCCAGCCGACCTGGAGCAGGATATAGGGGCCGCACACAAAGCTCATCGCCAGATTGCCCAGCGAGGCCAGGTAGGTCGAGCCATCCATGCGCAGCATCGCCTGCTGCCTGGTGACCCATTGGTAGAGATGCGTGCCCGCGCCGGCCACGCACAAACCCACACCCATGATGAATGCCGCCAGCAGAAGTTCCCTCGTCATCCTTCGCCGTCCTCATGTCGCAGCCAGGGCCGCTCAAATGTTTACTCTTTGTTAAGCATATTGATCGCCCTAATGGCTGTCACCCCGTTGCGAGAGAACTGGTTAATTTCGACATGTCGGTTTCCCAAGCACCAGTGCAGGACGCAGCGGGCGGCAGGGGGCATCTGGCCTACAACCTTGCAGCCATTGCAGTTTTGGTGCTGCTGGCGGCGGTTGGCATTGCGTATGCCATTGATCAGGCCGGCCGAAAAACGACACCCGCCCTGCCCCGGCTCACCGACGGCGATACGGTGGCCCAAACGGTTGCGGGCCAGGAACTCAATATTCCGGCCACCTGGTTTCGGTTTGGAGAAGATCACAAGCCCGGCTTTGCCAGCCGGGTGGACCTGTCGTTCCAACTGGCGCTGGAACCCGGGCACCCGCCGGTCAGGGTCGACGCGACCTTGCTGCCTCGGAGCGGCGCCCGATCAAGCGGCGCCCTACTCGATGCGGTCTACCTGCACCAGTTCGCCGACGCGACAATCGGTGGAACACCGGGACTGGTCGGCAAACCGCTACGCGCGATCGACGGCTATGCGGGAGAAACGGTTTGGTATGACCCGCTTTCACCCAGTCCATTCGTGGCCAAGTGCGCGGCAGCACCTGAACGCTCGCGCGCGGACCGATGCCTCAGGACCATCCACCTGCCCAACGGGCTGGCCGCTGTCCTCAGTTTTGATGCCGAAGCGCTCAAAGGCTGGAAGCGCTTCGACGACGAACTGGCCCTTTGGCTGGGCCAGATCGGCGCGCTCTGATCGATCAGTCGATGTCGTCGAGGTCGATGTCCAGGATCGACATCGAGAACATGTATGACTTGTCGCCGTCCTCGTCGTCGAGGTGAATAAGGCCGATCGACTCTTCGCCGATAAACACTTCCACCGAGTCATTGAGCTTGGCGCGCGGGCGCACATCGATATTGCGATTGTTGAAGGTGCGTTGCAGGAACTTCTGCAGCTTTATGATTTCGGGGTGGTTCACGGGAAAACGTCCTGCTGGTTGCGTTGCTCGGGAAAATAGTGCGTCACCCGGCGCTGGCAACCCCTGCGCCAGGCAATTTAGCGGGAACAATCGCGGCGGGGGCCTTGCCTAGAGACGACAACCTGCCCCCACGCTGACATCTCACCTACTCCACCGGATAGTCCGACGGCTCTCCCAGGGCATAAAACCTTGAGAGGGTACGGGCCCATTTGAGATGGGTGGCGTCGAGCCCGATGAGGTAGGAGGTCTGCACGTGGGGCCGGTCTCCGAGGCGCGGATGGCCGATGACGGTGCCGACAAGGACCGTGGCGCGGGGGGCTACCTGGACAAAGCGCCAGTCATGCAGGCGCGGCGCCATTTCGAGAATGTCGGGCCCGGGGCGCCAGCCGGCGCGCAGGCGATAGAGCGTCTTGCGGGCCGCCGCGATCTTGCGGCGCATATGCTCGCTCAGCTTGTCGTCATCGACGTCGATCAGGCGGTCGAGATCCATCAGGCCGATGCTGCCGCTCCGGTTGGAAAGGCCGATATCGAAGGGCGGAAGAATGATCATGGGTTCGGGTCCTATCAGGGAGTGGAGGGATCGGTGGGTTCGTTGGGCTCGGCCGGATCGGAGGGGGCGAGACCGTGCGGCTCAAGCAGCGCCGTGAGTTCCAAGCCGGTGAGCACGGAGCGGTTGAGGAGTGCCTCGGCCACGGTCTCGATTGCCGGGCGCAGCGGGGTGAGGATGGCGATGGTGTCGTCGAGCAGACGACCCAACCGCTCCTCGACGAGGCGCCGGCGATCCTTGAACTCGGCCCCCTGCCCGGCCCATTGGCGGGTGGGGCCATGAAGGAACAGCTCGAAGCAGGCGTCGTGGATGAGCTCGGCGGCACGGGCGATGTCCGAGCGGGCGCCGGTATTGGCCCCGAGCCCGGCCAGCATGTCGGCGGCGCGACCAGCCAGGAGGATGCGCACATTGTCCTCGATAACCCCGGCGGTGATGATGCCGGCGGACGGCTCGGCAATATCGGTCTCACCCTCATGCCCGGCCCCCGGCAGGATGGAGACCGAGTGGACCGGACGCCCCAGAAAGAGGGCCATGACGGCATGACCGGCCTCGTGCAGCGCCACCGCGCGACGCAGTTCGGGTGAACGGGTGTCCGGCGGCACGAGGACCGCAAGGAGATGTTCGATTGCGAGCGGCATTGCCTTTTCGGCCGCCCTGGCCGTCGCCAGCACTGCCAGCTGCTTGAGCTCGGCCTGGGTCTGAGTACCAAGGTAGGGCAGCAGCGCCGCGAGATCGGCCTTCTGGAGTGCTTCGGACAGATGCAGCTTGAGCATGGAAAGGCGCTGGCCGGCCGAACCGGGCGGCGGCAGGGTCAGGTGCTGCCCCAGCCGTCCGGCGCGGATTAGGGCCGGATCGAGCCGCTGGACGTGATTGGTGATGCCGATCAGCAGCACCGGTGTTCCGGAGGCCACCATCTGGTCAATGCCGGTGAGCAGGCTATTGGTGAGGCTGACCCACCAGGGGTCATAGTCGCCACGCAGATCCTGCCGGTTGGGCACGGAATCGAGTTCATCGATCACGCCGATGGCCGGGGCCAGCCGGCTGAGCTCGGCAAAGAAGGCCACCTGGGCGGAGAGGACGTCGGAAAGATGCCCCTTGCCCGACTGCAGCCAGCTGGCGGCATTGGTCATCACCAGAGGCAGGCCGGCGGTCGCGGCGAGTGAATGGGCAAGCAGCGTTTTGCCGGTGCCGGGCGGGCCTTCGAGCAGGGTGTGTTCAAGACCAGCGGTATTGCCCTGCGGCAGGTCGGTCACCACCCGCCGCGCCCAGTCCGCCACCTTGTCGGGCAGGCACAGCGCGTCAATGTGTGGAGCGTCCGGCACGTTCTGCGCCCCGCCCTGCTTTGCAGCGATGGCGGCAAGGCGTTTGGCCATGGTCCCGGCACTGGTCGCCGGGCGCAAGGCCGCCAGCAACTGCCCTGCATCGAGCCCTGCAAGATGCTCGGCCTTGAGGGCACGCGGCATGCAGGTGGTGAGATCGATGATGCAGTCCCGCACCATTGCGTAATCGGGCCTTGCCAGCACCAGGGCGTAGTCGGCCGTATCGAGCAGCAGGGCTGGGAGCAGCCCCTCGGGATCCTGGGAGACGCCGATCACCGATCGGGAGTGGAGGAAGGGCATCAGTGACTGGCTGCTCCAGCCGGCAAGACCGCGGCTTGACGGCTCATGGCGCGCCACCACCAGGGCGTGGGGATAGACCTCGCGCAGATGCTCTTCGAGAAAGTCGACCCAGTCCGGCCCGGGCGCTTCGAGAATGACCACGGTCGGCCGGTTGGCTTTGAGAGCCGCAACCAGGCTCCCGGGCAGCGCGGCCTTGAGCATGGCGGTGCAGAAGCGGTCCGCAATGGCCCGGATCTGGATCTCGGGATCGGGCAGCAGCGGCGATTGGGGGTCGGGTACTTTCGTGGGTTTGGGCATGGCTGTCCTGGGCGCCCGCGCGGATGCGGTGGCGCTGCACGTGAGAATGGGAAAAAGGGAAGAGGGGCCGCGCGGTCCCGCGGGCCGGGACCGGGTCCGGCCTAGGGCTGGCGCGGCAAGGGACCGGGCACGCCGTTCCTGACCATGCAGAGGCGGCGCCAGCCGGTGGGACCAAAGCCTTTGCTGCCGGCCACAAAGAGTGCGGCGCCACTGGCAGAGGCAAAATGCAGATGCCGGCGGGTCACCAGGAGCCGCGGGTCGTCCACATGCGCCTCAATGCAGCCCGAATAGAGGAGGCTTTCGTGCCGCACCCGCAGCAGCTGGCCGGCCGAGGGCACCGGCGCGCCCCAGATCTCGCTGCCCGCCAGCAGCATCCAATCGCCCTCTGCCGTCTCGACGGCCTGGGCCGCGATGCCCTTGCCGACAAACTCGTGCAGCACGCCTTCATAGAGGCCGGGCAGATCGTCGCCCAGAATGTCGCTATTGCCGGTGGCGCCGACGAGGAGCGCAGCATCGGAAATGGTGGTCAGGGCATGGCCGCTGGCGGCGATGATCTGCAGCGCCCGGCCGCAGAACATGCGCAACTGCGAATAACGGTCAGCCACCGGCGCCCCCAGCGGGATCTGTCCCAGGGTGACATAGCCACAGACTTCGCTCAGGCTTTCCCAGACGATGCGTTCGGCGGCGCGGGCCTCATCGAGCGTCCAGCGGTCCTGGGCCTCGGTGATGACAAACACCTGCTCGAGCGGACCATGCCAGGTGAGATGCGGGCTTTCCCCGGCCCGGGCGGAATAGTCGCCGCTGACCCCGACATAGGCATGGATGCCATCGGCATAGAGCGCCACATAGACGGCGGGGCCGGTGACGCGCAGGCGGCTGAGATCGGCGCGGCGGTTGCCGGGCACATGCAGCACCGTGGGCACCAGCGGATGATCGTCATCGCCGAACTGGCTGACGGCGGAAAAGACGGAATGGGTGGACAGAAAAGACAATGAACTTCTCCCGCGCAAAGCCCAAGGGGCTGCGCCTGATCGAATGAACCAAGAGGGTGTGAGGACGCGCAGCGCCGGCTAGGGGCGCCGCATCAGCGCCAGGGGCGCCGTCTCGATCTCGATCGGGTGGGGAAAAGCGCTTGCCGGGAAGCGGCAGCGATTGTGCGGGACGCGCGTCCCGCTAGGATTGGCCTCAGCCATGTTACACCTGTGTACTCAGGTTGATGTGGTCAGGCCGTCGGTCCGCGCCAACGGATCGGCGGCCGCTTTTGTTACGAAGCGGCCCGGCCAGTCCGAATCGTTCATCGATCCGGTATCGGTCACCTTGACCAAGGTTCCGCTTCCGTTCCAGAACTCCTCGATCGCATGGTTAATGTCTCTCGATCGCGAGCCATTCCTCTTATGACGCCGGGGTGGCGAATGCGTCTGGCGACCATCGCCACAGAAACGATGTTCCCGAAAATTGCAGCATCTCCTGCCAACGGCGATTAACCACAAATCCAGATCCCCATTCCGGACATTGAGCTTAAATATTTCCCAGCGGACAATTCTCTTGTCATCAACATGAGATTCGCGAAATTGACGGACCAGATATACAACTTCTCCGACCTTACCCCTGTTGAGCTCGAACTTCTTGCGAAGTTGATGCGTGCGCACAGGATCCAGCCGCCCGCATCCGCCCAGCGCATCAAGTGGGGGCTTCTTTGGCTCAGCGGCGCAGTAATCGATTACGCTGATCGACTCGATCCTACGCCGGACGCCCCCGAAACCAACTATCCGTGGCCATACCGGCCGATCTACGACGCCTGCACAAGCCTGTTCAATAAGATCGACACTTACGACCCGCATCACATTGAGGTGCTGACCGCGGCAATCGCGTATCTTCTCTGGGCCGAAGTCAACCGTCCGGAGGAGGTCACTTTCATTCACGAGCATCTGGGCTCGCCGTTCATCCTGGGACCCGGCGAAACAATTGAAGACTTGCTCTCCCGCCCGGCGCCCGTGTTTGACCTCAAGCGCTACAACGACTTCGTCCCCACGCGAGAGGACCAGGAAGCGATCCCGCTCTACCGGGACGCATTCGCTCGGGCCCTTTCGGCCGTGGGCTAGCGGCACGCTGACGATTGTCCGCGGTTGAATGACCTTCACTTGCATAATAATGCGGCCCGGAACCGGGCGTTACCCAAGGCTGAAGAGATCTGACCGTTCAGTCGTTTGACCTGCCGGGGCCCGTAACTGCCTCGGTCTTGGGTCGTCTCACAAAACCCCGTCGCAGATGCGGCGGGGTTTTCGTTTGAAGGTGTGGCTGAACGCTCTTTGTTGTTAGTGGCGAGGCCATACCCCATGGAAACGCTTCTCGGGCCCGGTCAGGCTGGCCTGTTTGCCACCCGGCATGCCACGGCACGGCTCCCGTTCTGCCAGACTAACCGGCACGGCTGCGGCTCTGAGGGTCTCGCGCCGACCGGTTTGGCCCCCAAAGTTACGGGTTCAGGCTATTCTTGTGCCCGATCGTGGACCAGAACCATCTGGTCCATGACCAATGCCGGCTGCGCGCAACCAGCCTCGCCGATGACCTTTGCCGGCACGCCCGCAACAGTGGTCCGCGGCGGCACTTCCTTGAGAACCACCGAGCCAGCACCCACGCGCGAGCAGTCGCCGACCTTGATATTGCCAAGTACCTTGGCGCCCGCGCCGATGAGCACGCCATTGCCGATCTTGGGGTGCCGGTCCTGATCCGCCTTGCCGGTGCCGCCCAGGGTCACATTCTGCAACATGGAGACATTGTCGCCCACCACCGCCGTCTCGCCGATGACCAGACCCGTGCCGTGATCGAGCATGATGCCCTTGCCCATCGGCACGGCCGGATTGATGTCCACCTGGAACACCTGGCTCGAGCGGCTCTGTAGATAGAGCGCGAAATCCCGCCGCCCCGCCTTGTGCATGGCGTGCGCAAACCGGTGCGTCTGGATGGCCTGGTAGCCCTTGAAATAAAGCAGTGGCTCGATTGCGCGATGGCAGGCGGGATCGCGCTCAAGCGTGGCCGCGAGGTCGACACGGGCCGCTTCTCCAATAGCCGGGGTGTCGCGCAGGGTCTCGGCGAAAGCCTGCCGGATCATATCGGCCGAAACATCCTCGTGGTCGAGGCGCGCGGCGAGCCTGTGGGCCAGCGCTTCTTCGAACGTGTCGTGATTGAGGACGGTGGAGAGCACCAGATTGCCCAGCGAGGGCTCGTTCTCCAGAATCTGTTGCGCCCCGGCTCGAACTGCGGCCCAAACAGGATCGACCGCCTGAATATGAGCCGATTTCTTGGCATTGCCACTCATCGCGCAACTCTCCGCTTCATCGATAACTGACGATATAAGCCAGTTCGTTTCCACATTCAAAGCCAAAGCCGGTGGATTGGTTCACGAAGCCGGCACGTTTGAGAATGTCCTGCCCAGGAATTCCAGCGTCGCCGCCTTGAACACCTTGTCGCCCGTGGCCCGCATATGATCGCGTTTCGGGATCAACAGGGCCTCGCCCTGGGGCAGCAATTCCGCCAGGGGCTCGGGGCGCCCGGCCATTTCATCGGCCTCGCCCACGGCCACCAGCACCGGGACCCCGATGCGCCGCACATCGGCCCGCGCCATGGGCTGGCGGGAGGTTTCCATGCAGGCGGCCAGGGCTTCCCGGTCCGATCCGGTGTGGTCGGCAAAGATGCGGAACTGGCGCGCGGTCGGATGGGTCAGGTCGGCCAGGGCGGGGGCGCGCAGCCCGGCAATGATGTCATTGCCGTCGGTCAATCCATTGATCAGGTTCATGCCCATGCCCCCGAACACCGCGCAGGCGACCCTTTCGGGATGAAAGAAAGCCATGAAGGCGGCAATTCGCGCGCCCATCGAATAGCCGAGCACCGCAGCACGAGGGATATCGAGGTGGTCGAGCAGTGCCACCGCATCCTCGGCCATCAACGCTGGATAATACTGGTCCGGGTCGTGCGGTTTGTCGGACTGCCCATGCCCGCGATTGTCCATTGTGATGGCCCGATAGCCGGCGCCGGTAAGCGTCTCTACCCATCCAGTGTCATGCCAGTTGACCTTGCCGCTCGAAGCAAAGCCATGCACCAGCAGGACCGGCGGGCCCTCCCCCTGGTCATCATAGGCTAGCGAGAGACCGGACGTGGTGAAGCGTGGCATTTGGCTCTCCTCTTGGCAACGGCTCCCGGTTTTGCGGCTTCGGCGCACAAAATCAAGCGCCCCTTTGCCCTTTTCTTGGATGGGGGCTTTGGCTATGGTCGCGCCAAATCAAACACCACCCAGGTTCCTATCATGGCCCACGGCTCGACACCGCATTTCCACAACACCCAAGGCCTGCGCAGCATCGAGATCGGCTCCAAGGAATTCCAGTGTGTCGGCGCCCTGCCGCCCTTCGACCATCCCCATATTTTCCTCGACATGGGCAAGGACAACGAGATCGTCTGCCCCTACTGCTCGACCCTTTACGTCTTCAAGGCCGAGCTTGGTGACGGACAGGCCAACCCGGCCTCCGCAATCTTCCAGGTCGAAGACGCCGCCTGAGTTCGCCCATGCCCGCCACGGGCCGCAATTATATCGTCGCTGGTGCCGGCATCGCCGGCATGACCATGGCGCTTGCACTGGCAAAGTTCGGCGCAACCGTTGTTGTTCTCGAGCGCAGTCCGAATGTGCAGGAATTCGGTGCCGGCCTCCAGATCAGTCCGAACGCCCGGCACTGTCTCAACCAGCTTGGCCTGGGCGAGGCGCTTGACCGCGTCAGCCTCGAACCGCGCGCGCTCGACCTCTATCCCCAGGGCGCCCAGAAGCCGCTCCTCAGCATGGAACTGGGCCCAGTCATGCGCGAGCGTTTCGGCGCGCCCTATGCGGTGATGCACCGTGCCGATCTCGCCGACGTGCTCTACAAAGCGTGCCGCCGTTTCGCCAATATCGACCTCGTCTTCGGCGTGCGCCATTGGGACGTCGTTTCCCATGCGCGCGGCGTCACCGTCGCCATTGACGAAGCCAATGGCCAGAGCCGGACCACACGGGCCAACGGCTTCATCGGCGCCGACGGGGTCCATTCCCAGACGCGCATCGGACTTCTGGACGGCCCCAAAGCCGAATTCCGCAATCGCATCGCCTGGCGGGCCCTGATCCCGTTCGAACATGTTTCGGGACAGATCGCGCCGGACCGCGTGTCAGTGTTCTTCGGCGCTGGCTTCCATCTCGTATGCTACCCCCTGCCCCATCGCGGCCAGGTCAATCTGGCGCTGTTCATGCCGGGTGCGACGCCCGAGACCAGTGCACAACCGCGGCCCGCAAAGCCCGGACCACGGGTCGAAGCGATACTGGCGGCGGCCGGTGACGGCTGGACGGCCTGGCCCATGTACACGGTGGAGACGCCGATCTGGCACCAGGGCAATATTGGCATTATCGGCGACGCGGCCCATGCAATGGTGCCGTTTCAGGCCCAGGGTGCGGCCATGGGAATTGAGGACGCCGCCGCGCTGGCGCCGTTGCTGGCGGGAACCGAAACCGCAGAAGCAGCCTTCTCCCGCTATGCCGAGATGCGCCAACCCAGAACCCGGCGTATTGCCGCACTTTCGGCAGAGAACGGTCGCATCTTCCATCTACCCTGGCCGCTCAGCGTGGCCCGCAACATGGTGATACGCCTGCAAGGGCCGCGTGCCCACCTCAAGCGACTGAACTGGGTCTACTCGTATCGATTGGCGGGCGCAGACTAGGTCGAATAGCCCGGCCGGGCCAACCGGAAAGCTGGGCGCTTGCCTTGACGGCGCGCGCCGTGTCAATTGCATCGCACCATCCCGGTGGGAAAAAGAAAAGGTAAAAGCCACCGCATGCAAGCTGCGACACGCTCCCGTCTGACGCTCACCTGCATCCTGGTCACCATTCTGATCGACATGATCGGCGTGGGGATCATTGTGCCCGTGCTGCCCGAATTGCTGGAGGAATTGACGGGGGGCAGCGTGGCCCAGGCTGCCGTCATCGGCGGTTATCTCGTTTTTGCCTATGCCTTCATGCAGTTCGTGTTTTCTCCTGTCCTGGGCAATCTTTCCGACCGCTTCGGGCGCCGGCCGGTTCTGCTGCTATCGCTGCTCGGCCTGACCTTCGACTACCTCATGATGTCGATCGCGCCCTTCGTGTGGTACCTTTTCATCGGCCGCATCATTGCCGGCATCGCCGGAGCGGCCCTGGCAACAGCCACGGCCTATATGGCCGATATCACCCCCCCGCATAAGCGCACCCACCGCTTCGGCCTCATCGGCGCCGCCTTCGGGCTGGGCTTCATCATCGGCCCGGTGATCGGCGGCGAGCTGGGCGAGTTTGGTCCTCGCGTACCCTTCTTTGCGGCGGCGGGCCTGGCCTTTGCCAACTTCCTATTCGGCCTCCTGGTCCTGCCTGAAAGCCTGCCCAAGTCAAATCGACGCAAGTTCAGCATCCGCCGCGCCAACCCGCTCGGGGCCGTCTTGGCGCTGCGGCAGTATTCCTCGGTGCTGTGGCTGCTCGTCGTCCTCTTTTTCCTGCAGCTTGCAACGCAGGCGCTGCCGACGATCTTCAGCTACTTCACTGTGGAAGTGTTCGCCTTCTCCTCCTCCAGCATCGGTCGTACGCTGGGCGCGTTCGGGATCGGGTTCGCCTTCAGCCAGGCCGTTCTGGCCGGGCCGCTGGCAAAGGGCATGGGCGAGCCGATCGTGGGCGTGATCGGGCTACTGGCAGCGGCAATCGCTTTTGCGGGCATCGCCTTCTCGGCCGATGTCTATCAACTCTATCTCTTCATCGCCGTTGGCTGCGTCAGCGGCCTGGCGCCACCGGCAATCAATGGCGTGCTGTCACGGCAGGTGCCCGACAACAGCCAGGGCGAATTGCAGGGCGCGGTCAACGCGGCCAGTTCGCTGGCAACGATCATCGGGCCGCTCGGTGCCACGCAGATATTTTCCTACTACACCAGCTCCCCGGCCTCCGGGCATTACTTCCCCGGCGCACCATTCATCGCCTGCGGCATAGCGGTTGCCCTTGCCCTGTTCGTATTTGCCGTGGCCGCCTGGCGCTTTGATCTGGGTCGCCGCCCCAGCGTGGCCGACCATCCCCATGCACCCGAAATGCCCCCGCCGGGCCAGGTCCGCGTAGCTCCACTGGAAGACGACGATGACGTTGAAAATTCGCCCCGCCACTGAGGCCGACTGGCCACATCTCTGGGCCATCATCGAACCGATCATGCGCGAAGGCGAGACCTTTGCCTTGCCGCGCGATGGCAACGAGGCGACGGCCCGCGCCTACTTCGCCTCGGCCGAGAAGACCAATTTCGTTGCCGAGGAAGACGGGATCATCCTCGGCGCCAGCTATGTGCGTGCCAACCAGCAGGGCGGTGGCAGCCACATCGCCAATTGTGGCTACATGACATCTCCCGCCGCCCGCGGTCGCGGCATCGCGCGTGCCCTGTGTGCGCACTCCATCGACTATTGCCGGCAGCAGGGCTTCAAGGGTATCCAGTTCAATTTCGTAGTGTCCAGCAACGAGCCCGCGGTTCACCTCTGGCAGCGTCTGGGCTTCGAAATTGTCGGAACCCTTCCCAAGGCGTTCAACCACCCCCAGCGCGGCTTGGTGGATAGCTATGTGATGTTCCGGAGCCTTTAGCTACTGCGCAGCCTTGCCGTCCTGCTGCAGAAGGCGCTTGGCCAGGGCATGATAGACCCCCTCTTCGCATACCAGCTTCGACATGAAATTGGCGATGAGCGCACCCAGCATGACCGGAAAGATCAGCGCGTGGTTGCCGGTCATTTCCGTCACGATCACGAAGGCGGTGATCGGTGCCTGCAGGACCGCCGCGAGATAAGCCGCCATGCACACAATGGTCAGGGCCGCGATCGGTACCGGTGTGATACCCGCGAAGAGATCGGCAATGCCTGCCCCCACGGCCAGCGACGGGGAAAAGATGCCGCCCGGAATGCCACTGATGGAGGTGAGCAGGGTCGCGATGAACTTGAGCGGCCCGAACGCCAATGGGGCCGATTCACCCGTCATGATGGCTTTGGCCTGCTCGGCACTGGTTCCGAACACACTGCCCTGGGTCAACACCCCACACAGCGCCACGCCGACGCCGCACCCAGCCGCGAAGAGCACGGGATGCGTCTTGATCCAGCGACCGGCCCGGCCCGGCAGTCCGTCGGTGAAGATGACGAGGAGCCGGCTGAACCCGCCGCCCGCCAACCCGCACAGCGCCGCTATCGGAATGACCCAGATCCACTCCGCAATGGCCGCCAGGGCGATGTCGGAACGGCCGAAATAGGTATAGTCCCCCACCACGGCCAGCGGTACCAGACCCGCTACGATCACCGTGCCCAGCACGAGGCCACTGGTGCGCAGTTCGAACGATCGGCTCATTTCCTCGATGCCGAACACCACCCCGGCCAGCGGCGCATTGAAGGCGGCGGCAACACCGGCGGCGCCCCCGGCCAGGAGCAGGCCCGGTTGCCGATGCGGTGCGAACCGGCCCAGCCAGAACATGATGCTGGCCCCGACCTGCACCGTCGGCCCCTCGCGGCCGGCCGATGCGCCGACCAGCAGGCCACCGGCCAGCAACACCATCTTGGCGACGGCCAGCTTGGGTGACACCAGTTTGCCCTTGCGCTTGAGGTCAGTCATTTGCCTGGCGGCGATCACCTGTGGAATGCCGCTGCCCTGCGCCCCGTCGAAATAGCGTCGCGTCAGCCAGGCAAGACCGGCAAATCCCAAAGGCGTGGCGAACAGCGGCAGGTAGTGCCACTGCTTCTGCCAATGCGCGAAGGTCTCGATGGCAAAATCGGCGACGAAGGCCATGGCCAGCGCCGCAATGCCTACGACAACGCCGCCCACCAGGAACAAGGCGCGGCGTCGAAGTCGCGGCAACCAGATCCGATGCCACCGCAGGTGCATGGATTGACGGAAGCTGCGCTCAGACATGTCGGCCTTTCAAACAAGAACAGGCGAGCCGGAGACTGGCCCCGGCTCTTCATGGCGATAATCGGGGCTTGCGACTACTTGCCCAGCGTTGACGGCCAGGTGCCATGCAGATCGGCGCCGCGTCCCTCGATCTCGAAGCCATGGGCGCCGAAGAAGTCGCGCTGGCCCTGGATCAGATTGGCCGTGCCCTTGGCCTGGCGGTAGCTGTCAAAGTAGCTGAGTGCCGCCGACAGGCAGATCATCGGGAATTCGCCCATCGCGGCAGCGGCCACGACCTTGCGCAGGCTCGGGTGGCTGTCTTTCATGATCTCCACAAAGTCCGGCACGACCAGCAGGTTGACCGCCTCGCCCTTGGCATAGGCGGACGCCATCTGGTCGAGGAAGCGCGAGCGGATGATGCAGCCGGCGCGCCAGATCTTGGCGATGGTGGCCAGCGGCAGCGCCCAGCCGTTTTCTTCCGAGGCCTTGGCGATCACCGCAAAGCCCTGCGCATAGCTGACGATCTTGCCGGCCAGGAGGGCCTTTTCCAGATCGGCGAGCGTGACATCGGTCTTGGCACGGTCGGGCTTGCCGTAAATGCCTTCGGCGGCGACGCGCTCGGCCTTGCGCGATGAAATCGAACGGGCCGCCACGGCGCCCTCGATGGCAGTGGCCGGCACACCCATCTGCTGGGCAACGATAGCGGACCACACGCCAGTGCCTTTCTGGCCGGCCTTGTCGAGGATCAGTTCGACCAGCGGCTGGCCGGTCTGTTCATCAACGGCATCCAGGACGTGCCCGGTGATCTCGATGAGATAGGAATTGAGCGGCCCCTTGTTCCATTCCTTGAAGACATCGGCGCATTCTCTGGCCGACATCCCCAGGCCATCGCGCATCACGCCATAGACCTCGGCAATCATCTGCATGTCGCCATATTCGATGCCGTTATGGATGGTCTTGACGAAGTGACCGGCCCCGCCCTCGCCGAGATAGGCGCAGCAGCTCTCGCCATTGAACTTGGCGGCGATGGCGGTCAGCACGGCCTCGGCATTGTGCCACTGCTCCTCGGAGCCACCAACCATGATGGAGGGGCCGTGGCGGGCCCCCTCTTCGCCACCGGAGACGCCGACACCCAGGTAACCGATATTCTTTGGCTTGAGATAGTCGAAGCGGCGCTGGGTGTCGGTGAACAGCGAATTGCCGCATTCGATGATGGCGTCGCCGGGCTCGAGATGGGGCAGCAGTTGCTCGATCATATCATCGACCGGCTTGCCGGCCTTGACCATGATGATGATCGAACGCGGCGCCTTCACGGCCTGCACGAACTCGGCGAGATCGTATTTCGGGATGGTATTGCCATCCAGGCCCTGCGCCTTGGCGTCGGCCATATGCTCGTCAATGCGACCGGCCGACCGGTTGTGAACGGCAACAGTATAGCCCTTCTCGGCGATGTTGAGGGCAAGGTTGGAACCCATGACCGCAAGGCCGATAAGGCCGATATCTGCTCTCGACATACAAACAGTCCTTCTGAAATCGTCTTGGCATGCACACAACGCATGGCGCGCGGCGGGAGAATGACCACAATCCAGCCCCTGAAGGAAGGGCGGAAAGCACAATTTTCGGTCAGATCACACAGCTTGTATGGAAGAATTTGCCCCTCAGGTGTCTCGAACGTCGACGCCCCGTTCGGCAAAGGCCTTGAAATCTTCGGCGTATTTTTGGCTTTGTCGTCGGAACATTCCCGGCATCAACCAACCCATGAGCTTCATCTGCAGGCTGGCGAACTGGAAGATGTTGTGGCTCTCCCACAAGGTGCGGTCCGGCCCCAGCTCCGAAAAGCGGTTCTCTACGATGTTGTGAACGCCTTCGATCTCATAGGTGCCGTCGAAGGCGTCCGGCAACTCCCGCTTGGTGATGGTTTCGATCATGACCATTTCGCGCTTCCCCATTTGATAGGTCAGCCGCGATTTTGCCCCCGGCATGCCCGGCGAACCCTCCAGCGGTTCAAAGCTCTTCAGGCCCTTTTGCCACTTGGGCAAATTGTCCACATCGTCGAACAGGGCGATCATCTTGTCCCGCGGCAGATCGATGACAATCGTGGTCGTATAGTCCAGTGCCATGGCTCCCTCCCGCCTTGCATACAAGGCGCTGCTCAACTAACACCCGATAACGGTGCCATAGCGGCGAGGACGCGCCAAGCATGACTGAAAAGGCTTCTCCATTCGACCTCACTGGCCGCCGGGCGCTGGTCACCGGTTCCAGCCGCGGGCTGGGTTTTGCCATGGCAAGGGCTTTGGCAGGGGCTGGTGCCGAACTGGTATTGAATGGTCGGGACGAGGTGGCTTTGGGCAAAGCGGCGGCTGATCTCGCTGAGGGCGGCGCAAAAGTGACGGCACTGGCCTTCGACGTCACCAGCCCTGACAGCGTGGCCGAGGCCGTAGGCCATTGCGAAAACGAGATCGGCCCGATCGACATTCTGGTAAACAATGCCGGCATGCAGATCCGCGGGCCGCTCGAAACCTACAGCCATGAGAATTTTGAGGCCATGCTGAGCGCCCATGTCGTCTCGACCTTCTCGGTCAGCAAGGCAGTCGCCCAGCACATGCTGGCGCGCGGACGCGGCAAGATCATCAATATTTGCTCGATCCTGACCGACCACGCCCGCCCGACGGCTGCCCCCTATGGCGCCGCCAAGGCGGCCATCGCCAATCTCACGCGCGGCATGGCGGCCGACTGGGCGCCGCGCGGCCTCCACATCAATGCGATCGCGCCTGGCTACTTCAAGACCGACCTCAACCAGACACGATGGCCGATGCCACCTTCGATGGCTGGGTGCGCCAGCGCACGCCGATGGGCCGCTGGGGCGAGGTCGAGGAACTTGGCCCCGCCGCGATCTTCCTCGCCTCCGATGCCTCCAGTTTCGTGAACGGACACATTCTCTATGTCGATGGCGCCTTCACAGCAGTCGTCTGATCATGCCCGCATCATCATCGTGATGGGCGTCAGTTCTTCGGGCAAATCCACCGTGGGTGCCGCCCTCGGCCGCGCCCTGCACGCGCCATTTCTGGATGGCGACCAGTACCATCCTGAAGCCAATGTCGAGAAAATGCGATCCGGCACGCCTTTGACCGATGAAGATCGGTGGCCCTGGCTCGAAGCCCTGACTGTCGCGCTCAAATCTGCCTCGGAAAAGAAGGGTATCGCCATCGGCGCATGCTCTGCGTTGAGACGCTCCTATCGCGACTTTATCGCCAGCAAGGCGGGAGAACCGGTGCTGTTCGTCTATCTGGACGGCAGCCGCGAGGTGATCAGCGAGCGCATGGCCCGGCGCAAGCATGAGTACATGCCCCAAAGCCTGCTCGACAGCCAGTTTGCGACACTCGAAGTACCTGATCCGATCACCGAAAACGTGCTTGCGGTGCCAGTGACCGACAGCGTCGACAAGATCGTACGGACCGTAGCTGGAAGGCTCGATCGCAAGACGTTCAAGCGTTGGCAGTAGACCCGTTCATCTGGAGCCACGCCGTTCCCGCACCTCGGACTGCGGCTGTTGCCAAGGCCAGCGACCGCTGACTTCCACCTCGAGCGACAGGCTGAGAAAGGTGCGGATGATCACGATGCCGCCGAGTACCACGAGGCTCTCAAGGCTCGGCTCGATGGCAATCGTTGCAATAATATCGGCAGCAACGAGAAACTCGAGGCCCAGGAGGATACCTCGGCCGACATCCGCACGGTAGCGCCGAAATCGCTGCTCATTGGCGTTTCGTGCCAACACGCTCGCAGCAAAGCGAACCGTGCCAAAAATCAGGCCGCTGACGATTATGGCAATCCCGACCCATTCGATGGCCCGGGTGATCAAGAACAGGGCTGTGGGCGTCAGTCCGTCTGCCATGCCGCTACTTGCTCGAGGTCCCTCTCCACCAATGTCTTGTGGCCGCAAATCGATCCATTCCGGAGTAACCTGCCGGCGGCTACGAACTGCCCGCGGTCGCGCTGATGGGTCGACGGAATGCCCCCTGCCCGATCGCAACCAGCAGCGCCGCCACTACGATGACGCACGCCCCGGCCACGTTCCAGGCGTCGAGGTGAATGCCGAGCAGCACCGCGTCGAAAAAGAATGCCCAGACAATGCCGGTATATTCGTAGCCGGCCAGCAAAGACACAGGCGCCCGCGCCACTGCTTCCATCATGAACACATGACCCATCCCGCCAAGCAGCCCCGCTGCAATGAGCAGGAAGAGGGTCGGGTTATCGAGTGGCGCCCAACCGAACACAACCGTGACCGCTCCAAGCAAGGTGCTGAGAACGCCAAAGGACAGGGCGATGCTGGCAGGCGGATCCGTTCGCGTCAGGTCCTTCACTTGAACCCGCGACAACGCATTGGTGGCCGCCATGCCGACGCCGGCCGCGATACCGATCAGCGCGCCCTCATGGACCTCGCTGCCAGCCAAAGCCGGGAACAGCATGACGAGCACCCCGGCGAAGCCGGCAATCACCCCAAGCATGACGAGGGCCGATATCCGTTCCTTGAGCAGCACCATGGCCGCACACATGGCCAGGATCGGCGTGAGATAGCTCAGCGCCGTTGCCACGCCCACCGACAGATGTGCCAGCGCCGTGAAGTTGAGCGCCATCACCACGCAGCCCAGAATGCCGCGGACCAAATGCTTCCCAGGCCGCTTCGTGCGGATCGAGATCGCCAGCTGTCCCCGGACCGCCAGATAAGCAATGATCGGTGGCAGGGCGACGGCGCTGCGCCAGAAAATCAACTGTCCCAGCGCCGCACGATCTGCCGCGGCATGGATGATTGCCGACATGGCGATGAGGCACAAAAGTCCTCCCGTCGCCAGGACCAGCGCGAGTCGGGGATTGTGAACAGGCATGCCCGTTCTATCGGCTCCAACTCACAGAGACGCAACAGGAAACTGCCGGCGCCGTTTGCGCCTATCGGCCATCCTGCCGTGCGGCCCAGGCCTTCATCGCCGCAATGAGATAGTCGGCAAAACCGATCTCTATCGATTCGTAGCGCTGCCGGAAGTCCGGGTGTTCATAAACCTCCGCCAACCCCGCATAAGCCTCGGGCGAGCATGGACGGCCCCATGTCGATCCGACCCAGGCACGATGCCTCTCGATCATCGGATCGAGTGCCGTCGCCTGGGGCGGCAGGCCTCGGCGAAGGCCTTCTGCGAGGGCCTCCTCGACCTGGCGCAATTCTTCCATCATCGCAGCACGCTCGGTGTTGGACATCTCCGCCATGGCCTTGCGGCTGCGCCAGATATCCTCTTCCATTGCCTCGCCATAGCGATCGACCAGCCAGGCCTCGTATTCGGCCTGCTTCTCGGGCGAAACCACGCCCGCATAGAGTTCAGCGTCCTTCATCATGCGCTCTCCTTTGAGATGGGCGATCGTGCGGTCGATCGTCCTCACCATGCCGGCGTAGCGCTTCGCCTGCTCCTCCAGACGCTCCCGCTGCTTCTGCAGCGTTTGAAGCCTGTTGAAACCCGGCGCATCGAGAATGGCCCCGATCTCGGCCAGGGGGATGTCCAGTTCGCGATGGATCAGAATCTGCTGCAGGCGCAGCAGTTCGTCGACGCCATAGTAGCGATAGCGGTTCTCGCCGGTGAATGCGGGCTTGAGCAGGCCAATCTCGTCATAATGGTGCAGGGTCCGCACTGAAACGCCAGCAAGCCGGGCAAGTTGATTGACGGTATAGGTTCTCATGGTCTCGCATCCTCCGCGAGATGAGCGGATAGTCCCTCACGCAGCGTCAGGGTCAAGAGGCGGAACACCAGGATTTCGCGACAGGCTTGCATTGGCATAGCGGTCATCGTGGCTGACCTCCCAGCCGACCCAGTCGGGCAAGGCAATGGTCTGGTCGACTGAGGTCAGTTCGACCTCGGCCATCACCAGACCCGCATGCGCCCCTTCGAACACGTCGACCTCCCAAACCAGTCCGGCATGGGGCACGACATGCCGCCGCTTCTCCACCACGTTCGGTCGCGCCATTTCGAGCAGCGCCAACCCTTCGTCCAAGGGAATGTCATATTCGAACTCGGCGCGACTGATGCCGGCGGAGGGCCCCTTCAGCGTCAACACAGCCCGCACGTCATCGACAATGCGTATTCGCACAGTGGCCTTGGCGCTGGTGGAGAGATAGCCCTGTCGCAGGGCAGCGCTGCCGGTCGACTCGTCCATCCAGCCATCTCCAGACACCAGGAACTTGCGCTCAATCTCGATAGCCATCCTGCCCTTAATCCAGCAAACGCCAGTAGCGCTCAAATCGCCGGGCCAGTGCTCCCGGCCGTTCAACAAACAGCTGACGCCCAAGTGCAAATGCGCTGCCCGCCAACTCCGCCTGCCGTTCCCCGATCAAGCGGAGCAGCAGGTCCTGTGACAGGTCCGTGGCGGCCGTTCCCGAGCGCAGCCAGTCCTCCAGAACGGCCAGATTGTGGTGATCGCCAAGTAGACCGCCCAGTTCTTCCAGCCGCATCACCAACCCGTCAAGCACGGCGGGCGCACCGCGTTGCAGCAGTCGCACGTGGTACCAGTGGGCCTTTGCCGCCTTGCGCCAGTCATGCAGGCGGAGCGCAGTGGGGTCGGTGAAGACGTCGTCCATGCACTTGCGGGACTTGCGATAGGTTCGTTCTAGCCCCGCCAGGACGAGTGCCTCGCCCTTGCTCTCAAAGTGCCAGCCTCCTACGCGCGCCTTGAGGGCCTCAAAATCCTCACGCGCTGATGCCAGAAGCACCTCTTCGCCCATTTGCTGACGAAGATGCCCTGCCCGAGCCCTCAATTTCTCCCGTATTTCGGCACACGAAGCTGTCTCATCCGCCTCCATGCCATCTCCGGCGCGCTCGATGATGGTGTCTAGCGTTGTCACCATCACTGCGGCATCCCGGGCTGTCGAAAAACGCTCGGCAATCGCTTTTATGGCGTCGTTTTCATCGCGAAAAGCAGCAAAATGCGGCCGCACCAGCCTCAGAAGCGCCCGCAGTTTCTTGCTCGCCTTGCGCAATGTGTGGACCGTTTCATCGAAGTCGGCGCTGCCCACGATGCTTCTGAGAACCTTGTCGATCTGCTCATCGGCCACGGCTCGCACCTGATCGGCAACATTGTCCGAGTGTATGAAGGCATAAGCCATCGCTAGAACCCGAAGCTCATCTGCCCCGCCGGGGCGCCAACGCTGACCCCCTCCAATGCCAGCATCTTGAGCTTGCTGGCGCCGCCGCCAGGTGCCGAGAAGCCACCGGGCTTGCCATCGCTGGCCAGCACCCGGTGGCAGGGAATGATCAGCGGGATCGGGTTGGCGCCCATGGCCTGACCGACAGCCCGCGAAAGACCGACATCGCCCAACCGACGGGCCAAGGCACCATAAGTGATGGTCTGCCCCCAGCGCACCTCGAGCAACAGTTCGTACGCCCTTCGATGAAAATCCGGGACGCCCGACAGATCGATGGAGACATCGGAGAAATCGATTGCTTCGCCCTCGGCGTAATCCTCAATCCGGTCCATGAGCGCGGCGATGGCCCGGCTCGGCTCGGCCTGCGTCCCTCCCGCCCGGGTCAGCCGCTCCAGCATTGCAGCATCGTCGTCACCAGGAAGTAGTGCACGCGCCAGACCTCTTTCGGTCCAGCCGAGCCCGAAGCGTCCCAATGCGGTATCGAACAGCGCGATCTCCATTCCCCATTCATATGCCCTCGCATGCGCTCGTACCAGATGGACAACGGTACGACGAGGCGCCTGCGCAATTGGTAAAATGGCGCGCGCTCTGCTAGAGGGCGTGCCATGCCCGCCATGCCCACTCTCAAAGACTACTTCCCGCCCATGGAGCCCTATCTCGACGTGCTGCACGTCGACGACGATATCCTGGTGGTCAACAAGCAGTCGGGGCTGCTCAGCGTACCGGGCAAGGATCCCAGCCTCTGGGACTGCATCGAATATCGCGCCCGCCAGACCTGGCCGAGCGCCGGCATGTGCCATCGGCTCGACAAGGACACATCGGGCGTTCTGGTGCTCGCCCTCAACAAGCGCGCCCATGGCCGCATCGGCAGCCAGTTCGAACACCGCAAGACGACCAAGAGCTATATTGCCCGCGTCTCCGGCATCATCGAAGAGGACAGCGGCCTTATCGACTTGCCCCTGGCCACCGACTGGCTCAACAAGCCCAGGCAGAAGGTCGACCATGACCACGGCCGCTCCGCGCAGACCGAATGGCATGTCGTCGAACGTGAAGCAAAGGCGACGCGCGTTCGACTTGTCCCCCTCACTGGCCGCACCCATCAGCTCAGGGTTCACATGAAAGCCATCGGCCATGTGATTCTGGGCGATGCATTTTATGCCGAAGGCGAGGACTTTGCTGCTGCCGACCGGTTGCAACTGCACGCCGCCGAACTGGGCTTCACCCACCCCACAACGGAAGTGTTCACCACTTTCGTGGCACCAACGCCCTTCTGACTACTCCTCCCCCAGATACCCCACTTCGATGCGCTGAAAGAGGGAGCCCGCCTTCATCGTATCGAGCCACCGCCGGAACGCGGCCAAGTCCGCGAAGCCGGCGCGCCGCGCCTCCGCTTCGGTGACCTGGTCGGGCGACATGTCGGTAATCGACTTGATCGCCAGCAGCCCCACCTTGGTCTTGAGCGTACCGCCGGCCTTGACAGTCGGTCGGTTCCAGCGCCGAAAAATCAGATCGACCTTGCCGGCCTTGATGCACTCGAGAAGTTCGCGCTTGAGCAGCATCAGTCCAACACCGCCGTGGCCGTGATTTCGATCCTGAGGCCCTCGGCGAGCAGTTCCTTGACCACCACCGTTGCGCGCACCGGAAAGGGCTGCTCGGTGAAGAACTCGCGATAGACCGCATTCATCCCGGCTGCGTCGGCGCCGTCGACGAGAAAAATCTGTATCATGACGAGGTTACGAAGGCTGCCCCCGGCCGCCTTGAGCGCAATCTCCAGATTGTGAATGCAGCGTCGGGCCTGCACTTCGATCCCGCCCTCGACGATTTCGCCGCTAGCCGGGTCCTCGGCAATGGCGACCAACCAGAGATGCTTGCCGGCACGCACCGCATCATTGATGGGCGCCGTGGACGGTGCAATGCCGGTTTCGATACGTTCGATCATCTCGCCTCCGGGGAAGAATCGTCACGTCACAATTGTCTTGGCGTAAGCCTTGTGACAAACACGGGCGGCCGAGCCAAGCGGGCGTGGTGGAATTGGTAGACACAAGGGACTTAAAATCCCTCGGCGATAGCCGTGCGGGTTCGATCCCCGCCGCCCGCACCATATCCTAACCTTGCGACAACCTTTCTCGACAATGATCACCTCCGGCCCTTTTTGGCCGGCAGTGTGTAGTGAGTAAGGCGTAACGATGACGGCCCATGCGATCGACCTCGACGAATTCGAGACCCCGCCCGGCGCCGGAATGGAGACGCGGCAATACATCACCTTCTCCTGCGCCGGTCAGATTTTCGGCGTCGACATCATGTCCATGCGCGAAATCCGCAACTGGAGCCCGGTAACCCCCCTGCCCGCGCAAAAGCCGGACGTGCTGGGCATCATCGAAATCCGCGGCCGGGTGATCCCGGTCCACGACCTGGCCCTGCGTATCGGCTGTTCCGTCGAGCGTCGCACCGGCCGGGAGGGCCAGGTGATCCTGGTTCTTTTCATCAACGGCCGCGACATGGGTCTGCTGGTCGATAGCGTATGCGACATCATCGAGATCAGTGCCGAGGACATGCTGCCGGTGCCAAAGATCGAGGGATCCGCCGCCAGGTTCCTCGCCGGCATTGCCCGCCAAGGCGACAACCTGGTGGCGATTCTCGACCAGGAAACCGTGCGGGCGCACGCGGTAGATTTCGCAAGTGACAAGGACGAACCAGTCGATGCGAAAGCGCCGGCGATCGACGCCGACGCAGAGTTTGTGTTTGTGGACGAGCTCTAGACCGAGGTGCAAGAGTGGGCCTGAGAGCAGTCCCGTTGCGCTGCCAAGTGGCCAATTGTCCAGGCAGCCGAGGCCATAACGACAAAAACGACTCCGCAGATCATACTTCGTGGAGGTTCGGGGACGGGGGTGACTGAAGCACCGTTTTTCCCTCTGATCGGGCAACTTGAGCTGGCCCTGCATCTTCCTCCGCCGCAGCTGGAGTACCCCGGCCCTCAGTCAGTGCCGCCGGAAATCGGGGCGACATATGCAACGTCGAGATCCCAGGGAAAGAATATCCAGGTGTCCTGGCTGACTTCGGTGATGAAGGTGTCGACCAGTTCGCGCCCCTTGGGCTTGGCATAGACGGTGGCGAAGTGGGCGCCGGGGAGCATTTCGCGGACGACGCGCGCGGTCGAACCGGTGTCCACCAGATCGTCGACGATCAGAATCTTGCCTCCGTTCCGGGCAAGGTCCAGCACCGGCTGGCTGATCGCCTTGAGCACTTGGATACCGCCCTGGTTCTGGTGGTCATAGCTCTTGACTGCCACAGTCTCGACCGTGCGGATATTGAGCTCGCGCGCCACAATGGCCGCGGGCACGAGACCCCCGCGGGCAATGGCGACGACCGCGTCGAAAGTGCCCATGCCGGCCAGGCGCCAGGCGAGAGCCCGACTGTCGCGATGAAACTGGTCCCAGGTGACGGGGAAGGACTTCTGGTTGGGGTTGGTCACGCTGCTCTCCTGGCGGGGCCCGGCCCCGAAGTCTGAAGTTGGATCGTCCTTAGCAAAGCCGGACGGAAACGCCAATCATTCCGCGTCAGGCGGCGCCACGCCGGCCTTTTGATGGGCAGCGGCTACCATGGCGCGGACCTTTTCGGCCGCCTCGGCCAGCCGGTCCTCGTCCGATGCACGCAGCACCAGCTCGGTCATCACCCGATCCTTGCCCATCTGCGGATACGAGCCCATCTTCACATCCGGAAACTCGGCCTGCAGGGCTCCCAGTGGACCGCCGACCGTGCCTTCACCTACCGCCGCCCTGATGGTGATGGACGAAACCTTCTTGCCACCCTTGAGCGTGGGCGCAAGTGCTTCGAGCATGGCCCGCATGATCACCGGCACGCCCGCCATGACATGCACGTTGCCGATGCGGAAACCCGGTGCGGCAGACACGGAATTGACGATGAGATCGGCCCCTTCCGGAATGCGCGCCATGCGCAGCCGGGCCTCGTTCACCTCGGTGCCAGTCTGCTTCCAGCGGCTTTCCAGCATAGCCCGGGCTTGCGCATTGATCGGCAAGGCCACTCCAAAGGCCTTGGCAATGGCGTCGGCGGTGATGTCGTCATGGGTGGGGCCGATACCGCCCGAAGTGAAGACATAGGTGTAGCGGGACCGCAACGCGTTGACCGCCTCGACAATCGCATCCATCTCGTCCGAGACGACGCGCACTTCGGTCAGGTCGATCCCCAGATCGGTACAGAAATCAGCCACGGCGCCGATATTGACGTCCTTGGTGCGGCCGGACAGGATTTCATCGCCGATGACGATCATGCCGGCGGTTACGCGGGTCTCTTGCTGGGTCATGCGTCCATTTCCTCTGGGCAGATGTGGATGCCTCTACGCCCGGGCCAAGTCAACGGTTCACCGCCCTTCCCTTCATCTCTTTAAGCTCCTATTTTGCCTCTCAGGAGACCTCTTGCATGATTACCTATGTCGACGCCGCCACCAAACCCCGCCGGACCCCTGGCGTTATTCCGCTGCATGGCGCGGAAGGCTTCGAGGGCATGCGCCGCGCCGGTGCGCTGACGGCCAAGGCGCTGGACATACTGACCGAATATGTCGAGCCGGGCGTTCCCACCTCGACCATTGACCGTGTCGCCTACGAGTTTGCCCGCGACCACGGAGCCGTACCAGCAACGATCTTCTACAAGGGCTATCGGCATTCGGTCTGCACCTCGATCAACCATGTGGTCTGCCACGGCATTCCCGACGAGCGGCCATTGCGCGAAGGTGACATCGTCAACGTCGATCTCACCCTGGTGCTTGACGGCTGGCATGGCGATTCGAGCCGCATGTACCCCGTCGGCGAGATTTCGCGGAAGGCTGAACGGCTGATCGAAGTCACCTATGAAAGCCTCGAAGCAGGCATTGAAGCGGCCAAACCCGGCAATACGACCGGCGACATCGGCGCGGCGATCCAGGCCGTCGCGGAAGGCGAGCGCATGAGCGTCGTGCGCGACTTTGTCGGCCATGGCTTGGGGCGGCTCTTCCACGATGAACCCAATATCCTGCACTTCGGCACCCCGGGTACCGGTGTTCCGCTCAAGCCGGGCATGATCTTCACCATTGAGCCGATGATCAATCTGGGGCGCCCCCACGTGAAGATCCTCTCCGATGGCTGGACCGCCGTGACCCGCGACCGGACGCTATCGGCCCAGTGCGAGCATTCAATCGGCATTACCGAGACCGGCAACGAGGTGTTCACGCTGTCTCCGGCCGGGCTGTTCAATCCCTTGGCCAGGCGGATCGCCTGACGAGCCGTCGGCCCGATGAACTTGCCGAGGTCGCCTATCCGGCTCCGCCGCCCATGATCATCCCGGGCACCGCCATCGCGAGCGTTTCCTGAAGCCCGGCGGCGAAGCGCTCGAAGATTACGAGCTGCTCCAGCTGGCGCCGAAATTAGCCAGGCCCGCAAGGATACCAAGGGCGGCGCCGTGGCGCTTCTGCAGAATTCGGCTCCTTTGCCGCCGTGTTCGAAGCTGGCCAGTCCAGGCTGTACAAGGTCGAAATGCTCGGACCGACATCGGTCGCGCATCCCAAGATCCAGGACCACACGCGGACACTTCGCCCACGGCCGCATCGTTTATGGGCTGCCTATCCTCCCGTCCTGGAGCCAGCTGAACGACTATTGCTGCAGCGAAGCCGCATTCGAACCATCGAGCAATTCGGTATCCTCTTCGTTAGGGGAACCGGCCGATGGAGGATAAGGTGAAACGGGCCGGCACAGTGGATCATACATGCGCCAATCCCAGGGAAGTCATAGAACGCTCGCTCGAACTGTCAGCGACAGCCCTGATCCTCGTGCAAAATCATGCATCCGACGATCCGACCCCGTCTTCAGCCGATTTTCGGATGACAAATCGAAATCGCCGATGCCGCCAAACCGCTTTTCATTGTCCCCCACGACCACGTTGTCGTGGGGTACGTCGAACCGCGTCTTGCTGCGCGGGCTAAAACCGATCCGAACAGCGTCCGCCAAACAAGCGCCCGCACAGGATCACGCCCGAGCGCAGCAGTGACTTGATCGTCGTGTTGGACTTGGCCCAGGCCCGAAGGCGCTGAAAGCTGCGATGGCTTCCGATCACCAGGTCGCCTAGGCGCGTCAGGGGGATGTAGTGCTGGCGCAGCGGCACCTGCACATTGCACCAGTGGCGCTTCTCGTCGGTCAGCCCCGAGCCCATGTCGAACACTGAGATGCCTTGGTCGAAGACCGTTTGCATCACATGCAGAAGGCACTGCTTGCCGGGCGAACCGGACTGGATGCGGCTGCAATCACTCATCGAGGAGATGAGGCAGAACATGCGGTCGCCATGCACGACATTGTAGCGCACCGCCACGATGGCTCCATCGAGGCGCAGGACGTGCAAGCGCACATCGATGCCCGAGTCGGGCGAAAGAGCATTGTGATAGAAACCGATGAGATTGTCGGCTACGAACCCGTCGCGAATGCCCTGCGCCTTGAAGCGGGCGGAACGCTGGGCGAACATGATGTCAACGGCTTTGTGGGCCTCCGCTGGGTCGGCGATTTCCTCGAAACTCACCGCGCCCAGCGCAGCGAGGCGATCCCCCTGCTGCCGGTCATGCTTGCGGCGTGAGCGGCCGCGCTGCTCTTTGTCGCACTGATCCCAGGAGGTGAACTGGGCCCGATAAAGCGTTTCGATGGCAAGGTTGCTGCCCAGTTCCTCGAAGAGTCCTTCATGGTCATCGACAGTCTCAGGCACGGATCGCAGGTAGATCAGGTCGGCACCGGTCAACGCACCGGCCATGGCTTCCCAGAGTTCTGCCCTGCCCTCCGGCCCCAGCGATGCCAGGCATTCATTGTCGGCAACCGGGGCATAGCAGCCTGCATGTGGCCCGGGGAACCAGGTGAACAGACGTGCTCCATGCACGCGCTTGCGGTGCAGCGGCAGCAGCACCACCGGTTCGCCGTTGACGGAGCCGACCACATAGTGCTGCTCGTCGAGCGGGATTGCGCGGTCGCTCACCCACAGGCGGATGAAGTCGTAACTTTGGCCCGGCGACTGGATGCCGCCTGCGGTGAAGCGGCGCCAGATGGTCTCCACTTCCTCGATCCGGTGCGTGACCGAGACCGAGAACTGTCCGTGCGCGGCCACTAGCGTCGCCATTGGCCGGCTCCAGCTTTTCTCAGTCTGACCCACCGTTCGAGCGACGGACTGGCTGTGCGCGTTCACGATTGTCTGTGCTCTTCCCCCAAAATCGACGCCAGTCTCGCCCCGAGGCGTAAACCGTACCTGAAGATAGGCCGTCAAAAGCGCGCGGCGCGCGCACAAGCGCGAAGAGGGTTAACCGCTGGCTACGGAAGTCGCTTCCCTGGGAAAAATCCCAAGCCGTCTTATCCGAAATTGGCCAGGACCGGAAAGGTCTCGAGAAACCAGTAAGATATACGGGTGAAATTGCCAGTGAGGAACAGCACTCCGGTCAGCACCAGGAGGCCACCCATGACCTTCTCGACCGTGCCCAAATGCTTCTTGAAGCCATTGAAGAAGGTGAGGAAGGGACCGATGGCAATGCCGGCAAGGAAGAACGGAATGCCCAGGCCCAGCGAATAGAGCCCAAGCAGCGACGCGCCTTCCCACGCGGTGTCGCGGCTTGCCGCGACCGACAGGATCGCCGCCAGGACCGGGCCGATGCAGGGCGTCCAGCCGACGGCAAAGGCCAGGCCCAGGAGGAATCCGCCTAGGGGGCCCGATGCGGCACCCGGGCCGTTGTGGCGCAGCTGCCGGTCGAGAATACCAATGCGAAAGATGCCAAGGAAATGCAGACCCATGGCGATGATGACCACGCCGGCGACGGGCGTAAGGATGGGCAGGAGCTGTCGGAAGGCCTGGCCGAAGGCCGTGGCGGTGGCCCCCAAGGCGATAAAGACGACGGAAAAGCCCAGGATGAAAAAGAGGGAGGTGAGCGCCACCCGCGCGGTCAGCCGCCCGGCGGAGCCGGAAGTTACCTCGGCGCGCAACTGATCGTAGCTCGCCCCGCTCATATAGGTCAGATATGGCGGCACCAGCGGCAGCACGCAGGGACTGAGAAAGCTCAGGACGCCCGCACCGATAACCAGCGGCAGGGAGAACTCCATTTGGCGACGCTCCTTGTTTCTGGCCCCTGTTTAGCGCGCCTTGCACGGAAGGCAATGAGCCGCTTGGCCGCATCGCGGCGAAGTGAGGGGGAGATGAGGGGGAATGGGGGGCGGCAAAGAGCAGGGTAATTCCTTCTACTACACCCCTACCCGGTCTTCCTTGAAGACGGGGCAGAAGTAGATCAACTGCGGCGAGCACGACTTCACTGCTCTCGCGCCAACACGGATGCGCTCCCCCATCTAGGGGTACGCCAGGTGGGCGCGCGTCGAGTGCTCAGCCGTCCCTTCGCCATTCTCGAGCCTGACCGAGGGCGGCACTGCGGGTGCCAACACACTGCGCCGCATCCCCACACTGCCCATGGCCCTTTCGCCCGGCTGCGCTGAAGAACTTGACAAAAATCGGCGGTACCTTGTCGAAACCCAACAAGGCGCTTCGTCATGCTCATGAGCAAGCATAAGCTGCTGCTGATCAAAGTGGAGACATCGGACATGCGATATTTCATGAGTATCATCCCGCCCTTAGACCTTAAGCCGGAACAGGTCCCGCAAGGACTGATGGACGCCATGGGACCCTGGATGGAAAGATGTCTCGCCGATGGCACGCTGATCTCGACCGGCGGCCTCAAGCCCGCCAGCGAAGGTATACGCCTGAACGGCCGAACCGGGGGCCTCGCGATTACAGACGGCCCCTTCGCGGAAGCCAAGGAAGTGATCGGCGGCTATGCAGTCCTCGAGGTCCCCGACCTTGAGGCCGCCACGGCCCTCGCGGGAGAATTCCTGCAAATGCATATCGACCATGGCCTCTCCGACATCGTGCTGGAGGTGCGCGAAATCGCCGGCGGCGCCAACTACTAGATCGGCCCGCCTGTGCCGTCGGGAAGCGCCCCCAATTCTGCCGCTCAGGCCTCGCTTCTGACTGCTGAAACCTGACTGTCAGCCAATCCAACGACGGGGATAGGATGGCCATCTCAGCAGGTTGAGCGTGTACTAGCTCAATCGGCTCAGGCATTTCCGACGCCTTGGGTCTGCGCGGTTATAATCGACCGACAACGAAGACTGCGCGGGCCATTTCGGGGCGCGGCAATGGCGTGGTCAGATGAGTCAAAACTTGCTCGCCAGATCTTCCACGCCGTCTTCTTCAGCAAATGGACCAGCATGTAACCCATTGGACTGGAGCCGGTCGGTCTTTCTCCTGGAGCACAGGCGTCTCAAGTGGCTCGAGCTTCTATGACGTCACATACCTGGCTCCCTTGGACATCAACTTTGCCTGGATGATCACCACGATCAGCAGGAAGCCACCGCGGATGACGGATTGCCAGTAGGCAGAGAGGGAAATCCATCCCATACCGTTCTCGAAATTCAGCATGTTGAACAGGATGCCCAGCAGCAGCACGCCCGCCAGGGTCGTGCCGACCGACCCCTTGCCACCGGTCAGCAGGGTGCCGCCCACCACCACGGCGGCGATGGCGAACAATTCCCAGCCAACGCCCTCGATGGGCTGCCCGGCGCCGAATTGGGCAGCCAGAATGACGCCCGCCAGACCGGCCAGACCGCCGCTTGCAAGATAGGTGAGAAACTTGATGCGCCCGGTGCGCAGGCCCATCATGTTCGTGGCATCCTCGTTGCCTCCTATCGCCAGCACCGTGCGTCCAGCGCTGGTGAAGTTGAGGATCACCGATCCCACCACATAGGCCAGCGCCGCAATCACTGCGGGGATCGGCAGGATCCAGAGATTGCCCTGACCCAGGTTCATAAAGCCGGTTTCGTAGGAGATCGATACCGACTGATTGTTGGCCAGCAGCAGAGCCGCGCCACTTGCAGCGAGCATGGTGGCGAGCGTAGCGATAAATGGCATGATGTTGAGCCGGGTCACTAGGGCGCCATTGATCACGCCGACCAGCAAGCCGGCGCCCACGCCTCCCGCTATGCCCGGGATGATGCCGTAGTGGCTGCCGAGCGCCGCAGCGACACTTCCCAGCGCCGCGGCCGAGCCGACCGACAGGTCGATACCGCCAGTCATGATTACAAAGCACATCCCCAGCGCGACGAGCGCGAACATGGAATTGTAGCGCAGCACGCTCATGACGTTGAACATGCCCAAGAAATTTTCGTAGCGCCACCAGCCGAAGGCGATCAGCAGCACAAGCGCAACCACCACACCATAGGTGCCCAGAAGCACGCGCATGTCGACTTTACGTTTCATCGCACCCTCCCCTGCTGCTGCAGCCAAACAGCTCCCGCGATGATCGCCGCCTGCACCATCAGCGCCGCCCCTTCGGGCAATCCGTTGGCCAGAAGCGTGTAGCGCACCAGCTGAATGGTTAGCGCGCCGATTAGCGTGCCGATGACGGTGGCCTTGCCACCAACCAGCAAGGTCCCGCCGACGGCAACCGCCGCAATGGCATCAAGCTCCATGCCCAAGCCAACCAGATTGGCGTCGCTGGCGGAGTTTATGGCGATCACCACCAAGCCGGCGACGCCGGCACAAAAACCGCTTATGGCGTAAACGGCGAGCTTGACCCGATCCACGGGGATTCCCGCCAGGTCGGCCGCTTTTTCGTTGCCGCCCGTCGCCAGGATCTGCCTGCCGAAGACGGTGCGCTGAAGGACCCAGGCCGCAAGAACGATCATCACGACCATGATCATCACCTGGACCGGTATGCCGAACGGGCGGGCAAGGCCAATCCACTGAAACTCCGGGACGCGGAATACCTGAAGATTGCCGTTGGTCAGCACCTGCGCGATGCCACGGCCGGCGATAAACAGCACCAGCGTGGCAATGATGGGCTGAATGCGCATCTTGGCCACTAGCCAGCCGTTGAAGAGCCCAAGCAGCGTCGCCGCCAGCAGTGCAACAGCGATGGCGACGGCAACCGACACACCCATATTGCCTACCGGAAAGATGGTGCCCAGGAAGATCAAGGGCGCCAGCGCACCCGAAATGGCCATGATCGAGCCGACGGAGAGATCGATGCCCCCGGTGCCGATCACCATCGTCATGCCGATGGCGACGATGACGATGGTGCAGACCTGCGTCAAGTTGACGTTGAGCGTCTGCAGCGTCGCGAAGTTACGTGTGAAGAAAAGGTTGAAAACGATCAGCAGCGCCAGCGCAACGAGCGTGCCGTAGCGCGCCAGGAAGTCGAGCGGATCAACAAAGCGCGCCGGCTTGGCCGATGAGGAGGAAACAGTTTCGCTCATGAAGCCACCTGTTCGATCTGATTGGAGTGACCATGGGCCATGGCCTCGAGCACGCGTTCTTCGGTGATGGCCTCACCATCGAGTTCTGCCGCTGTACGGCCCTCTCGCAACACAAAGACGCGGTCGGCCCCTTCGATGATCTCTTCGAGTTCCGAAGAGATCATGAGCACTGCCAGGCCTTCGTCCGCCAGCTTGCGGATCAGCCGCTGGATTTCCCCTTTAGCCCCCACGTCTATGCCGCGGGTCGGTTCATCAAGGATCAACAGGCGTGGATGTGTGGCGAGCCAACGCGCCAGCAGCACCTTTTGCTGGTTGCCCCCCGACAGTTCGCGGATTTTCTGCGCCGGGCCCGAGCATTTGATACCAAGCTGCTTGATGAAGCCATCTACGACTTCACGCTGCTGCCGCTCTGAAATCACGCCCCGTCGGCTGATCCGTGGGAGAAGGGCCAATGTCAGGTTATCGGCAACGCTGAGCTCGGGCACGATGCCTTCGAGCTTGCGATCCTCGGTGACAAAGCCAAGGCCGGCTCCAATAGCATCCTTCGGATTCCGGGGATCATAGACTTGCCCCTCCATTTTCATGTGGCCGGCCTGCGCCCTGTCCATGCCGAACAGCACATGCGCAGTCTCGGTCCGGCCTGCACCGAGGAGGCCGGCAAACCCGACGATCTCCCCACGCTTGACGGCGAAAGAGACGTCGCGCACTGCATTTCCAGCGGCAAGATGCTGCGCCTGCAACACAACTTCGCCCGCGCTTCGTTGCCGCGCGGCGAAGGCGGTGGCGTGACCATCGCTGCGGGCCACGTCACGACCCAGCATCGCGGAGACTAGCTCGAGCTTGTCAATACTGTCCATGTTGGCGACGCGCACGGTCTTGCCGTCGCGCATGATAGTGACTCGATCACAGACTTCGTAGAGTTCGTCGAGCTTGTGGCTGACGAAGACAACCGAAACGCCATCGGCCTTGAGCTGGCGGATCACCCGGAACAGCACCTCCACCTCCTTTTCGTCCAGAGAAGAGGTGGGCTCGTCCATGATGACGAGGCGCGCCGAAAAGCCAATGGCCCGCGCGATGGCCACCATCTGCTGGGTGGCGGTGTTGAAGTCCAACAGCGGACGGCGCACGTCGATGCGGATGCCGAAGGTGGACAGGAGGCGTTCGGCCTCCCGGTGCATGGCGTTCCAGTCGAGAAGGCCGAAGCGGCGATGCTCACGGCCCAGGCAAACGTTTTCCGTAACGGAGCGGAGCGGCACCAGATTGATTTCTTGATAGATCGTGCTGATGCCGCGGGCCTGAGCCTGGTGTGGCGAATGCACTTCGAAGGGCCTTCCGGCAAAACTCACGGTTCCCCCATCGCGGCGATGGTAGCCGGTGAGCACCTTGATCATGGTGGATTTGCCGGCGCCGTTCTGGCCGATCAGCGCATGCACCTCTCCCGGCAAGATTTCGAGCGAAGCACCCGCAAGCGCCGGAATGCCGGCGAAGCGCTTTTCCACGCCGCTCATCGACAACAATGGGGTATCTGCCATGCCTTTGCCTTCACATTGGCGCATCCGCCCGCAAGATGGCGGGCGGATACTGCGTGGATGGGACTTAGTAGGCGGTATCGATGAGGTCCGCAGCGTTTTCTGGCGTATAGATCTGGTCCGGATTGATGATCACCGGCGGAATTTCCTCGCCTGCGGCATAAGCCAAGGCCGTGTCGAACGCCTTGGGTCCGAAGCGCGGGTTGCACTCAACGACGGCCTCGATCTTGCCGTCCACAACCAGCTGCACCGCCTCGCGGCCGCCATCGATGGAGAACACCAGGCAATCGTCCCGGCCGGCCGTGCGACCAGCGGCCTCGAGCGCCGCGATAGCGCCGATCGCCATCTCGTCGTTGTGGGCATAGATCACGTTGGCGTCGGGATGCGCCTGCAGCAGCGTTTCGGCAACTTGCCGGCCGCGGTCGCGGGCGAAGTCGCCCGACTGGGAGGCAACGACCCGATAGTCGGAATGGTCGGCGAGGAATTCCTCGAACCCACGCTTGCGGTCATTGGCAGGAGAGGACCCGGTCGTGCCCTCGAGCTGAATGATGGTCTTCTTGTCCCCGCCCATGCCCACCAGATATTCGGCGATCCGCCGACCTTCCTCGACGAAGTCCGAGCCGATAAAAGTGATGTAGTCCTCGCCGGGCTTGGCAAGGCTCTGATCGACATTGCGGTCGAGCAGGATCACCGGGATGCCGGCCCCCTTGGCTGCCATGATCGCCGGGATAAGCGGCTTCTCTTCGCGAGGGGCGAGAAAAATCAGGTCGACGCCCTGCGCGATCATGGAATTGACGTCAGCTACCTGCTTGGCGGCCGATCCGGCGGCATCGGTATAGACCAACTGCCAGCCCCGCGCCGCCGCCTCGTCCTGCATGGACTTGGTCTGAGCCAAACGCCAGGGATTGTTGCTCTCGGTCTGCGCAAAGCCGACCTTATAGGTTTCCTTCTGCTCGAGCGGCGGCGGCGCGGCAAAGGCGCGCGAAGCCAAGATCGAAGCCGCGGCACTGGCGGCCGAGGCGATTAGTAGACGGCGACGGGTTATTCTCATTTAATGGTTCCTCCCAAATTCCTCGCGCGCTGGCGAGGTGGTTGCAATTAGCTGACGACACTGGTTCGCAATCTCATTGCGGTCCCAGCACTGATCCTGTTCCGGCCTTAGGGCCGGCGGATTCCTCCCTATTGTTCAACCCTCCTTTTTGTCTCAGTTCACCGCAAATCCGGCGTCCACCGGCATGGCCACGCCGTTGATCATTGCCGCCGCATCGCTGAGTAGAAACAGGATCACCGAGGCGACTTCCTCCGGTCGCACGAAGCGCCCCAGCGGCATGCGACGCAGCACTGGCTCGGACTTAACCGGATCGCTCCAGGCCTTGACGGCCATGGGCGTCAGCGTGATGGCGGGATTGACCGCGTTGACGCGGATGCCCTGCCGGCCGAGTTCGTTGGCCATGACCCGTGTCATAGCGTCGAGCGCACCCTTGCTGGCGCAGTAAGCGGCATGATCGGCCCACCCCACCCAGGACGCGTTGCTCGAGACATTGACGATCGCCCCGCCCTGCCCCCGCGAAATCCGGTCTCTGGCATATTCCTGCGCCAGGATCATCGGCGCCTTGAGATTGACCGCCAGCAGGATGTCGAGGCTTGCCACGCTGGCGTCGAGAAAAGGCTCGAGCACGGTCATGCCCGCATTGTTGACCAGATAGTCGCACGGCAACGCCTTATGCGCGGCGACCCGTGTGGCCTGTGCATCAACAAGATCAACCGGGATGACCTCACAGCCGATGTGATCCCGGAGTTCGTGCAGGTCAGCCTCCGTCCGGCTCATGGCGATGACCCGGGCACCTTGTTCGGCCAACATCAGGGCGGTTGCCCGGCCGATGCCCTTGCCGGCACCGGTAACCAGAACGGATTTCCCCTCAAGCGACATGGCTCACCCGCTCCTGGCCCAGCTGCCGCGGAGCGCCCAGAATGAAGCTGGCGCAGCGATCGCCCAGCATCATTGCCGGCGCCGCGGTGTTACCCGAATTGATCGTGGGACATGCCGACATATCGGCGACGCGCAGATTTGCCACGCCGCGTACCCGCATCTGGGCATCGAGCACCGCCAACGGATCGCCGTCCGGCCCCATTCGGCAGGTCCCGGCCGGATGGTAATTGGTCTTGACCATCTTTCTGCAATGGGCCGCCAATGCTTCATCGCTGAGATCTGAAGTATCGGGCCGCAGGACCTTATCCACCCGCTTGCCCAGCGGTCCGTCCTGGAAGGCTTGGAGAAAGAAGCGCTGACCGGCAATCATGGTGGCCATATCGTCCGGATGCTTGAGAAGATGCGGCGACACGATGGGCATATCGGCAGGATCCGCAGAGCGCAGTTTCACAAAGCCTCGCGACTTGGGCTTGGTCACCACGGTGGTGATCGTCACACCATGGGTCGGATCGATCAACTTGAGCAGGTCGCGATCGAGATAAACGAAGGGGACACAGAAGGCCTGGATGCTGGGCTCGCCTTCGGGATCAAGTGGATTGACAAACGCTCCTGCTTCCACCCCCGCCGAGGTGACCACCCCGGTGCCGAACACCTTGAACTGCAGCCCATGCATGATCATGCGCCAGCCATCGGTATGCCCGAAATAGCCGTAGGGTCCGTCGAAATGGGCAAGGATTGGCACTTCGGGGTGGTCGATCAGATTCTGCCCCACGCCCGGTGCATTTATCACCGCTTCGATCCCTTGCTGCCGCAGGTCATCTGCCGGACCGATCCCGGACAACATCAGCAGCTGGGGCGTGACCAGCGCGCCCGAAGCTACGATGATCTCGCTCCGCGCCCACACGGTTCGCTCCCCAGTTCCATCAGCAAAAACGACGCCGGTGGCCCGTTCGTTTTCCACGAGGATCCGCTTCACGGGCGCGTTGAGCCTGACCGTCAGCAGGGGATTGCTCCGGAGCGGCTCGATAAAGGCGTACGCGGCGCTGCTGCGCTTGCCCCGCCGGTTCATGAACTGATAAAAGCCCGCTCCAGTCTGCGAGGACCCGTTGAAATCCGGGTTGAACGGCACACCAAGTCCCTGCATGGTCTGCACGAACCAGCGCGACACATCATCGATATGGCCGGGATCGGAGACAAGGAGCGGGCCGCTGTCGTTGTGGCGTTCGTCGAAGAAGCGGTTGTTGCCTTCCATGTTGCGGAAGTGGGGCAACACATGCTCCCAGTCCCAGCGGACCCCACTGTTGTTGCCGCGCAAAAGCTCGTCCCAGGAGTCGTAGTCGGACGGGCGTCCGCGCATGTAGACTTGGGCATTCACGGAGGTGCCGCCGCCAAGCACGTTGCCCTGGCTTATCTCATGCACGCGCCCGTCCAGATGCTCCTGGGGAGTGGTCGCATGATAGCGCATGAACTTGCTGCCATTGATCATCTTGAAGATGCCCGGGGGCATGTCGAGCAGCGGATGGTGATGCGAGTGCCCGGCTTCCAACAGCAGCACGCGGCGCCCAGCCTCGACAAGCCGCGCGGCCGCGACGCAACCCGAAGCGCCTCCTCCCACGACGATATGATCATATTCGTCAGCCACGTCTCGTCCTCCCACCCAACCTGTTTCTCTTTGCGGAACTCAGGCCGGCTCGAATGTTCCCCGCACGTATTCCCAGGCGGCAGCGAGATGCCCTTTCAGCGCCTCCTCCGCCGCTTCCGCGTCCCGCTCCACGATGCAACGATAGATCTCGCGGTGACTGAGGAAATTGCTCCGGTTTCGCTCAGAGGAGCGATCCATCCGCTCCCAATGAGGGCGCAGCCAGGCGGTGAAGGCACGGTGTATCGAGGGCATTACCGGGTTCCGCGGCAGCTCATAGAGCACCGCGTGAAAGGCCATGTCGCTACGATAGAATTCGGCTGCGTCGGCAATCGCCGCCTCGTTGGCATCCAGCGCCCGCTTGAGCGCAGCGATATCGTCCTTGCGAGCATGAAGCGCCGCGTAGCGTACCAGCGCGGCCTCCATGAAGACCCGCGTATCGTAAAGATTCTTGACCCCGGCCGACTGGCCGAGCAGTTGACCAACCACTCCGCCCAGCGCTGAAAGCGCGGCATCATAGCCGGGGCGGCGCACCACGGGACGAAAGCGCGGACGTGTTTCGACCAAACCCCGTCCGGCCAGACGAACCACCGCTTCGCGGGCGACCGTACGGCTGATGCCGAACCGGGACATCAGTTCGCGTTCGGCAGGCAGGAAGCTGCCATCGGCCAATTCGCCCGCACCGATCATTGCCTCGAGCCGCGTGACCACCGCATCGGCCGCCCGATCCGCGCCGCCCCGACTTGCCTCCGCAAACTGCTCCACTGCACCTACCACCCCGATCGTCTCTCTCACCTCACTGAACCACATTTGCGCCAAAAGGCAATCCCAAAAGCACGTTTGGTCGCTCCAAACTTACGATCAATCTCTTTCCATGGCTATAGGGGTTGACTTTGGTGACGATCCTCAGCTCATTTACCCTCAATTTGGTCGGATCAAATGTCTGCGGAGAGCACCAATGTTGCAGGAGATGTTGTCGGCGCTGACCGGCGCAGGCGCTTATCGTGGCCAGATGTTCATCAATGGGCACTGGACCGACGGCAGCTCCCGCGACGTGTACGAGGTAGAAAACCCCGCCACTGGGCGCATCATCGGCACCATTCCCCAAGGAGGAGCGGACGATGCCGCGGCCGCGGTGGACGCAGCGCAAAGCGCGCAACCTGCCTGGGCGGCGCTGCCGCCATTTGAGCGAGCCAAACTGCTGGTCGCCCTTGCCGATGCGGTGAAAGAACACGCCGGCGTGCTGGCGCGCATCGTGGTCGCCGAACAGGGCAAGCCGCTCAACCAGGCAATGGGCGAAGTGGGGGCCACCGAGACTTTTCTGCGCTATGCGGCCGAAAGCGCGCGCCGCATCGAAGGAGACATCGTTCCTTCCGACAGCGTAAATGAAGAGGTCTGGATCCGCCGCGTTCCGCATGGCGTCGTGGTTGGCCTAACGGCCTGGAATTTTCCCGCTGCCCTGGCTGCCCGAAAATTGGGTCCGGCGCTGGTGGCCGGCAACACCTTTGTGCTCAAAGCCCACGAATTCACGCCCTTTTCGGGCATCGCGCTGGTCCAACTAGCCGACCACATCGGCTTTCCACCCGGGGTGTTCAACGTGGTCACAGGCGCCGGGCGCACCGTCGGCGAAGCCCTCGTGACAAGTCCCGCCTCGGATCTCATAACCATGACAGGCAGCACCCGTGCCGGCCGGGAAATCTACCGCTCCAGCGCCGATCGGATCAAAGTGCTGCGGCTCGAACTGGGTGGCAAAGCACCGTTCATCGTCATGGACGACGCCGATATCGATGCCGCCGTGGAAAGTGCGGTTGTTGCCCGCTTCAGCAATTGCGGGCAAATCTGCACTTGCAACGAGCGCATGTATCTTCATGACGCAATCGCAGGCGAATTCCTCGACAAGTTTTTGGCCCGCACCAGCAGCCTCCGGGTCGGAGATCCACTGAGCAACCCCGACATTGGTCCAAAGATCAGCGGCCCCGAGGTCGACAAGATCGAGGCAATCGTGGAGGACACCCTTGCGGCGGGTGCCGAGGTGCTTCTGCGGGGCGGTCGCCTACGCGATGGCGCCTACGCGAAAGGGCACTGGTATTCGCCGACCGTGCTGAAGGTCCGCGACAACACGGCCCCGGCCATGCAGAAGGAGATCTTCGGACCCGTCGTGCCCGCCATGACAGTCTCAAGCTTCGAGGAAGCGCTGGCGCTGGCCAATGACAGCGAGTACGGCCTTTCTGCCTACGTCTACTCGCAAAACTTTCGCCGACTGATGCAGGCGGCCAGGGATCTGCAATTCGGCGAAATCTACGTCAATCGCACCAGCGGCGAATTGGTCCAGGGCTTCCACAACGGGTGGGGGCAATCCGGGCTTGGCGGAGAAGATGGCAAATATGGCCTCGACGGCTATTTCCGCAAGAAAACCATGTATGTGAACTGGTCGTGAGAGGGCAATGAACAGCAGGATCGAGAGCATTGAGGCGCAGCTCTTCCGCGTGCCGCTGCCCAAGGTGATGTCCGACGCCAAGCATGGCGCTCACACCCATTTTGAGCTCGTTACGGCAACGGTGCGGACGGCCGATGGCCTGGAAGGCGTTGGCTACACCTATACCGGCGGCAAGGGCGGCCGCGCTATCCGCGCCGTGCTTGAGCACGATCTCGCTCCCGCGCTGGTTGGCAAGGACGCAGCCCAAATCGAGGCGCTGTATGACGCGATGTGGTGGCACATTCATTACGTGGGCCGGGGCGGTATCACCAGCTTTGCCATCTCCGCGGTTGATATCGCACTCTGGGATCTTCGCGGCAAGCGCGAGGCCCTGCCGCTCTGGAAATTGGCGGGCGGCACGAGCGCCCGGGCAAAAGTTTATCGTGGCGGCATCGACCTTAACTATACGCTCGACGAACTGCTTGCGAGTATCGAGGGCTACCTCGCCGCCGGCTTCACTGCCGTCAAGATCAAGGTTGGAAAGGATGATCTTGCCGAAGATCAGGAGCGGGTCGCAGCGGTACGCCGGCTGATCGGTCCCAGCATGCCTTTCATGGTTGACGCCAATTACGCGCTCAACGTTCCCCGCGCCATTGCAGCGGCCAGGGCATTCGAGCCCCACGACATTCTCTGGTTTGAAGAGCCCATCATTCCCGATGATTTTCGCGGCTATGGCGAGATCGCCGACGCGACCGGCATGCCGCTTGCCATGGGCGAGAACCTGCACACCATTCACGAATTCGAATACGCCATTGCGCAGTCGAAGCTTTCCTATTTGCAGCCCGATGCATCCAACTGCGGCGGCATCAGCGGCTTCCTGCGTGTTGCCCAGATGAGCCGCACCGCCGGCATTCCCGTTTGCAGCCACGGCATGCAGGAACTCCATGTTAGCCTGGTTGCGGCCCAGCCCAATGCCGGCTGGGTGGAGGCCCACAGCTTCGACATCGACACCTTCACCCACCGCCCTCTGCAATTGAGCGGTGGCCTTGCCGTGGCGCCCGACACACCCGGAACGGGCGTCGAGTTCGATTGGGCCAAACTCAAGCATGCCGCTGCCCAAAGCGCCCCTGGCGAATAGCACAAGGAGAAGCAAGAAACGATGAGCAGTCAGACCGCAATGGCCGCATTCTATGCCGGCCAGAAATCATTCCGCCTCGAAGAAGTGGTCCCCGTTGCTCCCGGCCCGGGCGAGGTGCAGATTGACGTCGCCTATTGCGGTGTATGCGGCACCGACATGCATGTGTTTCATGGCGACATGGACGCGCGGGTCACCACGCACCGGATCATTGGGCACGAGATGTCGGGGGTGATCGCGGCCGTCGGAGCTGGCGTGGAGCACATCCGAACCGGCCAGCGCGTGGTCGTGCGTCCGCTCGATCACTGCGGTGACTGTCCGGCCTGCCGGGCGGGCCACAGCCATATCTGTCACAATCTCAAATTTCTCGGCCTCGATTCCAACGGAGCATTCCAGCAGAAGTGGACCGTGCCGGCTCATACCGTGCATGTGCTGCCGCAAAACCTCGATCTCAAGCTCGCCGCGATGGTCGAACCGCTGGCCGTCGCATGCCATGATGTTCGCCGCGGTCGTATTGCAGCCGGTGAAATCGCCCTCGTGATCGGAGGCGGCCCCATCGGCATGCTAATTGCGTTGGTTGCAGCCCATGCTGGTGCGAATGCGATCGTGGCCGAGATCAACGAGAACCGACTGGCTATTGCCAGGAAACTGGAGCTCGAAACGATCAACCCCAAAGACGGCGCCATAGGCCCAGCCATCATGGCGCGAACGGACGGCCGCGGCGCCGACGTGGTCTTTGAGGTGTCGGGCTCCCAAGCGGGAGTGGAAGCCATGACGGCAGCAGCCGCAGCACGCGGACGCATCGTCATGGTAGCCATCAACAACAAGAGGCCGCCCGTAGACCTCTTTCAGTTCTTCTGGCGAGAGCTCGAAATGCTGGGAGCGCGCGTCTACGAGCCAGAAGACTACAATAGGGCGATCGAACTGCTCGAATCGGGCGCCGTAGATGTTGCTCCCCTGATCACCGACATTCGCGGCCTCGACGAGATCGAACAGGCATTTACAGGCCTTGAAGGCAATTCCAACGCCATGAAGACGTTGATCCAGGTGGGAGCTGGCACTTGAGCATTCTCGATAAGTTCCGCCTAGACGGGCGGACGGCACTGGTCACCGGTTGCAATCGGGGAATCGGATTGGCCATGGCAGTAGCACTCGCAGAAGCGGGGGCCGACATCGTGGGCGTCAGCGCCAGTCTTTCTGCGTCTGGGAGCCTTTGTGAGCAGGAGGTTCGGGCACGCGGCCGGCAGTTCACAGCCTACCACTGCGACTTTTCGGACCGCGCCTCCACACACGCCTTCATCAATACGGCCGCAGCCCAGCACCGCATCGACATTTTGGTCAACAATGCAGGAACTATCAGGCGCGCTCCAGCCGTACAGCATGACGATGTGATCTGGGACGAGGTGCTCGAAACCAATCTCTCGGCGCCCTTCATTCTGGCGCGGGAGTTCGGGCGCCGCATGATCGACAATGGCGGCGGCAAGATCATCTTTACCGCTTCCCTGCTGACCTTCCAGGGCGGCATCAACGTCCCGGGTTATGCCGCAAGCAAGAGCGGCATAGGCCGCATCACGATGGCTCTCGCAAATGAATGGGCCGGCAAGAACATCAACATCAACGCGATCGCACCTGGTTACGTCGCGACGGACAATACTGAGGCCTTGCGCGACGACCCGGTGCGCTCCAATGCCATTCTCAACCGCATTCCAGCTGGGCGGTGGGGCACCGTTGACGATTTTGCCGGCGCAGTTGTCTTCCTTGCGTCCCCCGCCTCTGCCTACATGAATGGCCATACCATAGTTGTCGATGGCGGATGGCTAGGCAGATGACGTCAAGAGAGCCTGGACGTCACGCGATTGCCCTATCGACGGCTGGGCGATGATGCTCAGTCACTCCTGAACGTGCAGTTCCGGCGCGGCGGAGTGTTGGGGGCAAGGGCATGATCGACCTCTTGGGGGAAAGTGACCCGGACCGCAAGGTGCGGGGCCTGTGAGCGTGGCGGCGCGCGTAAGCTCGACGCCGGGGAAGTTAAGCGGCACGTCGAGGGTGACATTGATGTATTTGGTGGACAGGTTGGGCGACGTTTGCATGACCTCGACGATCTCGCCTTGGTTGAACCAGCAATCGCCGGCTCTTTCGCTTCACCAGCGTCGACGCCCCGCTTAGCGATCAGTGCGACAGCGAAGTTCAGCGCTACTGCTGGTGCGCGGATCGCTGGAGCGGCCGGCTTGTGCCTCGGTCATCTCCACGGCGGTGGCGCTAGCATTTTTGACCAAGCCGGTATGGGCGGCCAGGCAAAGGTTGCCGCTGTTGCGATCGGCGATGGCCACGGCGATCTGCTCGCCCAACTTCGTCCCAGAATGCCGCCGCCTGCGGCAGCGAAGGAACCCCACATGTTGGCCAGGGCGGCAGGCGAATTGCCGGCAGCCGATTGGCAATCACAACGAATGCAAACTTGATCTCTCGAAAGTTCTGCTCGACCGAGCCGGTTGCGTCGGTGGGGGCGATAGTTAATTCTGCTCATGTTTCTTCTCTTCGTGCCTGGAGGGTGGAAACGTGCCGGTTCGTCGATGGCAGTCGACGAACCGGCCGCTCGGCTAGTGACTGGCACTGACCTTTCCGGGGAGGCTCAGGTCACCCGAGGCGACCTTGAACACGTTGTCCACGCAGAGCAGCGGTGCATGGAGCTTTCCATTCACCTTAAGGCCTGCCGTGACGCCGTCGAAACTTGCATCCGCAATGCCGCTGATCAACTCAAGTGGGATCGTCACTTGCACCGTCTCACCGGTAAAGTTCGTCGGATATTCCGGGCTATCTATCAGCAGCGGTACGTTGGGCCAGGTTTGCGGCACCTTGGGGGTGGCGCCTTCGGGAATATCATTGACCTTGAGGCCGCCGGGGCAAGCGGCGTCTTCACTTAAAACGACCCAGTGCGGATGCCACACGTGGCGGTTGGCGCCGCCATAGGCAGCGTCATCGAAATCGGGATGGAAGGTCACGGCAAGGGCGACAATGCCCTGGTTCGCATCAAAACCGATGTCGCCGCTGTTGAGGCTGGTGGGCCAGACATAAGCGTAAACGCTGGAGCCTTCGAACTTGCCGGCGGCATCAGGCCTGTCGATGCCCGCCTCACCACGCACGCGTGTGGTGAAGACGGCATTCTCGTCCTTGATCACAATGGTAGTTTCGATGATGTCGAACGAGGCCATAGCGGCCTCTGACGGTTCGGTATGGATACCAGTACCATCTGCCAAGCTCGGCGCAGACGGAAGGATTGCCAGCAGCGTCGCTGCCAGGAGAGGTAGACGGGTCATAGTGAGATTTCCTTTTCTTCAGAGACCTGGAGGGTTGAGAGGCTGATCCTTTTGGAACTCGGCCCAGGTGGCAGCCCGGTACGAAGGATCAGCAGTTTCGTGTTCGCGGCAATCGACCCGCAATTCATGCTGGCCAAAGGCTGCGTCCACGAAAGAGCAGTGATGCGGTTGCGCCGCATCCGCATGAGCGTACGGCCGGAAATAGCGACAGCTGACGCACATGCGCTGAACAGGGATGACGCCGGTCTCCTGCAGGTGCCGGATCATGGTGACGAGCGAGACAAGCAGATCCTCCTGCTGCCGCGCATCCAAAGAGCGGGCCGCCCGTTCGGCAACACTGCGCGTTGCATGGGCGGCAGTCAGAGAAGCCTGGCCATGGTCTGTCAACATGATGCGAACGGAGCGCCGGTCTTGGGGCGCGGGGGACCTGATCAGGTAGCCCTTGCGCTCCAGTGCCGCGATGGAGTCGGTGGCCGAAGGCTGGGAGACACCAAGCTGCAGGGCAATGTCCCGAACGCTCATGCCCATGGCGCGCCCTTCAAGAACGGCCATGATGGCGAACTGGGTTGGGTTTACGCCGGCAGCGCGCGCGCTGACCCAGTCATCGGCACGAAGCGCTGTTGCGACCCGTTCCAGGCCTTCATGAATGCGCAGGGGCAGCGATTTGGGTACAGTTGGCGTTTCCATGCACCCTTCATATAGGAGTCCTATATAGTTGCAAGGTCGTTTCTTGTGTTAACTTCCTGGCGAGGTCGTTTGTGGTCCCGTCGAAGACGCACGGAATTGCCGACGTTGACGCTGCAATCGGGGGAAGCCGTGCGGAGCTGCCGGTCCGGTTCCTACCCCCATTTTTTGACATCGAGCGAACCTTCAGCTTTCGGCAAATCGAAAGCGGTGAATGGCCGCGATGGGTCGGACCTGCCGACCGACAACGCGCCCATTTCAGTCATTGAAGCCGGCGGGGTGACCTACCCAGAAGCAGACGCAGGTCGACCACTCTATCAGCCCTTGACCGCTTGACCCCGAGCCCTGTCATATTGAACGGTCGCTTACGGATATGCTCATGCCTGACATTCGTTCCCCTCGTCTCGCCGTCCTGATCGATGCCGACAATGCCTCTGCTCGAATTGCCGATGGCCTGTTCGAAGAAATAGCCAAGATCGGCGAGGCCAGTGTCCGCCGAATCTATGGGGACTTTTCTAGTTCGCGGTCGAAGGCTTGGGCTGATGTGTTGGCGAAGCACGCAATCATTCCACAGCAGCAGTTCGCCTACACAACGGGTAAGAACGCTTCCGACATCACGCTGGTGATCGACGCTATGGACCTCCTGCACAGCGGGAGGTTTGATGGATTTTGCCTCGTGTCATCCGACAGTGACTTCACACGATTAGCCGCTCGAATTCGAGAGCAGGGTATTGATGTCTTTGGGTTCGGCGAGCAGAAAACGCCGGAAAGTTTCCGACAAGCCTGTCGCCGCTTCGTCTACACCGAGAACCTTTTGCCAGAGGCCGCAGCAAACGTGGAGGACGCGGGAGCTAAGGCTGCTCCACTTCAACCGCCTGCGGATGCCGTGCCGATTCTTTTGCGGGTCCTGGAGCAAATGGACACTGAAGACGGCTGGATACCGCTTGGCGCGGTCGGCAATCAACTTGCCAATTTGGCTCCTGACTTTGACCCACGCACTTACGGCTTCCGGAAGCTTAGCGACTTGGTACGTCGAACCGAAGCGTTCGAACTCGATCAACCCGAAGGCCGCGCCCTTCGCATACGGGCCAAATCGCAGCAGAAAAGGCGGCGTAGCTAGGTAGCTGTCGAGCATTGCCGGTACGGCGCCCATGTCGGCCGTTCAGCCTGCCATTGTGATTCCCTGGAAGCGGATATTGTCTTTCCGCCACCACTGGCAGTTCTCGGCAAGGGCTGTGCATGCTGAAGGAAGATCACCGGTGCCGGACGGGTTGTCGCCGGCGCGGCCTTCACCGGCCGCCCCAACAGATCGGCCGGCGGACCGGCGTCACTGTACACGATACATGTCTACACTAACTTGCCGGCGCTCGATTGGGCACCAGCCGGTCACTACCTGATGACGTAGTATGTCCAATCCCGCTACTTAAATAGCAGTGCCGAATTGCCTATTCTTGAGCTCTTGCTGCAGTGAACAGTTTTGCCAGCTCTTCAGCACGCTGATCCCCTTGAGCTGCGGCCTGTGCCACTAAATCGGGCAATGTGGCCCAAGCGGCGCGCCACAGATCTGCCTCTTGGGGAGCCATGCGCTTCCAAACGCAGTCATATGCTTCCTCTGATGGGCCATAGTGCAATTTGAAGCCCCACTCCGCGGAAGCAAGTTCCCCACAAATCGCATAGTCGGCATTTCGAGACTGCGGGTCCGTGAGGACGGACCGATCGACCGCAATCCTTAGAAGTTCAAGGTTTTCGGCGACTTTAAGACGGCTCTCGGCTCCAAAATCCGCGAAAATCTCGAATCGGATAGCAGGCGCAGACTTGCCAGCCAGTTTCGCACCATAGACCATCATGTTGTAACCCGTGAAAGCATCCCCATCTTCCTTGCCGGTAATCGTCAACCGGCCGGACTCAAACTTGATGGAAGGAGCAGTCGAGGCAGTAGCCGCCGGTTCAGGAAGATCGACAGGCTCAATTGCTCCCAACTCTTGAAGGAGGTGGTGCAGGGTCACCGCGGATGGGTCTCCGCCTAACGCCGCTTCAAGCACGAGGGTGGGGAATGCCTTCCACGCCGCTCCCCATATCTCGGCCTCGGCGTCTGTCATGCGGTCTAGGACGCAATCATTTCTCAGAGAGTCTGGGCCAAAATGCAGAAACTTCCCGAAAGGGTTACTGGTGATGTTTCCGCACTCGGAATAATCCGCACTGACGGTTGCCGAAGACAGTTCCTGGTTTCTCGCCTGCATCCGAACCAAAGCGATGCTCTCGGCGGTCTTCTCGGGGTCGGAATAGTCCGTCAACACCAGAAAATTCAACGGCTGCAGCAATTCGCCGTCCAACTCGGCACCGGCGATGGTCGCCCTGAAGCTTGAGTAGGTTTCATTTGCGTCCGCCGGGAGCAAACCGAGTTCGCCGCCGGTCAGGCTCGCCAGCTGACGGGCGGCATCGCCGGAGCCATCTGGAAATCCAAGTCCGAGACAGGTGCCGTTGAAGACTTCAGTATAGAGGGTCGAGTGAGGATAGTCATCTCGCACTTGAAGCAACTTTCCAAGTGCAGCGTCAGGCCGGAGAGCAAAATACAGGTCGAGACCCTCCGGGGTGGTGAACTTGTCCTGTTTTCGATAGTCGGATCCGGGGGTAACGGACACGTTCTCGCGGGCATACGGCTCGAGTAAGGAGTTGTCGGCCCAGGCTTGGTCCAGGAACATGGCCATGCGGTCGATCGTCGGCAAAATCGAATTGCGCACGTCAAGGTCTTGGCTCTCCAATAAGACCAGACTTTCAAGGGCCGTCGTCATGGCCGTCCCCTGGTACCAGAGTGCGCGATTGCCCCGCGAAGCGCCGAACCGGTTGGAACCGTCGGGTCGGGTGAAGGAAATGGCCGTGGCAACCAGCCTTGCCCCGAAATTGAAGTCGTCAGCATCGCGGTTCAGAAGTCCCCTGGCCATGAATGCGCGGCCCACGATGTCGACCGACCGTATGTCATGCCTGGTTCCGGGCTGCAGCAGGAAGAAGCTATCAGCGTAGTTTTCGTGCAGACGGTTTAGCCATTGTTCAACCGCGGATCTGTCTTCGTCTGACAACGGCAGCTGCGGTTCGACCAAGGCATAGCTGAGCATCAACGAAGTTGCGACGCGTAGTGCATTGCCGAAGTCAGACGTCACAATGACGTTGCCGTCCCGATCCAGCAGGTTTGCGCTGGAGAGTCCTGTACCCGCTTCGGCATGGTCGACGAACGCGGCTGCAAGCATTTCGGCAAATCGCCAGTTGTCAGTGGCCGCCAAGTGCGCGCTTGCGCGGGCGAAGCGATGTCCGACGTCCTCGAGCCAGCGATTGCCGGGATGAGGCGTGCGGCTGGCGCTTTCGAACTCGGCAAATGAGGCATAGGTAACCAGGCGCCCCCCTGGCGGGGGGATGGGCTCATTCGCCACCCAGTTGCAGGAGTTGATCCGCTTGAGACCTGACGCGGCCCGTATCCGTTCGGCAAAGTGGTGGAAAGGTTGAACTGTGTCGACAATCGGTATGGATTTGGTCAGATCCGACGGCGGTACGAAATCATATTCGGGCTTTTCACTCGTCTGGCTAGTCGTAGCATCTAGCAGGGGCTCGAGCGGAGCGCTGTTGAAGCGCAGATCTGAGAGCGAACCATAGAGGTCGTCGACCTCGTTTTGAGAGAACTGACCGTCGAATTCCTTGCCACTGTCCTTGTAGAACCCGGCGAACGCCGTCGCGGTCTTGTTGCCCCACGAGCCATCCAGCGGGCCCGGATCATAACCGAGGACTGACAGGTGCCACTGCGCCTGCGCCAGAACGTCGTCTCGCCCGACAGCAGCATCAGCGGCCAACACCAGAATCAGAGCAGCCAGAACGCTGGCCGGCGTGCCTTTGCGGTGGATGTGAAGCGACTTGATCACTCGGATGCCTCATTTCAATCCTCTTGGATAGAAGACTATTTTCCGGAAAGATGACCATCGCAATAGTCCGATTATACCACGTGTCATGAGGAGATGAGATGTCGGTAGATGACTTCGATCGGCTTGAGGACCTGGCCTATGAGGCAGCTCTTGTGCCCGAACTTTGGCCGACCGCTTTGTCGCGACTTGCTGAATATGGAGAAGCGCGCGGTGGCGTGCTGTTTTCCGTTGACGACGTCGCGGCGCGTTGGACCGCCTCTGAAAGTGTTCATAGCATTATGCAGGAGTTCGTCGACGGGGGTTGGGCGGCTCGGAACACGCGGATGTCTAACGGCATGAGAAAAGGTCTGCATCTACAGCCACGGTTCCTTACCGAACGGGATTACTACGACGACGATGGCGACCTGATGGATGACGTGTTGCATCGGGAGTTCTTTTTTCCCCGCGGGGTCGGGTACTCGTGCGGAACCCTTGCGCAGTTGCCGCAGGGCGATCTGTTGTGCCTCAGCTTTGAACGCGACCGCAGTGCGGGACACGCTGACTATGAGGTAGTGGAAAGACTGAATGCCCTACGGCCGCATCTGGTCCGCTCCGCGACGATTGCCTCCCGACTCGGTTTCGAACGCGTACGCACGGCTGTCGATACGCTCAATCACATGGGCTATGCTGCTGCAGCGATTTCTGGGGCAGGAAGGATGCTGCTCTGCAACCAGGCGCTCGATCACGTCAACGAGCTATGGACGACCGCTGGGGGGGAGCGGTTCGTGCTTTTTGATAAGACGGCGCACGAACAGCTGTACGCAACACTGGGGCATATCAGTGGCTCCGCGGGCGTTCGCTCTATCCCCTTGCGGGGCGCAACTGGCACTGTTCGACACGTGCTTCACGTCGTACCGGTGCGACGGTCGGCGCAGGACATATTTTCTGGGTCGGCAGCGATCCTGGTGTTTACCGCAGCGGTGACCAAGGAGGGAAATCCGGCCTTGCTCCAAGTACTTTTCGACCTGACGCCGGCGGAAGCAGAAGTGGCCTATAGGCTTTCCAACGGAAACAAAATCGACAGGATCGCCACGATCTCCGGAAAGAGCCGGAATACCGTTCGCAACCAGGTCGCCGCGATCATGGACAAGACTGGTTGTGGTAGACAGGCGGAGCTAGTCGCTCTATTGGCGCGGCTAGGTGCGGCAATGTTCTAAAGGTGAGGTAAGAGCCCGTCTGGTTTACGTTGCCGCGGCCGTCAAAGAGCTGGCTCGGTACATTCGCCGGTGGCCCAAAGCTCTTTGCCTCAGTTGGCAGGGTCGCGCTAGCCAGATTCCCGTCTCTCCCAGCACCATAGGCAGCAGCGCCGTTGACGGAAGGAGCAGCAGATAGGTCCGTCCCAGTCCCAGCAGGGCCGTTCGCCTGGCATCGCTGATCGCCTGGAAGTAGTTAACCAGCATCACCTGCGGCCCCGTCAGGCAATAGGCCGCAGTCATCAGCGGCAGGATGCGGGCCACGATCGCCATCACCTCCGGATCATCGGTGAACAGCGCGTCCCACTGGTCACGGAACAGCCAGGCCGCCGACTGCACGGCGAGGCCGAAGACGAAGGCTGCGATCCCGGAGGACGCGCATGCGGACTACACCGCGGTGCTCGCCACGAGGGGCTACTTCGCGGTGGCGGCCGAGGAGACGCGTATGCTGCCAGCCAATCTCGCAGCAATGGCGCAGCTGCCCTGTCATCTTGGTGACCTGCCACTTACAGTTGTCAGCCGCGGCCGCGTTGATGGGCCGCCGGGTGCAACGCCCGCCGATCTGAATGCACTCGAACAGGCATGGGGCGATCTGGAGGGCGACCTTGCGGGGCTGTCGGGCGTCAGCCGGCAGATCGTGGCGGAAGATGCCGGCCACTATGTGCAGTTGGACCATCCTGATGTGGTGGTCGAGCAAGTCCGGATGTTGTTGGGATTGCTGTAAGAACGAAAGGGCGTCCATGAGACGCCTTCTCGGCACGTCAGCGCACGTTGCTTATCGCCGAGCGTTTAAGGTCTGATCCACTGATAGAGCACATCTGGCGCCTTGGCCTCATTGCCAAGGCCGTCTGTCGCTTCGATTGGCACAAAGCCGTGCCGTTCATAGAATTGCCTGGCAGGCGCGTTCTGCTGAAATGTCCAAAGCCTGAGCGATCGAGATTTCACCTTCGCAATCTCGAGCAGGACCTTCCCAATTCCCATGCCCTGCCATTCGGGAAGGATATACAATTGCTCGATCCATTCTCCGGCAAAGGCGATAAACCCGACCAGCTGACCAGTGAACGCCCCCCACATTTCGCTTTCGCGGAAAAGGTGGGTTCGGAAGTATTCCAGGTCTTCCTCCGGGGTATGCAGGCCCGCCAATGACGGCAGACGGTCATCAAAGGAACGTCGAAGCACCTTTGCCGCGGCGTCCATGTCGTCGAATGTGAGCTGCCTGGTATTGGTTTTCACGACATCCTCGTTGAGAGCTTGCCGCACCCCGCGGGCACTCCGAAGGCGGGAGAAGGCGTCGAGACGCACGGCGTACTGAATGGGCGCGGTGTCAATCGATCGCTGACGACTGCACTCAGATCGATCTATATACCATGCACCTGTGGTAGGCGGATGGCATCACGTCCCGGCGCATGGTCGGGAAAACAACAAACGCCCCCGCCCTCTCTGACAGTTGTGCTGCGCTGCTCTCTTGAACAGTCTTAACCCGATAACTTGGCTGAGGCGAACTATCCGGGAGAAACCAGCCCAATGAACAGTATTGAATTTAATTGATCACGGATTACAGACCGGGAGTCGCCGGACCCCATGGGTAACCCACTTTTTGGTATCTCGCCGCTCGAGGAGGTTGTCCGCCGCCTCCGGCACAGTGCCCATCGCCTGGCCACCCACTTCGTCCGTGTCGGTTGCCAGGTCGCCTTCAGTGGCCTCCACCATCTCAGAACCACCCTGCTCCGGACGCTCCTCTTTCGTGAATCGAGCGGCGCGTTACCGATCGGCAGGTTCCGACCCCATTTCGACTACTGGCCGGTCTCTGCGTTTGAGACCGCTTTGGGCCCAAACCGAATCCTGCTGCACACAGGAGTTACCGGCTTAAGGGGCCGGGCCAATGCCCAGTCTCCGCTGACCAGGGTATGTACCCATCGGGCTCGATAAATCGGCCGTCGTCGGTTCCGGCGAGCGCAACAGCCTAAGTCGCTGGGGCCGGTTTGCAGTGGATGCCGATGCCCTGTGAGGTCTCGGGCATGAGCTGGTCGAGGGTGAGCCACGAAACGTCTCAAACCCTCGTTCTCTAGGAGCTCCTGCCCGAGGAACCACAATCGCCACGAAACGTTTTCGACTGGTTGGAAGGGAGGAACGCAATGGCGGTAAGACCATATTGGAGGGGCTACCTGAAGCTTTCCTTAGTGACCTGCGCGGTGACCCTATCCCCAGCAACTTCAGAAGGCGGGAAAGTTCGCTTCCACACTCTCAATCGGAAAACCGGAGATCGCATCAGAACGCGCTACATCGACTCCAGCTCCGAGAAGATTGTCGATGATGATGATCAGGCAAAGGCCTACGCAATGGGCGAAGACGATTATGTGATCCTGGAAGAAGAGGATCTGGATTCGGTTCAACTGGAGAGCGCCCGAACTATCGACATCGATGAATTCGTAGAGACGGACACGATCGAATGGGTCTACTTCGATAGCCCGTATTTCGTGGTGCCTGCCGACGAAGTCGGAGAGGAGGCCTTCACCGTTATTCGCGAGGCAATGGCCCAGAGCAATGTGGTGGGCGTTTCCCGTCTGGTCCTCGGCAATCGCGAGCGCGCAGTGATGCTCCAGCCATGGGACACTGGCATCATTTTGTGGACGCTGCGTTTCGGTGACGAAGTCCGCGACGAAGACGAATATTGGGAAAAGGTCGACGACGAAAAGGTCGACAAGAAGATGCTCTCGATGGTGGAGCAGCTGATCGAAGAACGCACGACGGCGTGGTCAGACGCCATGGTGAAGGATCCTGTTCAGGACCGCCTGAAGGAGATTATCAGGGCCAAAGCCAAGCCAAGCAAAAAGGCCAAGCCCAAACAGCCTGCGGCGGATGAAGAAGAGTCCTCGAGCAATGTGATTGACCTGATGGCTGCGCTGAAGAAAAGCCTCGAAGGCAAGCCAGAAACGACTAAGCGGTCACGACGCTAACTCGCTTTCTTTTGGGGGGCCTCACGTTTTGAGTTGCTAGCCTTCTTTGTCGGCGCTTTCTTGCCGGCCGCCTTGTTCCCTCCAGCGCTCATGCGCAGCGCCTCAAGCAAATTATTGGATTTTGTCGGTTCGGGGCGCTTAAGCGGTACGACTTTTCGCCCTTCAATCTTGGCGCGAACGAGCTCGGCAAGAGCTTCCTCATACCGATCATCGAACTTTGCCGGGTCAAATTTGCCCGCCTTCGTCGACAAGATGTGCTTAGCGAGGTCGAGCATTTCGGCTTCGATTTTGTGATTTCCAATATTTTTGAACGCTTGTTTGGATGACCTGACCTCGTAGTCAAAGTTCAGGGTTGTGGCGATCAGACCCTTGCGGTGAGCACGGATGAGGACCGGACGCAGGCGGCGGAACAGCACCGTGTGGGCAATAGCTGCCGCCTTCTGCTTCCTCAACGCCTCGCGGATCAGGGTAAAGCTCTCCTCTGCGGCATCGTGGGCCGGCAGCAGGTAATATGGCCGATCAAAGAACGTGGTTTCGATCTGGCTGCATGTGAGGAAGTTTCCGACCTTTAGTACCTTGTCGCTGTCCGGGACTGCAGCTGCGATTTCATCTGGTTCCAGCTCTACATATTGGCCGGGGCTGGTCTCGTACCCCTTCATCTGGTCTTCTTTGTCGACTGGCTTTTCAGTCTTTTCGTCGACATAGATGCGCTTCAAGCGGTGTCCGGTTTTCCGGTTGATCATGTGAAGTGAGATACGTTCAGAAGTGGTGGCCGCCGTATACATTTTGACAGGGCACACCAACTCGGCAATCCTGATCACTCCGCTCCATACGGCACGTACTGCCATTGCATCCTCCACGTCTAGTTCAAGAACGAAAAGGGAGACGTGACGTTCCCTTGTCCTCGACCACTTGGCGGCGATAGAGACTGACGGGTGACGCAACGAGGCTGTCATGCACTGTTCGGTCCAGTTGCCGATGGAAAGCGCTTCTCACGTGCAACCTCTACGGCCACACCAGCAACCGCTCCACGATCGCAGCAACAGTGCGAGACATCAGCGCATTCAATCCGGCCTCGACAATCTTGAGCCTCAGCCAGTAATCTTTCCGGACTACCCCGCACCAATCGTCAGAAACACGCCGGGCGGTTGTGAACTGGCGAAAGTGCGTTGGGGCCTCTGACGCCTCCTGCAAATTGACCGATGATGGTAACCCACTAGTTGACGAGCTTCAGACTCATGCGCAGTCGCGACGGGTGGTGGCGCCTGCTCCGCGATGCTGATCCACCACCATGGGCCACAACGCCCGGACCTTACTTATGGTGCGACGGCGGCGGAGATGGGTGATTGTGTGCCGAATCTGACAAGGAGCAAACGCGTCAGTCTACGCACGCAACAATGTTGGGCTGGTTGCACCACATGCCGCGCTTCGGCGGACGCCGGAACCAAAAGTATACATGGAGGCAGGGAAGAGATGGGATCGCGAGGTCTAGTGCCCCAGGATCAGGATGGCAGCAGGGACAATTGGCAGGAGATCGCATCTGCTCCGGATGATCGCGACGTCGACCTTTCCGTCATCGATGAGAAGGGCACTCATAAAGTCGCATTTCCCTGTCGTCGCACCACGGCCGGGTGGAAAAACTCCCTCACCGGCCAAGAGCTGCACCAACTGATGCCATCTCATTGGAGGGACTGGCGCGGTTCGCTATAGCCAGACGCCCGGCCGACTGGGTTACAAGGTGGACCTAGCCAACCTTCTTGCCCAATGCTTGCGGAATGCACAATCCAATAAGACGTTCAGGAGTCAAAGGTCTGGACAACAAATACCCCTGCAGTTCTCCGCACCCGAGATTCTCCAGCATGACACGCTGTTCTTGTGTTTCTACACCCTCGGCAGTCACCTTCATCCGCATTGCCCTGGCGAGATCGATGATCGATTTGACGATACCGTCGATCTCATCGTCCCGCCCCAATTGAGAGACGAAGGACTTGTCTATCTTAAGCTTGTCCACCCCATAGGTGCGCAAATAGCTGATGGAAGAATAGCCGGTGCCGAAGTCGTCCAATGCCACACGGATGCCGCTGGCGCGTAGGTGCCGCAGGGTCTGCTGCACATGCTCGGAGTTTTGAAGCAGGAGGCCCTCGGTAATCTCCAGTTCCAGCCGCCGGGGTGATAATCCCACTTCATCGAGAACATTTAATACACTTGCGGCGAAGTCCTGGTTCTGGAACTGGACCGGTGAGACGTTGACAGCCACCCAGGGGACCTCGGAGGCTCGAACATATTCGGCCGCCCGCCGCAATACCCATAGCCCAAGTTGATTGATCAGTCCACGTTCCTCGGCGAGGCTAATGAAAGCGTCGGGCGGCATACGACCTTTGGTTGGGTGGTTCCAGCGAACAAGCGCCTCACAGCCGAGCAGTGCCCCACTCCTGGCTTCGAAGATGGGTTGATAAACCAGCTCCAGCCCCTCGCTCGCGTTTAGCGCGTGGCGCAGCTCATGCTCCAGCGCACGCCGCTGCTGCACCGCTTGATCCAGCTCACCAGCGTACACCTCATAGCGGGCCCGCCCGCTCGTCTTGGCTTCGTATAGGGCAACGTCCGCCTGCCTGACCAGATCGACAGCGTCCTGCTTGGCGTCGCTCGAGTACACGATGCCCACGCTGCCGGAGATGCTCACCTCTTGCCCGTTGAGGTCAAATGGGCGCTCCAGGGCCGAAAGGATGGCCCGGCCCAGGCGCAGAGCGTCTTCGACAGAACGGATATCGACCTGCACGATTGAGAACTCGTCACCTCCCAGCCTGGCGACGGTGTCCACTTCGCTCACCAGTTTTTCCACGCGTCCAGCCACCTGCCGGAGGAGTTCATCCCCCGCCGGATGACCCAAGCCGTCATTGACGGCCTTGAAGCGGTCCAAATCGATTGCGTGCAGGGCAAGTGGCGACTGGAGGCGCCTGCTATTGACGATTGCGCGCTGCAGGCGCTCTTCAAACAACGCCCGGTTTGCGACACGCGTCAGCGGATCGTGAAAAGCCAGGAAGTGTGCCTCTGCTTGGCTAACCCTCAGTCGTGCAGCGGTAAGGCTCAGGCGCCGTAACAAAGCTATCACAACCAAGAACACTGAGACTGCCGACAAGGCAATGGTCGGCGCGGTATCTGAAACCAGTTGAGTGGCAGGACGAAATGGGTCCCAGCTGAAATAGCCCAGAACCTGACCACCACTGCTCAGGACCGGCAGCGAAGCTTTGGCCGGATCGGCGGCGAGGTCCGTATCGAACCGCAGCCCTGCCAGATTGTAGTTCTCGGAGATTGCTGCACTTACGGTCTGGTCGATCAGCCGAACTGAGACGTGTATGTATTCGGAGCCGGACAATTGGCTTAGCTCGGCGCTGTCGTCCGGGACCACAGGGCGTACGCTGACGATTCCCACGGCGCCATCGCCAAGCACCATACGCTCAAGAATCCCAGAGCCTGCAATAGCATCGGTGGAGTCCGTTCCCAAAGGCGCAAGGCTGGCGATCTGCCGCCGGAGCTCATCCACCAAAGGTTGGACAACGGGCTTGTCGCGTTCATAGGCCTGCGCGGGCTGTACCAATCCTTCGTGAGCGGCCCGCACCAGGTTGTCGGCCGGGTCCAGCACATAGACGCGATTGTGGCCGAAATAGCTGCTCATCCAGTCGACAAGATTGTCGGCGATCCACTCCTGATTTCCCGAGGTCAGGTTGAGCACGGCGTCGTTCCAGACGGCGGAGCTGTCCTGTTCTATCGGTATCCTCGCCTCTATCTCTGCCAGTCCTCTAACGAGGGCGCGTGCCTGTCGCTCCTGAGCCCCCTCGTCAATGCGGGTGACAGCCCACCACCCAACGCCGCCGACCAACGAGAGGAGGACGATCAATAAGCCGAAGACAAGAAGAATGAGACGGTTGGGAAAACTGAGGCTGGTCAAGGAGAGTTACCATACAACGTGCTAGCCCACTCTGGTGTGGCCGAGGTAAAGGAAGTGCGAGTTGACTTGGTTAAGGAATCTCCGCCAACTGTGCAGGCAAGGATTACCGATCACAGCCACCCGCACCAGCTTGCGCGCCAGATCAGGTCGGCCGAGGGCATTGGCGAAGAAAAACCGCAGCGCCAATACCACGCTGTTCATGGTGGGCGCCGGAACGCCGGCCTGGCTCTGGGCCTGCTGGAACTGGCGCTCCGTTCTGCGCGTCACCGATCCGGATGGCCGACTTCGGACACGGCAGGCGTCATGGCGAAAACCCTAGCGGCGTCAGGGCCCCGTGAATAGCGCTCCTGCTTGCCTTGAAATCCGGCGCGCCCGCAACTGACCCCATTGTGGCCATTCCCGTTAAACCTGCGAATTCCAGGAGCGGTCATTTCAGCGTTCCTGGCGGGCCGCCGGCGCAGAGCTATGACAGATTGTCCGCAAGGTGATCGAACACCAATCTGATGCGGCGGCTTGTGCGCAGTTCGCGGTGCGCCACGAGCCAGGTCGGCACCGTGAAGGCGTTGAGGGTACCCAGGACGGGCACGAGATCAGGAATTGGCACCGCGATTTGCTCAGGCAGAATGATCATGCCCAGTCCGGCGCGCGCCATCTGCAAAGCGACGACCTGGGACGACGAACTCAGGCGAAAATTCGCCCGTGTGAGATTGAGCCCCACCGGCAGCAGGTAATCCAGCATCCGGTCGGCTTCGATGTAGCTGATGATCTGGTGCCCGGCGAAATCGTCTTCCCTCGGCTCTGCCCTCGTCTCGAGGTAGGCGGGGGTGGCGTAAAAGCGCATGACCTGGTCGCGAACGCTTCTGGCGATCAGGTTGGGTTGATCGGAACGGGTATGCCGGATGGCAATATCGGCCTCGCGGCGCATGAGGTCCCTGACGACGTTGTCGGCGACGACATCGATCTCCAGTAACGGCGCTTTCCGGACGAGGTCGTTGAGGATCGGCGGCAGGATATAAGCTGACATCAGCTCGGACGCGGTGATCAGCACCTTGCCTTCGATCGATTGGGATTTCCCCGATGCGGCCAGCGACAGCATGTTGGCACCGCTCGCCATCGAACGCACGTGATCGAGTAATTCCACCCCGGCCTGCGTGAGCGCGACCGACCGTCCGGTCCGCTCGAACAACGTGACCCCCAAGGCATGTTCGAGAGCGGCGATCTGCCGGCTGACCGTGGGCTGTGTCTGGCCGAGCGAACGGGCGGCCGCCGAGAGAGAGCCCTCGTCGGCAACCGCAAGTAATGTCTTTGCAAGGTTCCAGTCGAACGACATGACGCAATATATGCTGTTTCTGCATACTGAGGCTACGAGTTTCGCTAATTTACCAGTGAAAAACGTATCGATACGTATCTGCACAGGAGCGTTGCACAGGCAGGCAGACAGGACCCGACGATATGAAACTTGTAGTTTTAGGTGCCAACGGCCGCACCGGGCGCCATGTGGTGTGCGAGGCGCTCCAAAGGGGTGCCACCGTAACCGCGGTCGTCCGCTCCGATGCAAAACGCCCGGCGATCCGCCACGGCCGATTGAGCGTTGCCATCGGCGACCCTTGCGATCCGGGATTTCTTGCCGGAGTGTTCCAAGGTCAGAATGCCGTGATCTCCACGCTTGGCGGACGCCGCCCGACAAAAAGGGCAACCTCGATTTATTACCGGTCGGCGGATGCCATCGTGGAAGCGGCATTGGAAACGGGCATCAGGAAAATCCTGGTCACCTCCAGCGCGCTTCTCTTCCCGTCCGGGCGGCTGCTCGACAGGCTCTTGATGGTCATCGTGGGCAATGTCGTGCAGAGCGCCACGCGCATGGAACACAAGTTGCGGGCGGCAAATCTCGATGTCATCGTCGCGCGGTGCGGCTTTCTCACCAATGGCGAGGAAAGGCGATATCGTGCGGAACCCGGTTCACTGCCCGCCGATGGCTCGTCCGTGGCGCGCCTGAGCCTCGCCGTGTTTCTCGCCGACATGGCCCAGAACTCCTGGTCGGGCTATCAGGTGTATGGCGTATCGGGATCGTGAGCGCAGCCCAAGGTGAGGCGCACCTCCGGCCGTCAATGGAACGGCCGATTTCGCTGACTGCGATCCAAAAGCCGCCCGTCCGCAAACCGCCCCATTGCGGGCTTCTATCATGCGCGACATTCCGGCGCGCAACATGCTGTCTCTGAGCCGTCCCGTACTGAACCTGGCGGGCTATTGCTGTCCGCCTGACTCACATGTTGATATCAGGCGACGGAAACGGACTGGTGAGGGGCAAATGCTGAAGTGGATAATTGCGGCGGTGATGGCGGCTACCATGGTCGCAATGCCGAGCGTCAGCAATGCCCAGGTGACGATTGATGAGTATGTCAAACAGGCTTGCGTAGTGAACCAGCAAGCCTGCGACGACGGCAGGGAATTGGCCCGCAAAATCATGCCGTGCCTGCAACTGCCTACGGGTGAGCCCAGCCACTATAAAATGCTCGCGCGTGTCATGCTCGAAGACGGAACAGCCACGTTTGCCAGCATCGGCTTTGACAGCGCACAACCCAGTTCTTGGGAACAACAAGCCGCCGCTGCCGCCCAGGATGCTATTGCGAGTTGTGAGCCCTACGCCGAGCTTTCCGGACCTTTAGTCTTTCTAATCACACCGTCGCTACTGCGATCAGAATGGCGCTGAAAATCCGGAACGTGCGGCGCGTTGTTTTGGCGGTTCTTCTTGTGGCTGCGGTTCTCGTGACGGTCAACGCCCTCCTAGGCGAAACTTGCTTTGAGAAGCTGGAACGGCTGCAATTAGCCGGGGACGACAACGCGGCAGGAGGCTTGAACTGCTAGTTTTGCATGGGGGCCATCCGGAACACGGCAAGAATTCAATGTCGATCCATCACGTGAGCGGCAGCGACCGACTCCAATTCAGTTAAAGCCGATCAAATCTCGACGGGCCACGAGGGGACGCGAATAGTTGCTCGTGTAGAGGGGCTGGCCAAAGTGAATGGTGTTTCCCTCCAGCGGGGAGCCATCGGAGCCCAGCACTCCATCACCGTTGAGCGCTCCAATGGCCACCGGGTTACTGACGCCGTGTTGATCCAGCAACGGCTGAGCGGATCCGGTTCGGCGAGGCGATCTATGCCACGTGCCCGTGGAAACTCTTCGGGGAAGGGCCGACGCGGACGCGCGCGGGCCTGTTTTCCGAGGGCGGTCCGGAGTCGCCCTTTGGGGCGCAGGACATCCGCTATGTCACGCGCGAGGGAAGGCTACACGCGCTGGGCCTCGGATGGCCCGAGGACAACATCGTCCGGCTGACCAGGCTGGGCAGAAGCTACCCGACCCTCTCAGGGGAAATCCAGCGCGTCACCCTGCCCGGCGACCAGACGCCGGTACCCTTCCGCCGCACCGACACCGCGCTGGAAGTGACGCTGCCGGAGGCGGGTCGACACCCGATCGGCGTTGCCCTCATCCTTCACGGGCAGGGCATCACCCAGTGAGCCGGGGCTGGCGGGTTCCCCTCAGGATCCGGTTGGCGCCTTGAGCACGACGCCGCTCGAGAGCCCATCAATGCCGGTCCGCCGGCGCCAGAAGCCCCAGAGCCCATCGGGCAGGTAGAGGGCGAAGGCGACCGCGACGAGGCCCAGCCCGGCGAGGTACCAGACGCCGAGATTGCCGAAAACTTCCTGCAGCAGGAAGAAGATCACCGCGCCGATGATCGGGCCTTCGAACGTCCTGAGACCGCCCACCAGGACCATGAAGAGCATGAAGACCGTCCATTGCACGCCGAAATTGGTGCGCGGCAGGAAGGTGATGGCGCTGGCCAGCCAGACGGTCCCGGCCAGGGCGCAGCCGAAGGCGGCGAGGACGAAGATGATCTGCTTGATCCGCATCACGTCGATGCCGATCGAGGCGGCCGCATCCTCATCGTCGCGGATCGCCTGGGCGGCCGCACCGATCCTGCTGCGAAGCAGCCAGAAAGTCGCGCCCAACATCAGCGCCAGGGCGCCGAGTCCCAGCCAATAATTGAGATTGCGCCGCATCTGGGGATCGAAGGCGTTGAGGGCGAGAAGCGAGGTGCCGGTCTCGCCCTGCACCAGTGGGTCGAACATGACCACGATGCGCAGCACTTCGGCGATCACCCACATGGCAATGGCGAATTCGCCACCCTTGAGACGCAGGGCAAAGGTGGAGATGGGAATGGCGACGAGGCCGGCACCCGCGGCACCCACGACCAGCGCCAGGTATGGCGGCATGCCGGCATCGACGAGGCGCAAGGCGAGGTAGCCGCCGACACCGAAAAAGGCCTGCTGCCCCACCGAGACCAGTCCGGCATAGCCGGCCAGCAGGTTCCACATGACGGCCACGAGAATGTAGATGAACAGCGTCGTCAGTTTGTCGATGACGAGGCCGCTGGCCAGGACCGGCAAAAGGGCGAGAACAAGCAGAACGAGGGCAGCGGCGCCGACGGCGAGGCGGCCCGATTGCGTCCAGCGCTCGATGATAAACGTGTTCATGACCGGGCCTCGCTGGCGACTGGCTTCAGGGAAGTGGAACTTGGCGGCGACGGCAGGCGGAACACGGCCCGCCAGCCGCCGAGATTGCGACTATGCGCCAGGTAGAGGCGCGTACCGAGCACGGCCAGGAACACCAGATGTCCGGCGAGCTGGAAGCCTTGGGCGGATACGGTGGCACCGAAGCTCTGGGCGACACCCAGGACAATGCCGCCGACCAGCGTGCCCCAGAGTGAACCGATTCCGCCGATGACGACGGCCTCGAAGGCGAAAATGAGCTGGGTGGGGCCGGCATAGGGATTTATCAGCGCGCGCATGGCGAGGAAGGCACCGGCGAGGCCGGCCAGGGCCACGGCGATGGCGGCAGCGGCGCGATGCACGGCCCGTGCATCGATGCCCGAGAGCTCGGCCGCCTCCGGATCGCTGGCTGTGGCGCGGATGGCGCGGCCGAGCCGGGTGAAGCTCAGGACCAGTTGCAGCGTGCCCAATACGGTGACAGCGACGATGAAGGTGATCACCGGCAACTGCCCGACGCTGAGGCCGAATGGCAACTGCCAGCTGGCCCAGGAGAGGTTGCCGATATGATTGCCAAGCGACTTGGTGTCGGAACCAAAAAGCCCGAACATGCCGTTTTGCAGGACCGCGCCGAGGCCGAACGTGGTCAGCAACGGCAGGAGAAAGCCGCCCTTGATGGTGCGGGCGAAGAGCGTGGCCTGCAAGACCCAGCCAAGCAGCGCCATGACCGGCACCGCTGCCACCACCGCAAGCCAGGGCGAGAGCCCGAGGACTTCAACGGCAAAGAGAACGAGGTAGGCGCCGAAGATGGCGAGGTCGCCATGGGCGAGATTGATGAAGCGGACCACGCCAAACATCAATGACAGGCCTGCGGCCAGAATGGCGTAGTAGCCGCCGAGCAGAAAGCCCTGGATCAAAGCGTCAAGCATGGGTGAGCACCCCCGTCGTCAGGCCGAAATAGGCCTCGGTAATGGCTGGCTTGCCGAGCACCTGCGGTTCGCCCTCGAGCACAATGCGGCCTTCGAGCATGCAGATGACCCGATCGGAAAAACCCATGGCCCGGTCGAGATCCTGTTCGACCACGATCATCGCCGTGTCGCCGCGGGCCTTGAGGCCGGCGAGTTGTTCGTAAAGCCCCTCAATGGCCACGGGCGACAAGCCCAGCGACACCTCGTCGAGCAGCAGCACCTTGGGATTGCTCATCAGTGCCCGGCCGATGGCCACGGCCTGCCTTTGCCCTCCGGAGAGCCCACCGGTCAGCACGGGCAGCAGCGGTTTGAGCGACGGCAGGGCATCGAGAACCGTTTCGAGGGTCCAGTTCCCTGCCCGGCCGTTTTCTCCAGCCACGAGGAGGTTCTCCCGGACGGTCATGTCGGTGAAGAGCCGCCGGCCCTCGGGGACCATGGCAATGCCGGCAGCGACGCGGCGGGATGGGGTGAGGCCGGTGACGCACTTGCCATCCAGCGCGATCGTGCCGGAGCTTGCCGTATGCACGCCGGCCAGCGTGCGGAAAAGGGTCGTTTTGCCCGCGCCATTGGCACCGATGACGCCCAGCACTTCGCCGGGACCGACCCGGAAGCTCACCTCGCGGACGGCGGCGAGGAGACCGTGACCGGCCACGAGACTGTCGACAGCCAGCATGGTCATTCCACGCCTCCTCCCAGGTAGGCCCGCCGCACTTCCGCATCGGCCATGACCGCCTCGGGTCGCCCCTCGGCAATGATCTCGCCGGCGCTCATGCAGACCAGGCGATCGATGACCTTCAGAAGCGCATGCAGGATATGCTCGATCCAGACGACTGTGAGGCCGTCGGCCTTGAGTTGGCTGATCAGCGCGATCAGCACTAGCAGTTCCGCTTCGGTCAGCCCGCCGCCGATCTCGTCGAGCAGCAGGACGCGCGGACGTGTTGCCAGCGCCCGAGCGAGTTCGAGACGCTTGCGGTCGAGCAGGCCCAGAGCCACAGCGGGCCGATTGGCATGCTGCAGCAAGGCCGAACGCTCCAGCGCCTCGGCCGCGCAGGCTTCCGCCTCGCTGCCGGAGAGCCCGGCCCCATATTGGGCGGCCACCAGCGCGTTTTCGAAGACGGTGAGGCCGAGAAATGGCCTGGGCACCTGGTGGGTGCGGGCTATGCCCGACCGGCACCGCGCCGCAGCGCTGGTGCCGGTCAGGTCGGCGCCGGCAAACCACACGGTTCCGGCGGAGGGAGGATGAGCTCCCGCCAGGACACCGAATAAGGTGGTCTTGCCGGCACCATTCGGACCGACAATGCCGACGGCCTCG